>CAZDAM010000001.1:0-31105 GCA_964503595.1 uncultured bacterium
TTAGGATTTGGGTTCCACCCCTCAGGCTTTCCAGGGTATGGCAGTGAAGTTCCACCCCATCCATGATTTCGGCAATAGGGGTTGGACGCCAGTCATTGATACCTGGAGCTGTGGGACCAAAGAAGACAATCCGGCCTTCAAAAGCTTCTTTCAAAGTCATTTCATTGGTTGGAAAGTTTAGCAGTGTCCCATGAAAGCGATCGCGGAAGATGACATCGGCCATACTGAAGTAGATATAGGACTGCTTTGGACCTTTAAATGTGATGCCAACTTTTCCATTAGATCCCATACGGATGATGTGTGGGTTTAGGTCAAAATTTTGGAGGACAAAAACTTCCTTTACATAAGGTTCCAATTTTTGGGATTGTTCTAAAAATGCCTGTTTAATGCGGGTTCTTTCTTCGTGAGTGAAAGCATGAAGAGGGTTTAGTCTATGGCCAATAGTGAACCATAGATTTTTGGCTAGCAGCTTCAGTAAAGGTTGTCCTGGGTCATTGGCAAGAGGCTCGAGTTCAGCAGCTGTGCTACGGAAGTCTTCTTCAGAAGTGGCTTTTAAAATTGCGGATTGTGAGGATTGAGGAAGTTGTACGATCAATTCTTCTAACAGAGGTTTGGGCATGATTGCCAATTGGGCATAGAAACCAGAGCCGGGTTCTTCTGTGATTTTATAGTCTCCAGCAGACCATAAAAATAGGTGCTGGGGTAGAGCCTCATAGGTGGAAAGAAAGCGTAGAGATGCTTTTTTTGTAACTGTCCTAAGAATGTCTAGCTTTTCCTTATTGATATCGGGAGTATTTTCAAATATGGAAATGATGGCTTGTCTTAGGGCATTTTTGCCCTGCTCGTTGAGATTTCGATAGGTTGGAGTGGCATCCATCGTGATTGTTTGGCCGTTAGCAGAAAGTCGTGGGGGACGGATTCCTCCTTCAAGCATCATGTTGTAGCCTTCCAAACCAAGGCAAGCAAAAAGCATGTGCTGTTCTAAAGTTTGACCATTGTCGTGAATTTGGACGGGAAGAGCCGCGAGTAGTTCCATACTCCGTACAATGCCGTCCTTGTCGGGTCTTGCTGTAAAGTAGGCATTATGCCGGATATGCTGTCTCAAGCTGTCATAGCTGAACGTTCCACTCAAATAAGTTTTGGATAGAGCCTCAAGAACGGGTTTGTATTCAGGAATGGCTCTGATGTCGTATCGAATGGCACTTCGGGGAAAAGCTTCTAGCTGATCTGATTTTGGGCCGGGCTTCTTTTCTGTAAAGAGAATGGAGCCCGCGACGATCTGGTCACTGTATTTCTGAAAAGACCCTTCAAGCTTTTGATTGAAATCAACTTTGTCAATAAGTTCTGTGACAACCGTATGTTGTTCGGGAGGCAGTTTTTGATTGAGTGTGGCAAGAGTTTCTAATAAAGCCTGATCGCCTTTTTCAAAAAAGCCAACGTCAAAAACAATCCCACGAGCTCCACCCTCCTTCAGAATACGGTGGAGCATTTTGACGTAAGCGTCTCTTCTTAAAGGCCATTGATTGAGTTCGGTTAGAGTTTTTTCATCAATGGCGACAATCGCGATATCCTGACTGGCCATATTCTTCTGCATGAGCTCATCATGCCGCCGGTTGTATTCAGGACTGAAAAGTTCAAATTGTTTTTCACCTATAGAGCGCTGTAAATCTTTGACTTCTTCTTCCCCCAGCTGCCCTCCGAAGCGCCAGCGGGTTTGCAGGTCGTAATAGCGGTTTTCAAACTGCTGAATGCCTTCCACGATTGGCCGGATGAATAGCGACAGCACTTTGGTGACAGGGTTGTTCAGCCTGAGGGTCAGGTTGAGGGCATAATCCACAAAAACCAGACTGAAAAGAATGAACAGGACTAGGGCGGGTACGGGAAGCCTGCGATGTTTTTTCATGACAAGGGAGGAGTATAACCTTCCGGGGGGGCTTGCCGATAGGATCGGGAAGTGGAAAAGAAGGGTTCACATGCCAAAATTTGTTTTCGGATTCCTGTTTTTTGTTGGGGGACTATCGGCCTCCGAGCGCCGGGTACTGCCGGAGAGACCCCAGATGGATTTGTTTTCCCAGCAGTGGGAGGAGCATGAAAATGCCCTGCTACTGGAAAAGGAATCCGAACTTTTAAGTCTTCAAAGACTTGGAAGAGGAAGGATCCAGAAATTTCTGGACTGGTGGGAGCGCAAATATGAACTTGGCAGCGCAGAGAAAGAGCGGGTCTATGTTGGTCTGAGCCCGGAAGAACCGGAGCTTGCAGGTCGCTTTTGGGATGGCCTGGAACCTCAGGCCCAAAGAAACCTGCGGCTGGCCTGGTATTCCAGACACAGCCGCGAGCTTCTGGCGGAAGTCAGGCTATTCATCGCCTCTGCCGCCACGGTCCCGATGCATTCCTTCGAAGAAGAAAAGCATCACGACAATGGTGACAAACACGCCGACAGCGAATCCAACCTTGAAAACCATCGAAGATCCCGTCTTAGGCGAACATATGCCCGATGAGGTCCACAATGCGGGTGGAATAGCCCATTTCGTTATCGTACCAGCTTAAAACCTTGACCAGGTTTCCGCCCTGAACCATGGTGTTCCTGGCATCCACGGTACTGGAGTTGGAGCAGCCGTTGAAGTCACCGGAAACCAGTTCCTCATGGCAGACTTCCAGAATGCCCTTGAGGTTTTCCCGGGAAGCCTTTTCCAGCAGTCTGTTGACCTCTTCAGCCGTAGTGGATTGCCTGGTCACAAAGCAGACATCCACCAGGGAGACATTAGGGGTAGGAACCCGAACGGCCATGCCGGTCAGTTTGCCCTTGAGATGAGGCAGAACTTCGGCAACGGCTTTGGCGGCACCGGTCTTGGTCGGAATCATGTTCAGGGCCGCGGCACGGGCACGGCGCAGGTCCGAGTGAGGCAGATCGAGGATTTTCTGATCATTGGTGTAGCTGTGAATCGTGGTCATCAGCCCGGATTCAATGCCGAATGCATCGTCCACGATTTTGGCAACCGGGGCCAGACAGTTTGTGGTGCAGCTGGCATTGGAAAGAACATGGTGCTCGTTCTTGTCATAGGCATCATGATTGACCCCCATGACAATCGTGATGTCCGGATCCGCCAGTGGAGCGGAAACAATCACTTTCTTGGCTCCAGCATTCAGATGGGCGGCAACCTGTTCGCGATTCTTGAAGACCCCGGTCGATTCGATGACAACATCAACACCAAGATCTTTCCAGGGCAGGGCCGAAGGGTCGCGCTGGGCGCTGACGCCGACTTTTTTGCCATTGACGATCAGGTGATCGCCTTCAAGGTTCACATCACCGGAAAAGCGACCATGAACACTGTCATATTTGAGCAGATGGGCCAGGGTTGCCGCATCCGTCAGATCGTTGATATGTACGATCTCGATGTTGGCGTTATTCTGGGCCTGGCGGAAAAAGCATCGGCCAATCCGACCGAATCCATTGATGGCAACTTTAATGCTCATTGCATCCTCCCTGTCTGAAGGGGCGTACCACAGCCTCCAATTCGTGCGCATTATAGGTTGAGGGAGATTGAAATGCAAAGAGGGGGATGGCTTGACGGAGCTCAAAGAAGATGCATAATTTCTGCATTGGAGGTTCTTATGATGATTTTGATGCTTCGTGCCGTGGTTTTTCTGGGTCTGGTTCTCCCGCTGGCTGCCCAGTATGTAAGCTCCGGTGGCTATACCTTTGATGTGGATGTCAGAAATGCCCAGTTCAGGCCGGTTTATCAGGCTCGGGCAGCGGTCTGGGTTTCGGGAGCCACTGCCCGGGTTGAAGTCAAGGCTGATGGATATCGGGATGGGCGTCAGACCGTATTCTTGCGGACGAACCAGAAACATTACCGGGTATCGGTGAGACTTGATGATCCTGTGGTTTTTTATAATGTGGCGAACCGGAAGGGGGAAAGGGTTTCTGCAAGAGTGGATGATGGACAGTTCATGTCCAGTGGGGCGGACTGGTATCGAGTGGAAGTTCAGCTGATGGAGGAAGGCTACACTCAGTTTGGCTGGGCGGATGTTCGGGTCAGAGTGAACGGGATTTCCGCTTTTGGGGAGAGAGTGCAGGTTCTGGGCTCCGGGCTCAACCGAAGGGTGATCGCCGAAGTTCGTCGTCGCGATCTGAGAAGTTTTTCAAACCGGATTGAAATCAGCTTTCCCAAAGATGCCAGTCTGGAATCTTCCCGTCGTGAACTGGTCCGTGAGCTTCAGTTCGGTCTTTTGCACGAAGAGGAAGATTTTGATACGGCCAAGGCCAGAGAGAAGCTGAACACCCTGGGAGTCGAACTTAACCGGCAGTGAAGATGACAGAGCAGTTATGGCCGCCAAATCCAAAGGAATTGGAGAGAATGGCATGACAGTTTTTCTCAAGTGGGGACGCCAGTACATGCAAAGGGATGTTGGCGTCCTTTTCTTTCAGATTGAAATTGGCATGAATGAAGCCTTCCTGAAGAGCCAGAATGGCGGCGATGGCTTCGATTCCTCCGGCAGCTCCCAGACAGTGGCCTAAAATGCTTTTTGTGCTTGAGACGGGAATGGAGGTGGCCAGGTTTCCGAATGTGGAACAGATGGCCTGGCTTTCCGCCAGATCTCCCTGCTCGGTTGAGGTTCCGTGAGCATTGATCCAGTCGATCTGATCCGGATTCAGGCGGCTTGCGGAAAGGGCCATCTTCATGGCCTGGGCGGCTCCCCGGCCTTCAGGGTGGGGGGAAGTAATGTGGTGGGCATCACAGTTCATGCCCCCTCCGGCCAGCCGGGCCAGAATTCGGGCTCCACGCTTTCTGGCGTGCTCTTCGGATTCCAGGATCAGAACTCCCGCACCCTCTCCCAGAACAAATCCGTGCCTGTCCCGATCAAAGGGGCGGGAAGCCGTGGCAGGGCTGTCGTTTTGGGTGGAGAGGGCCTTCATGGCGGAAAATCCGGAGATTCCTGAATTGTTGATGGCGGCCTCGGAGCCACCGGCAATGACAACATCACAAAGACCGCGCTCAATCATGGATGCACCTTCCAGAAAGCAGTGGTTGGCTGTGGCACAGGCGGTGCTGATACTGAAATTGGGTCCTTCAAATCCGTATTCAATCGCAACCCATCCGGCCAGAAGGTTGGTGATACTCATGGGAATGAAGAAGGGGTTGACCCGCCGGGCTCCTTTTTCGTGGTAGCGAATGACATTGTCTTCAAAGACTTCAATGCCCCCCATGCCGGATCCCAGAATCACGCCGACTCTATCCCTGGGTATGGCAGAGATTTGAGCCTGTTCGATGGCTTCTCTGGCCGCAGCATAGCCAAAATGGATGTAGCGGGCAGTCTGGCGTGCTTTTTTGGCATCTCCAAGAGCCAGGACAGGATCGAAGTTCTTCACTTCCCCGGCAAATTTCACGGGAAGGTTTTCGGTCTGGATCCGTTCAATCGGTGCAATGCCGTTTTGTCCTTGCTTCAGGCCATCAAAGATTTCAGCAACACTGTTTCCAATCGGGCTTACCGCCCCCATGCCGGTAATGACGATGCTCATGATCTGACTTTCAGCGCCGGGGCGCATTCATATTGGATTCTCTAAGAATAGTTTTCTCAAGGAAAACACCCTTGATCCCAATGGCGGGGAATACAAGGGAGCCGGGAGCCAGAATTGTACCTGGAGAGGTTACGGAATTGCAGCCAAGCTCGGTGCGATCTCCCAGGATAGCCCCGAATTTTCTTAAGCCCGAGTCGATTTTCTGACCCTTGATGTTCAGAATGACATTTCCGGGAATGATCTTCAGGTTGGCCAGTTTGGTACCGGCGCCCAGATTGACGTGATTGCCCAGAATGGAGTCTCCCACATAGGCGAAATGGCCGGCCTTGGCATCGTTCAGAAAGATGCTGTTCTTGACTTCTGTGGTGTGTCCGATGACGCAATTGCGTCCGGCGATGACATTCCCTCTGAGGTAGGCTCCATGACGCACTTCTGTACCGGGTCCAATCCAGCAGGGTCCCTTGATGAAGGCTCCGGGCTCTACAACAGCCCCCGGACCGATATAGATACCTTCGCCTTCGATGAAGGCTCCGGGGCAGATTTTTCCTTCGATGACACGACCCTGAAGACGTTGGCAGAATTCTTTTAGCGGTGCTCCGAGGACTTCCCACACCTGATTCTGGTTTTCAAACAGGTTTATCAGGGGAAAAGTGGATAAATCAAACAGTTTCTCGGCCTGGATTGTGGTCATGAAAGTTTACTCCCGTGTGCATTTCAGCGAAGAGATATTGTCGGTTTTTCCATGGAAATGGAAGACGCACCGCTTCTCCATAAAGAAATCGACGTATTTTACGGTAACTTCATGGCGGTTGTAAGTGCATTCACGAAATGCTGAGGTCGAGAAGTCCATATCCATGATCCTTAAAAGGAAGGGATTTTCCGACATATTGCTTTCGAAAAGAGTTTTCTGAAAGCGCTTGAGATGCCCGATAATGAACTTTTTCTTGTCAGGGCAGAGGCTTTGGGCGGAGGGCCCTTCGAGCTTCAGGATATTGACATAATGAATCAGGACTTCATTCATCATGAGGGCAAAAAGCACGCACTGAAGGTAATGCCCTCCTTCTTCAAGCATCTGATCCGAGGCATTCTCTTTGTGGGGCAGCTCCAGAAGGGGATGAAATTCGTTTTTGAACTGCATGAAAATATTGCCCAGTTCTGCCTTGTAGTCGTGTTCGGCGGTTTCCCCTCCCTCCATCAGATAGATGAAGGCGTGAGCATAGTAGGCGTCCTTGAGTTTGCTGAGCTTGCGGAATTTGTTGGTATCAACACTACCTTCCCGCTTTCTTCTCAAGGAGCGGAAAAAACTGTTCCATTTATAGAAGGTGCGGTTGAAAACGCAAAGCTTCTGAAAGCTCTCTGGTTCCGAGTCGGATTTACGGGTTTGAACAGACATGTTGCCCTGAGTGTCCCGCTGAGAATCTTTCCATTCACGGGAGAAGGCCTCGGTCACCAGCTTGGCGATGGGTTTATCCGGAAAATACATCATGAATTCCTTGATGATGTGGCGGCGATAGGTACGGGTCCGGTTGGGGTCGATATCTCTGAGGAGCTCAAAGAAACCGGCGACAGAGGTTGTACTCAGAGACTGTTTCTCAAAAAGAGACAGACAGAGGATGGCTTCATCTGCATCCGAAAGCCTTTCTTCTCCGACCATCATCTCCCTCAGAATTTCAATGGCACTCTGGTAGTCATCTTCGGTGTAAAATCTCAAAGAAGCCGGAGCTGTAGCGTCTGAAACATGTGATTCGGGTTGTGCCAGTGACAGTTCTTCCGCACCGCCAGCAGCGATCCACTCGGCAGGAACTAGATTGGACTGCAGACAAAAAACCGGCTGATGTCCGGGAAAAGCGTCGGGACTACTCGGGCGAACGATATTTTTACTCGACCCCAGAAAGGTCACTATAAAGTTAGAATCCATACAAAAAGTCTAGCAAACCAGCTCCGGAGTTGACGCGGGGAGGTCAGGAATTTGAATAATAATTTTCAGGAAAGAGATTTCTTTCGATTCCTTCTATCAAAACATGGATGATTTTGATATGTAGCTCCTGAATCCGATCTGTTGTTGAGCCCGGCACACAAAGACGGATGTCGGCCTGAAGGGCCAGTTCTCCACCAGTGTATCCGCTCAGGCCGATCACAATCATTTCTTTCTGGCGGGCTGCTTCAACCGCTTTGAGGATATTTCTGGAGTTTCCACTGGTGCTGATGGCTAAAAGGACATCACCTTTCTGGCCCATGGCTTCGACCATGCGGGAAAAAACGGACTCATAACCATAATCATTGGCTACGCAGCTCAGGTGGGAAGGATCGCTTATCGCAAGGGCAGGCAGGGCCCGCCGGTCTTTACGATAGCGTCCGGTCAGCTCCTCGGCGAAATGCATGGCATCACACATAGAGCCCCCATTTCCACAGGACAGGGCTTTCCCTCCATTCTGGTAACAGTTGGCAAGGGTTGCGACTGCCCGATCGACCTGAGTGATCAGATCAGGCTGTTCGAGAAGGTTTTTGAGAGCCTCATGGGCTTCCAGAAAGCTGTCCCGTGATGAAAAATTCACTGCCCGAATCCAATCGAAACCTTGCCGTCGCTTCCGGCAGGAGCAGGAGCAGGAGCGGAGCCTCCCTGCTGCATGCGCATTTTCATCATTTCCTGCTGACGCTTGAAAGCCGCCATTTTGGCATCCTGAATATTTGGGTTGATTTCATCGGCTTTGATTTCAGCGTAAAGCTTGATGACATCGCGAAAAGCCTGGGAGCTTTCCACCAGACTTACATCAGTGCTGCCAATGCAGGATTCCAGGGTCTTGGTGGCTTCCTTCTTGTTTTCATTCAGAAGACTGATCGTGGCCAGGTTACGGCAGACCAATACCTTGAGTTCATCCTGAGTCAAGTTTTTGTCAGCCTGTTTGTAATATTTCTCGGCATTCTTGAAATCCTTGCCTTGGAAAAAATAATTTGCCATTTCCAGGTCGATAATTGCCTGTTTTTGAGCTTCCAGAGCCATCAATGGAGTTGCCAGGCTCAGGGCAACAAGAGTTTTTTTGAGCATGTTCATCCTTTCTTCCCGAACTAAAATACACCCGGCTGTATCAGGATTCCAAGTCTGTAGCATGTTTGCACACTGCGCTTTCGGGTTAAGATAGGCCCATGCGAGCGTTATTTTTTGTTTTCTTACATCTTTTGGTCATCCCCAGAATTTTTGCCGAGCTTCCCAAGGGACTCAGGGAATTAGCGGAGCAGAAATACCTCAGGGCAAAGGATCAGCAGCCCATGGTGAAAATCCCTGAAGGACAGCGCTTTCTGGGGAGCTCCGAACCGATGCATCATGCCAGTGAGAAGCCCATGCTCTATGCCCGGACCAAGGCCTTTTATCTGGATGAAACCGAAATCAGCTCCGGGAAATATCGGGATTGTGTCACTCAGGGTGAGTGTGAGCCGGCAGCTTCTCTGAACCCGGAGGACGGATATCCGGCAACAGGAGTCACTTTTTTTCAGGCCCGCGGATATTGCCGATGGGTCGGGGGAGATCTGCCTACAGAGGCTCAGTGGGAGACTGCAGCCCGGGGAGAGCTTTCGACTCTTTATCCTTTTGGGGCAACTCTGCCCGATTCGCCGGGAGAGCTTGTCTGGGACCGAAATGGCCCCGTTCTCGTGCATGAAGGGGGCATCCGGGAAGGCTTCGGGCTTCTTCATATGAGTGATAACGTTTCGGAATGGACTCTGGATCGGGCGCGTCTGGATGATTATGGACGTCTTTTATCCCGCCCTCTGTCAGAAGAGGAGCTGAAGGACCGGCGTTCTGAAGACCCGGCGGATCTGGACGATACCGCAGATTTGGGAACTCTTCGGGGAGGTTCCTATGCCACCCGTTTCGCAGGTCTTCTGCGGGCGACTTTAAGGCGTGAATTGAAAAGGAGTGAGGCCAGAGACTGGCTTGGCTTTCGCTGTGCTATTCCTGAGCCCTGAAATTCTTTTCCACCAGTTGCCTGTAAAGAGGGAAAGCATCTTCAGGCATAACCCGGGCTGTTTTGTGGAAAAAATGGGTCAGTCTGAGCTGATCCGGGTTTCGGATGGCATAGACAGCCACATCATCCGGGCTGATGGAGATCCGCCCGGCCTGGGGACGGGTAGGGAATTTGAGTTTGTGAAAGACCTGGTAGGGCAATTCGCTGCATACGATGATATTTCGGGTATTCACATCAAAGCGGAAATCGTAGGCGGTCTCGGGATAAATCATGGAGCGGATGATGGCCGGGGGGATTTCTTTGGGTGAAATCGGCCGGAGCACAGCCAGATCGGTAATCTTCCACTCGCTGATGTCGACAAACTGGACACCGGGGCGGATGGATTCCAGGACGGTATGCCCTTTCTGAAGCTCCTCAAGATAGGGTCTGAGGGCAGGATGCTGATTCAGCGGTCGACCTTCCCATGAAATGCCGCCAAGCTGCTCGGGGGTTCCGATGTAAAGGGCCACATGGCCGAAATGTCCGGGAATGATCGCATCGGTAATCGCACCAGCTGTCTTTTCCACCAGGATGTCGCCAGGCTGAAGTTCTTTTTTGAGGGCTTCAAGATCCTTGATCGAAATGCTGGGCAGAAATTTCTGGACATTGATGGCTCCGGCGGCGTTTCCGAACCACTTGGAGATCAGGTACTCGGTCTGGTTGAGCGTTTTCCAGATACGGATTTTGAATTTGGCCAGAAATTCTGAGAAGAAGCCACTGATCTGACCCCAGAAGCTGGCCTCTTTTTTCATTCTGGCGCAAAGAGGGGTGTCCAGGCGCTTGATGAGAGCGTGGGCCCAAAGGGGCAGGGACTTCCGGAAGAAGTCCCCGCTTTCCTGCATTTCTTCCAGAATAAGAAGAGATTTGGCGAAGCGGACCCGGAAGGACTGTTTCATGAAGCGGTTTTCGATGGCTGAAAACAGGCCATTCTGTTCTTCCATGCGGGAACGGATGGCTTTTTGGTGTAGAAAGGCAATGTGATAAAAGCGCAGGAGTTCGTAGCCAAGCAGGTCCAGGTTGGCACCAAGCAGGGTTTCCACATAGGTATCCATGGACAGGGCAGCTGGATTCAGGTGGGCTTCCTTATCGTAGGGAGTTGAGACTCCGGGCAGGTGGTAGCGGCTCAGGTGGGCCCTTCGAAGTCCCTGCTGAAACAGTCCCAGTTCTTTCTGGAGGAGGGAGAATTCCTGCAGGATTTCATCCAGAAGAAGGGCATCCTGGGGTGGAATGGCCTCGGCATGGGCGAATTTACTGGCAAAGGAACCCAGCTCGTCCAGATGGGTTCTGGTGCGATGATCCAGGCGCCAGTAGCGTTCTACAGCGGCCTCCCAGGCATAATTCAGCGGGCTGAATGCGAGAAAGAAGGGGTAGAGCAAAATCAGAAAGAAGCGCACGCTTTTTATACGGAGGATCCTGGGGTTTGGTTGCGGGCTGCAAAAAAAGATTGGGGAGGATCTTTTGATCGTTGAATTGAGGCAGTGTAAAATCGCTTCCGGTTCACGCGTTAAAAACCCCCGAAAGGAAGGAATTCATGCAACCAACATGTTTCGTCTACAGCTCTCACAATCGGTGTGAATATATTCATCGCTGGTGGATTGTGGAGCGGGCTTTGCAAAGCCAGGACAATAAATCCATTCTGTATCTGCCCATGTCTGAGCAGGGCAGTGGTGGAGCCTTTGGCAGTCCGCAGCAGTTTGGCTGGGGTAAGTTTGAATGGTATCTGGATCGTTTTCGCCAGTGGGGCCTGAACAGCTATCCTTTCTACTGGACAGATGATATAGGTCAGTATGATGCGTCCATCTTCTTTGATTCTGTTGCCAGCAGTGAAGTCGTGATTCTCGGCGGGGGGAACTCCAGCCTGGGCCTGGCCCGCTACAAAGAACTGGGTCGTCGCTTTAACGGTGATGCCAACCTGATGTCCAAAATTCTGCATGATCGTGCCAGGCGCGGTAAGTTGACGGTCGGTTTTTCTGCTGGCGCCGATCAGCTGTGCTCCCTTCTTTCAAGCGAAATCTGGACCGATTTGAGCGATCCATACGGCTTCGGTCTGGCTCACAATGTGATGACCACTCTGCACCATGAGCCAGGACGTGGAGATGAGCTCTACATGGGAGCTCAGAAGTTTCCTCACTGTATGGTGTTCGGTCTCCCCAACGATGCCGGTCTGGCGGTAAGCCAGGGTGTTCTGCCTTCGGGAAATATCTGGCAGGTCATTGATTTTGTGACCGATAACAGCTGGGATATTCCATCTGAGGAATTTCATATTAAAACCCGTCAGGGAGCAGGAATCGAGCATTACTATGCTGATGGACGTTCCTGGACCTTCAAGGGCGGGGATCGCATGGTCCGTATCATGAGTTCGGATTCCGGCTGGCAGGAAGCTTTCATCATTACATCTTCCGGTCAGCAGGTACATTACTATACCTACAATGACTGCCACTTCAGTTCGTTAGAGGATATCCTCAGCCGTTACTAGACGATTGAGTCCCGATCCCAGTATCGGGTAATGCTTGATGAATTGGGGCTTTCCTTGTTGGAAGGCCCTTTTTTTGATTGAATGACTTCAGATAGGAGCACTATGCGATATTTCGTCTTTATTTCCCTGCTGTCCATCCGGATGGTTTTTGCTCAGGCCCCCAACAGCTTTACCGATTTCGCCTTCCGGGATCTCAACCAGGAGGTCGTGGAATCCGATGAAATTCGCAAGGGAAAAGTGCTTTTATTCAAGATCGGCCAGCTAAGTTGCCCTGTTTGTACGCTGGTTCTGGAACAGCTTGGAAAACTGGATCAGGAATATGCTGCCAGGGGTGTGGTCTTTCTGGACATCAGCCTTGATGATGATGTGGAAGCCCTCCGTGCTCACGCCAAGGCCCATGATGTGGATTTTTCCACACTTATGGATGAAAGAGGGGACCTGGCATCCTGGTTTGGAGTCTCGACCATTCCCGTCACCGTGGTGGTGGATCGCAAGGGAGTCATAACGGATTATGTTGTCGGGGATCTTTCAGAAGTTCAAATCCGCAAGATGCTGGATACGGCCCTGGCTATGCCCTAAACCGTTTCTGCTATCCGGTCTGTTGACGGCCTTTTTTTCTGTTGGGTCGGTTCAGGCCGAACCCTTTCATCACTTTCTGCTTCCCGAAATCCGTCAGTCCTCCCCGGGCGGGGGGGAGCCTTTCCGGCTTTATCCATTGTTTCAGTCTCCTTTGCTGGCCCCGGAGCTGTTTCAGAAATCAGCAGTCGAAATTGAATTTTTTGAGCGCAATGGCGGAGGAATTTCCTTTGGGGAGATTCGTCCGACCAATGGGTATTATTACGATAGTAAATCCCGCAATCATCAACGTCTGATTGTGCTTTTGATTGGCTCACTCTGGCAACAGGAAACCCAGCTGGTCCTGAAGAGTTTTCAGGAACTCTGGGAAATTTACAGCTTTGAGGTTCTGAACCGGGATCGCCTGCGCGAAAAAGCCATTGCCTGGATGCGCAGAGCGCATCGGACAGATCTGGATTACGCGGAATATTCCCGGATTGTGCAGGAAAGGGAGAATTATGAGCCTTCTCCGGCCCCTAGAAAAAAGCAGAAAATCTCCGGGCCCATGTTTTATCTCGGTCAGAGCCCAATGCAGCTGATGTCACTCCTTTATGACCTGATTCATAAGCGTGATTTTCAGCCAACGGTTTCTTTCCTGTTCATTCAGACAGGAGGCTTGGCAGCAGATGCGGCAGAGTATCAGAAGAAGCTGAAAGTCCCGATTTCCTTTTTGCATGATGAGCAGATTGAAGTCACACTGGAACATCAGAAAGGTCTGCCTCCCAGCATGGTTCTGGTGAACTTTGAAGGAGAAGTGGTTTACCGGGGTGAGCCTCTGAACCCTATGGCTTTGAAGACCAGGATCGACCGTATGCTTCTGCCTGTCTGGGAACAGATGGGCAAGGATGTCCGTATGGCCAATCATCAGAAAAGAGTGGATCAGGTCATCGAGAGAAGAGCACTTGAACTGGCGCGGCGTCAGGAAAGGGCCCGTCAGAGTGAAAAATCATCCCGTGGCGAAGCTCTTAAGCGTATGCAGAGCTCTGATCCTTCTGTCCAGAGTGTGGATGTCAAGGACTTGAATCTTTACTGATTGGCGTGAAGTTTCTGGAAGGCTTCGCGGCGGTCAGTTGCTTCAGAGGCCTGTGTCCCTAAAAGTCCGCGCTTTCGAAAGACTCTGAGAATGAGGGCTTTGTGTCTGCCTTGAAAGCGGGTATCATCGGCAGCAATAATGGCATTGGTGAAATCCTCAAACCAGGCTCCGGAAGGAAGGAAGGACAAAGAGGCCAAAGCCAGTGTGTCACTGTCTTTCTGGCCGATTTCCTGGCGGATTTCCCAAAGGGCACCGCTTAGGATCTGTCCATCGAAATGGGAATCTTCCCGGTAGTCCTTGGGATAAGTGAAAGAGTTTTGCAGATTCCTGAGATACCCGGCGGCAATCACACCTTTGCTGTCATGTTCTCCGACCTGGGCACTATTGAAGAAACTTGCGGACAGATAGTCAGCCATTCCTTCATGGATGGCCGCAGTTTCCGTGCCGTATCCTCCCCAGAGCTGGGCGAGTTCATCGACAATTCCATGAGCATACTCATGCACGACGATGTCCCCATCAGCAGCATCCGGATTGCCTCCGGCTCCGAAATAGACGCCTTTGGTATCCGGGCTGAAGAAGGAATTGTCTTCCTGCGAATAGTTGACCACGACCTCGGTCTGCTTCTGAAAAACCTTGAATCCAAGTTCCTGAAGATATTCCTGAAACGACTGGATGTGGTAGTAGGCCATGGCTTCCAGGTAACCGGTATCCTCGGGAAGGAAATAAAAGGTGTTGTCCTGAGCCTGCGATCTTGGCTCATGGGCGGGAAAAACATTGGCATACAGGCCGGACATATGACCGGAATCATCCAGATTCTTCAGCTGGACTTCCTGGCGCGATGGGCGGACACTCAGGCTTGGAGCATGAACCCAGGCCCGGGCAGTATGAGTGAACAGAGAAGGATGCAGAACGGGTCCCATAGTGGGATCCAGCATGGGCTCATCTTCAATCGGGGCGAGCAGGCCAAGAGGATCCTCCTCACTGATTTTACCGAGTTTCTGAAAAGGGTGCTCTTCCTTGGAGGAGTGGCTGTGATCCCGGCTGGTGGCCTGATTGAAACGCTTAAGGACTCTGCCTTCCCGGCCTTCAATGAAGTGAACCCATTCGCCCAGTGGTTTCATGGAATACACGATCACTTCGTAACCCTTGCGCAGGGTGTCCTCATCAACGAACCATTTTTCGGTGACTTTGGAGGGACGCAGCAGGGATTCGGGTTTTGTGGCATTTCTGGCAGCGAAGATGGCTTCAGCGCGGGTGATGTTCTGCTCGCGGGCAATCTCAAGAGAATTCAGATCGACATGTTCTCCGTTGAAAAGCAGTACCTGCCCGTCAGAACCCATATGAACCTTGAGATTCTGTCCGGCAACCGGAAGATCTTCGAATTCCTGGGTAAAGGAGACGTGGGTGGAGCCGGCGGTTTCCCGAACATTCTTCAGTTTCAGATCCTCGGTTTCATAGCCGGTTGAAGCGAAGGGACTGAACATGTCCTGCGGATTCCCCAGAGCTGAGCGCAAAAAATCACGGGCCGCTTCCTCAGGAGTTCTTTCGGAAGCCATGAAATTCAGCATGTCCGGCGCGGGTTGCGGCGGGCGATACTGGTTGAACCGTGTTGAGCCGCCATGGGACGGGCTCAAGAGAAATGCAGCAATGGAAAAACAGCGAAAAAGCGCGCGCATGAAACTGACTACGTAGCGGCGGGGGGTTTGGTTGCATTCTGGTAAAGGATTGCTGCTTTGAGTCGGTGATCCGCCTGAAGCCAGCGGTTTGAAGCGGCTTCAGGGATTTTCCGGGTCCTGAGGAGATCTACCAGGATCTTCTGGCGACGGTCAAACTGTCCGGCATTGATACGCAGGGCCTGATGGACTTCCTTGAGACTTCTGAGTGGGTAGGTTCCGCTGTGGTCTCCGAAAAGTCTTCGGACATATTCCACCTGTCCGTCGACCAGTTTTTCAATCGGAAAAGGGCGGAACAGGAAACCAATCATCAGATCCCGGTTCAGTTGCTGGTAAAATTCAAGCACCAGATTCTGAAGGCCCTCCAGGCCGCCAAAATCTTTCAAGGCTTCATCCGCAAATGCACTCATATCCTGAATGTGCCATGTGGAAAGCTCTCTGACAAGCAATGGATGAAAAATGGCCATCGAAGTTCACCTGATCTGTATTGGAAAGCTGAAGAGTCCTTTTCGGGAAATCGCCGAAGAATATGAGTCCCGCCTGAAAAAGCGGGTGGATCTGAGGATTCATGAATTCCAGGCCCGCTCCAAAGCCCAGGATGAACAGGTCCTTGATCGGGAAGAGAATGAGCTGGTGCAGAAGGCTCTGGAGAAAATCCGGCGACCTGGCAGTGTGGTCTGGGCGTTAAGTCCGCGGGGGAAATCCATTTCCACGGAAGAACTGGCCTCGCGTTGGGAGGGTTTTCGGCTCCAGTCCCGAACCTGGATTTTTCTGATCGGGGGATCCCATGGTCTTCAGGAGGAGCTTCTGAAGGGCTGCGATTTCCGGCTGGCCTTTGGCCCGATGACCTTTCCCCATCAGCTTTTCAGGGGCATGCTTTTGGAGCAGATCTATCGCGCGGATACCATTCTTGCCGGAGAGCCTTATCATAAATAGGCTTTGCTCTAGCGATTCGGACGGGGAACCAGCATGAAAAAGAGCATGGCCGTGATCAGGAAGATAGCCCCGATGAAGTGCCGGTTTCTTTCAATGAAACTCTGGCTCTTGAGATGGATTCTTGCGGCGACCTCTTCAGGGTGTGGCGGGAAAATCACCTTTCTTTGAATGATCATCGGGTTGAGAGTCCCGTCTTTTCTGAGGGTGGTGACTCCACTTTCTTCCGTGGGGGCAGGAGCCTGAAGAGGCTTGATGATCTGCTGGAAATTCAGGGCCAGTTTTTCCGAGGCGGGATGCCAGGCCTGATCCAGTTCAAAGGAACGGTAGCCTCCCGGGACAAGGAAGATGCTTTTGGCAAAAATCCGTTCCGGAATACTGTTTCGCCTCAGGACCATGGAAAAATCCAGGCGGCGATCAAACCAGTCATAGGATGGAGGCCTGAGCCATTCAAACTCCAGACCGGTTGAACTCGCGGATTGGGAGCTGCTTTCCCTGAGATTGAAATAGGCTTCCAGAATCCCTCCGAGGTGGGAGCGGGTAAAGCCAGCGAGCAGGGGCTCGGAAATAAAGAAACCATCCTCCTGGTAGAAGTAGACCGGAATGGAATGCCCCTCTTTCTGGAAGAGGCAGATCTCGGTTTTCAGTTTGGGGTGAACAATCCGGAAAGGCTGGGAAACAGGCTGTTCAATGGCCTTCTGGGGGGAAGAGCAGGCGAGAGGTGCCTGAAATCCCTTAGGAGGGGTAATTTCACCAAAGGTTTCAGAAATCAGGGTGATAAGGAGGCAAAGGCCCATGAGAAGGCGCGTCATGCTTTCCATTGTGTGGGATTTTCTGCTATTTTTCAAACCTTGTGCTACGGATTACCGCTCTCCTTTTAATGGGGGCGACGATTGCCTTCATCGGGGACCGGATTGGAACCCGAATTGGTAAGCGCCGCCTGAGTTTTCTTGGACTGAGGCCACGCAATACAGCTGTTTTCATGACCGTATTTACGGGAATGCTGATTACTTCGGCGACGCTGGGCGTGGCTTCGCTGCTCGTTCCCAATGTTCGTCTGGCTCTCACCGAGGATATTGAGAAAATCAAAGAGGAAAATGAGGCCATGCAGAAGGATTACGATGATTTGAGTCGGGCCCGCCAGGAGCTTAAAATCCGCCTGGAGTCGCTGACACAGGAAACAGCCGAGCTGGACAGCCGACGTGAACTGATGGAAGCGGAGCAGAAGAAGGCCGGAATTGAAGTCGAAAAGCTTCGGCAGGAAAGTATCCGGATTCATGCTGAACTCTCTCAGGCCCAGGTCGAAGAGCAGGATCTTCGTTCCAGGCTTCTGGCCCGTGAGGCCGTGGTCGAGGATCTTAAAAAGGAGCTTGAAGCTTTCCGCCTGGTGATTGAGGAAAAAAACTCTCAGGTTCTGGAGTCCCGTTCCCAGCTAGCATCGCTTGAGGAAGAGCTGGAAAAGAGTCGTCTGGAGCTTGGAGAGCTCAATACCCGTCTGGCCGGTATGCGTGAAGAGGCCTTGAAGGCGATTGAAACGATTTCTACTTTGAATGAAATTATTGAAAACAAGGAAACCCGCCGCTTGGTTCTGCGCCATCTGGAGCCCATTATTGAGGATCCTGCCTCCATTGCGACTCTACCTTCAAGAGAAGAGTTTTCCCAGGCTTTTGCCCGGATGCTGGCCGAAATCCGGTTGAATCTGGAAAAGCTCGAGGTCACGCCTTCGTTTTTGCGCAGTTCTGATATGCAGGGATTTGAGGGAAGGATTTATGAAAAGGTGGAGGAGATTTTCCGTCGATTGGAAAAGCTTTCGCCTGAGACCAGAAAAATCGCGCGAGGAGTCCTTTTGTATCCTGTATCCGAGCACAATATCTTTGCTGGAGAGGCCCTTGACGAAGTCCGCTTCATTGTTCTTGAGGACAGGCTTCTGATCCCACGGGGAACTGAAATCTACCGTATGGTTTTACGGACCGATGTACCAGCTGAGGATCTGCTGCGTTCTGTGTTTGAGAAGGATGAAGAAATCAAGAAGCTGATGTTTGGACAGGGGGTTCTGGGGAATCCCTACAAGTCCCGTTCTCCGCGTCAGATCATCCAGTTTGCCCGCTTTGTAGATGCCCTGAAGACGGAGCAGCCCAAGGCCTATATTTCGATTCTGGCGGATGATGATATTTACGCTTCAGGAAATTTTGCCTTTCGCTATAATCTGGTCAGCCCTCAGGAGGCCGGGGCTTTTAAGGCTGATGAAACCTCTCAGAGGTGATTGCGGATTGTACGGCTCCATTCCTCGGGACGAAAGGCAGCAGTACAGGACCACATCTCAAAAACGTCGGTCACAAGCCAGAAAAGAAAACCGGCTCCGGCAGAAGTGAAGTATGCCGCACACTTTCGTGAGCAGGGTCAGTGCATCCTTCATTTTCTGATGACGCTTCGCTTCAGGCATCACACTCCGGGCATGAACGAAGCCAGGAGTAAGAAAGCAGGGGTTGCTTTATTTTTCTGTAAATTGTCTTAAACAGGTTGAGCTCATGCCGGATTCGGGCTGCCAGACAGAAAAAATCCCGGAACAGCTGGCTTCACACGGCTTCATTGGAAAGGCACGTATGATCATACCTATGCTGTCGGGATGGTTTTGAAGATGGTGGCACCTTCGTCACCGTCGGAAGCTTCCAGAAACTGGACAGACCAGGGTTTGAAGGAGTGAATGATCCTGCGGCGAATGACCGAAGCATCTTCAGTCAGTAAAACCCTTCAGCCAGCCAGGCTCATGGAGGGGGCTCCCTTGTATCAAGAATTTGCCGGTATACACGATGATAGCGGGAAATATACTGGGAGTGCAGAACTTTTGTCGGAAGATCGATAAAATCATGTACCCAGGCCCGGGACTTTCCATCCAGAATGCGCATCACGCGGCCAACTCTTTGCTCAACTCTTGAGCTGTTGCGGGTAGGGGCAACCAGAAAAACCCGCTTGAGACAGCGGATGTCCAGTCCTTCGTCGGCAAGCTGGGTGGCAAAAAGGACCTGGATCCGGCCTTCCCGGGTGTCCTGAAGAATCTGCTGTCGCTCGGAACGGGGGGTCTGTCCGGTCACAAGGGCGGTTGAGACCTGGGGATTGAGTTCAAGGTAGCCTTCTTTTAGAAGCCTCAGGTGTTCGATACGGGTGGAAAGAACCAGAGTACTGTCTTCCGGGTTCTGGTTCAGGGTGCTGAGAATCAGAGAGTTGCGCTCCTCATCCGTGATCAGGGCTTCCATCATTTTGTGCCAGCTTTCCGGATCTTCGGAATCATAGGGATAGAAGAAGCTGGTTGGCTGGGGAACCAGACAAGGCTTCAGGAGATGCTCGGATTTCTGCAGATCCCTGGTGTGGACCTGATGAAGCCGGGGGCCGAGATAAAGGTGCATGACGGGGGTGAGTCCATCTTCTCTTTTCGGAGTGGCCGAGACCCCATAGAGGTAAGTGGGCTTCAGAAGGCCGATGACCCTGGCGAAAGTGCTTGCCGGGGTGTGATGGCATTCATCGACGATGACGGTTCCGATTTCATGCGAAAGGCGGGTGATCAGGCTGCGATTACGGACGAGGGTCTGTACGGTGGCGATCACAAGGGAAGAATCCGTATCCTTCCTGCCCTGACCAATCGTGGCAGCTTCCAGGCCAAGCATATCCCGTGCAGCTTCTTTCCACTGTTCCAGGAGATCCAGGGTGTGAACAAGAACCAGGGTTTTTTGTCCCCGGCGGGCTATGAGCTCAAGAGACATAACGGTTTTTCCGGCTCCACAGGGGGCGACCAGAACCCCCCGATGGCGCTTGAGCAGATTGTCTACAGCTTCTTTCTGATAAGAACGAAGCTTGATGGAAGAAGTAAAACTATGGGGATTTTCCACCAGGCTGATGCAGGGTTTCAAGGTAAACCCAAAGTCTCTGAGCAGCTGGGCAAGGGGTTCGAGATAGCCGATTGGAACTTCAATACTGGGCTGGGTCTTGGGTTTTCGGATGTGCCAGAACCTGAGGTTTCGGGGTTCCCGGACGCGGCCACGGCGACTTCTTAAAAAACGGGAGGCCTTCTCAAAAGCAGGGTTTTCAATATTCAGATCGCAGTCAAGTGCAGCCTTGAAAGCATCAAGAGAAGCGGGGTTTAGATGGGAGAGAACTGTTTGCAGGGAAAAGGTAATCCGGTTTGACAGGTGAAGCTTTAGTTCCATGTTCAGTTAAGCCTGCCATGCCTAGGGGCAAACGGGCAAGTCGGTTTCGGATTGCCTGCTTCCCAAAGCCCTGCGTATAATGGGCCAAAGCCAAGGGCGGTGGACATGAAAACGTATTTTGAACGAGAAATTGAACGGGTTCAGCGGGAACTGGAACTTGATGGAGCCAATCCTGGTCTGCATAAAGAGCTGGGCAACCTGTTCTACCGAACCGGCAGTCTGCATCTGGCAGAAGAAGAGTACAAAACGGCATTAAGAGTGCAGCCGGATTACTATGAGGCCCAGTACAATCTGGGGAATGTCTATTTTCGGATGAAAAAACCCTGGAAGGCTGTGGTGGCATGGATGGAAGCTTTGATTCTGAAGCCCCATCTGGATTCGGCCCGCTTCAATATCGGGTTTGCCTATTTCAATCTGGAAGAATATGAAGATGCTCTGATGGAATTCATCCGGGCCTCCCGCATGAATCCGGAATCAGCGGACACATGGCTTTATCAGGGGCTTTGCCATTATGAACTAGAGCAGTATGGTCGGGCCAGGGAATGCTATCTCAAGGCGATGGCAATGGGGCTTGATTCCGAAGATCTGCACTACAATCTGGCGAATACGCTGTATGCCCAGGAAAAATTTGAGGAAAGTCTGGCTCATTTTGAGAAGGCTCTGAATCTTGATCCTGAAGATGCCCATGTCATCATGAACAGCGTTGCAGACTGTCTGCTGCGTCTTCAGAGACTGGACGACGCTTTAGCGATGGCAGAAAAAGCGGTGAATCTGGCTCCGGAATACCCTCAGTCTCACTGTACTCTGGCCGAGATCCATGCGGCTTTGGATCAGCCGGATGAGGCCAAGAAGAGTCTGGATGCGGTTTTGAAACTGACCAGAGGGCGTTCCCGGCGGCATGAAAATCCATTACATATCTATGCGGCAGAGTTGGCCCGCAGTCTGGAAGAGCAGCAGTCACTTCAGTCAAAATGAAGGAAGCCTGGACAGATTCCTGAAATCAAGTATATTGACCGCAAGTCCCGCCTCGGGGCTTGTTGTGTTTTTTGGGGGACAGGGTGCGACTGGACTGGATTGAAACGAATATATTGGCAGATGAATTGGATTCCGTGCTTCTGGATGCACGGCTTCAGGGAATCTGGGCCATTGATGATCAGACTTTGATGCTGGAGTTTTTTCGGGCTGATTCGGCTTTGAAAAGCGAAAGGCGGCGTTTTCTTCTGGCGCGGCTGAACCCACTTGGGGGTCTGGTGTGGCTTCAGGCAGGCAAAGAAGAGACGCCTGCCGAGCCTCCCGCTTTTGTGATGCTTTTGCGCAAATATATCGAAAATGCGCGGGTGCTTCGGGTTCAGGGCAAATATGCGGATCGCTGCTTTCGCATGGAATTCAGAAGCCAGGATGGGGATTTCACTCTCTATTTTCTGCTGGATGGGCCGGGCGGCAATGTTCTACTGGCGAACGAAGAAGATCGGGTTTTGGGTCAGTTCCTGAAAAAAGATGAGTTTTCCACCGGATCCACTTTTGTTCCGAATCAGGATGAGCGTCCCCAGCTTTTGCAGGCCGAATGGACTGAAGTCGAGGCCCGGATTGCACTCAAAAATGAGGACAAGCGTTTCTTTTACGATTGTGCCCGTGAATTCACTCCCAATTTTCTGGGTTGGTTGATGGAGTCCGAGCCCGCAGTTCTTTATGAGCCGGAGCTGGTTCAGAAGCGTCTGGATCAGATTCTGGATGAGCCCCAGCCCCGGATTTTTGAGAAGGAAGGGGAAATTACCGGTTTTTCGGTCTGGCCCGTTCTGTCCCTCCCGGACACTGTGATTCACAAGCGTTCCCGCCTTCTGGATGCACTGGCTGAAGCTGCACCGGAGCGTCGTCAGGATGCGCGCATCAAGGATGCCCGCAGCGTTGTACTGCAGCTGGTTGGAAGAGAGTTGAAATCCAGGCGGAATTCTCTTGAAAAGGCTGAAGAAAAATTGGAAGGCTGCCGGGAATGGCCTCATTATGAGCATCTGGCCAACCTGATGAATGCCCAGAGAGGAAAATTGCAGCCAAACGGAAGAAAGGTTCTGCTCACCGATGTTTTTGAGGAGTCCATGCCCCAGGTTGAAGCGGACTGGGATCCCAAGCTGGGAATTGAAGGCAATATTCAGGCTCATTACAATCGTTCCCGTAAACTCAAGAAGGGCATTCCCCATACGGAAAGAGAGCTTGAGCGGCTCCAGGAAAGAATTCGTCTTCTGGAAAGAATTGAAAACCGGGCGAAGCATGAGACTTCCCTCGAAGAGCTGGAAGAGCTGCAACTCTCCCTTAAGGGTGTTGGAACCGGCCAGGAGCGCAAGGAAAAACATATTTCCACGACTTCCAAGAAAAAGGCTCGTCAGTCCCAGTTAAGGCGGCTTTTAAGTTCCAGTGGCATGGTGATTCTGGCTGGCAGAAATGATAAGGAAAATGAATTCATCCTGCGTCATGCCGCAAGTCCTGAGGATCGCTGGTTTCATATCAAAGATGTTCCGGGGGCTCATGTTCTTCTTAAGCAGGGGGCTCGGGCAGATGATGCTTCCATTCGCGAAGCGGCCCAGCTGGCAGCCTTTTTGTCCCGGAAGAAGTCGGAGGGCAGAGCGGAAGTCATGATGGCAGAGCCCAAGCATGTGAGGTTTTTGTCAGGGGCTCCGGCTGGCCAGGTTAAAGTGGACAAGCATGATACCCTGAGTGTGAATCTTGATGCAGGGATACTGGTGAAGCTCGAACGCAATCTTTTAAAGCAGGCGGCCCGTGGGTAAGCTCAGGTTTCTGGTTCCATCCGGTATTACGCTCATCAGCCTCTGGTTTGCCTGGCAGGCTATGGTGGCATCCAGTGTTGTGGTGGCCTGCTGGAATATCCTGAAATGCGTGGTTTTTGACAAACTGGACGGGACAGCCGCACGGACTTTGAATGCTTCCTCCGCTTTCGGAGTGAAAATGGATTCAATCCATGATGCCTTTGCTTTTGGAGTTGTTCCTGGTGTGATCGTTTTTCAGGCATCCGGGCAGTTTTCGGACCCTATGATGGTGCGTTACACCCAGGCCTGTGGGGTGCTTTATATTCTGGGTACCTTCTATCGCCTCTACAAGTTCGACAAACTGGCGACTTCGGGAATGGCCAAAGACTATTTCATTGGCATTCCATCCACACTGGCTGCGGCCGTGTTCGCCTCTTTTGGGGTGGCTTTTTCCGAGAGATTGTCCGAGATGGGCAGTCTGAACCTGCTGCTTCCCAGCCTGGCCCTGCTTCTGGCAATTCTGATGAATGGACGTTTTGCTTCCCTGAAGATGGGAAAGCCGGTTAAAAAGGGACGACTGTATTCTCAGGTGGCTTTCTTTATCGGGGTCAGTACCCTGATTTTTCTGGAAACACTTCCTGAGGTTCTGTTTCTGATTTCCCTGATGACAGTTGCGGTCTCCATAAGGGTTGGGGGCCTCAAAAGGCAGGAATCCCATGCCAGGACAGCTTGAGTTAACCCGCCAGGAGACTCTCTTTCTCTTCCTGATTTTTGTTCTGGGAGCTCTTCAGGTCTATTGGAAAACGGAACCGGAGAGTCCGGTGCACCAACCTCGTCTGGAGTATCTGCATCCCAGATCTGAAGTGAAGGTTCAGCCATGAAAATGATCTTTGTCACCGGTGGCGTGATTTCATCTCTTGGTAAGGGTATTTTTTCGGCATCTCTGGGCCATCTTCTGAAAACCTGCGGTCATCGGGTTGCCATTATGAAACTTGACCCTTATATCAATGTGGATCCGGGCACAATGTCTCCGTTTCAGCATGGTGAGGTCTTTGTGACGGAGGATGGAGCCGAGACCGATCTGGATATTGGGCATTACGAGCGCTTCCTGGATGAGTCGCTTTCCGGGCGCCACAGTCTTACGGCGGGCAAGGTCTACCAGAGTGTGATTGCCCGGGAAAGGCGCGGCGATTATCTGGGGGCTACAGTCCAGGTGATTCCCCATGTCACCAACGAAATCAAGCAGCGCATCCGTGATGCCAGGGAGGCAAACCAGTCCGATGTTCTTCTGGTCGAAGTCGGAGGAACTGTCGGGGATATTGAATCCCTTCCCTTTCTGGAGGCGATCCGCCAGCTGGCCTCCGAGCTTGGCCGGGGACATGCCATGTTTGTTCACCTCACCCTGGTGCCCTATTTTGGGGCTGCGGGGGAGCTGAAAACCAAGCCGACCCAGCATTCTGTCCAGAAACTTCGGGAAATCGGAATCAGTCCTGATGTACTGGTTTGTCGCAGTGAGCGAAGTCTGTCACGGGACGTGAAGGATAAAATAGCTCTTTTTTCCGGCCTTTCTCCTCAAAGGGTTGTGGAATCCGTCAATTCCCGCAGTATCTACGCCGTGCCGGAGGATCTGAAAAAGCAGGGGATTCTTCAGATGGTTGAGGAAGTCCTGGGAGTTCAGACCCGTACGTGTGAAGAATCCTTTCTTTCTAGAGTAGCGGGAGAGGAATTTCCCCATGGAAGCATCCGGATTGCCATGGTCGGCAAATATGTGGAGCTTAAGGATGCTTACTTAAGTGTCACTGAAGCCCTGATGCATGCCGGAGTTGCTGAGGGTGTCCGGGTTGAGGTCCTGTGGGTGGATTCTGCCGAAGAAGAGCACCCGGATCTTTCCCAGATGCATGGGGTTCTGGTTCCAGGCGGGTTTGGTGTGCGTGGAATTGAAGGCAAACTCAACTGCATCCGCATTGCCCGGGATGGGCGGATCCCATTCTTTGGAATCTGTCTGGGGCTTCAGTGTGCTGTGATTGAGTTTGCCCGTAACTGTGCCGGGCTGCAAAAGGCCCATTCCAGGGAATTTGATCCGGATTGTCGGGAGCCCGTCATTGATTTCATGACGGATCAGTTAAGCATTCTCAATAAGGGTGGAACCATGCGCCTGGGGGTCTGGCCCTGTAAAATTGCGCCCAGAACCAAGGCCCATCAGGCTTATCAGAAGCCGGAAATTCAGGAAAGGCATCGCCACCGGTTCGAGGTCAATCCTCATTATCACAGTCTTCTTCAGGAGCATGGTCTGGTGTTTTCCGGACTTTCTCCGGATGAAAGACTGGTCGAGATTCTGGAGCTTTCCGATCATCCCTGGTTTGTGGCCTCCCAGTTTCACCCGGAATTCTGTTCCCGTCCTCACCGTCCTCATCCTCTGTTTCATGGCTTCATCCGGGCCGCCAAAGCCAGAAAAGACGAACTCATCAAGGAGTCAAAATGAAAAATTCCATGAAAATTGCCGGTATTGATACCGGGTATGGCCAACCGTTTTTTCTGATGGCTGGTCCCTGCATTGCGGAAAGCCGTGATCTTCTGTTTGAAGTCGCCTCTCAGATGAAGGAAATGACCTCCCGTCTGGGAATTCCCTATATCTTCAAGTCCTCCTTTGATAAGGCCAATCGTTCTTCCATCAATGGCTATCGGGGGCCAGGAATGGACAAGGCCCTGGGCTGGCTTCTGGATGTAAAAAAAGAACTGGGCCTTCCGATTGTGACTGACATCCACGAGGCATCCCAGGCCAGGGAAGTCGCCGAAGTCGCCGATGTTCTCCAGATTCCGGCCTTTTTATGCCGCCAGACCGATCTGATTGTGGCTGCCTGCGATACGGGTCGCACCGTGAATGTGAAAAAAGGCCAGTTTCTCTCCCCCTGGGAAGTCAGAAATATCGTGGACAAGCTCAGGTCGGCGGGCTCGGAATCTTTCTGCATCACGGAAAGAGGAACCTCCTTTGGCTATAATAATCTGGTGGTGGATGCCCGTTCTTTTCCGGTGATTCGCTCTCTGGGAGCTCCAGTTGTCTTTGATGGAACGCACTCGGCCCAACTTCCGGGAGGAATGGGTTCCCAGACCGGAGGAATGCGGGAGTTTATCCCGAATCAGGCGAGAGCCGCCGTTGCCAATGGCATCGACGGGCTTTTCATGGAAGTGCATCCGAACCCGGAAAAAGGGCTCTCGGATCCGGCCACCATGTATCCTCTTCATCAGATGGAAGCTCTTTTAACAACCCTTGTGCAACTGGACAAAATCATCAAATCTCATGAACAGTCTCATTGAAGCCACTGCCCGCGAAGTCATCGCCCATGAAAGGGATGCAATTGACAGTCTTCTTGACCTGGTCACGGAACCCGGGTTTCAAAAGGCTGTAGAACTGCTTTTGAACTGCAAGGGGCGGGTCGTCATCACCGGCCTTGGCAAATCTGGCCTGATTGGTCGCAAGATCAGCGCCACTCTTTCCTCAACCGGTACCCCTTCTTTTTTCATGCATCCCTGTGAGGCTCTGCATGGAGATCTGGGGATGACAACTTCAGAAGACATCTTCCTGGCCCTGTCCAATTCCGGGCATACCGAGGAGCTCGTTGGGCTTCTGCCTTCTCTGAAGCTTTTTGGAAATCCCCTGATTGCCATCACGGGAAATGCGGATTCCACTCTGGCAAAAGAGGCTGATGCGGCAATTGTTTACGGAATCGAGCGGGAAGGCTGTCCTCTGAATCTTGCTCCTATGGCGACTACGACAGCAACTCTGGTGCTAGGGGATACGCTGGCGGCGATTCTGATGAAAGCCCGCCGTTTTGAAAGCGCTGATTTTGCCAAATTTCATCCCAGAGGAACTCTGGGGCGGCGTCTTCTGACCCGGGTACGCGATCTGATGAGCCCGGATCTTCCTCTGGTGGATTCGGGTCAAAGCATGCTGGAAGGTCTTCAGGTCCTGATTGATACCAATCTTGGTGCAATTCTGATCACGAATGAAAGCAGGGAGCTTCTCGGCCTGGTCTCTGATGGGGATATCAAGCGTCTGATCCGTGAGAGGCAGGATCTGGCCGCCGTCAGAACTGCTCAGGTGATGACGGCAAATCCGGTTACGGTTGCCGAAGACATGCTCGCCGAAGAGGCTCTTCGGATCATGCAGAACAAGGAACGCTTCGTGACAGTGGTGCCGGTTCTCAATGCTTGGGGTCGCCTAAGTGGTCTTTTGCGGATGCATGACATTTTGAATGCCAAGATCCGCTAGAATTCTTGGGGTGTATCTTTTAAGAAATCGACCTTTTTCTGCGACAGTTTTTGTCGTGTAAAATGTCCCGTTTTTGGAAGACACCTATGCTTCAGAGACGTTCTTTAGGGTTACAGACCTGGAATCTGGATTTATCTATCCCCGATACTCTAGCGTTCAAAATTTGCATTAAGGTGGCGGACTGCATCGGCATATGGCTCAGGTTTGCCATAAAAATAGCCTTGGATATAATCAATGTTCAATTCTGTGCATATGGAGAGCTGTTCCTTCTCCTCAATGCCTTCTGCGATGGTACTGAGTTCAAGTCCGCGCGCTATTTGAGACACGGCTTCCACAAGAACTCGACTCTTACGATCTTCGGCGACTTTGCGGATGAAAGCCCGATCGATTTTCAAATCGTCGATATCAAATTCGCTCAGGTAGCTGAGGGAGCTGTAGCCTGTTCCAAAGTCGTCGAGTGCGACCAGAAAACCGAGTTCGCGGCAACGGTTGATCCAGTCTACAGCCAAGCTGCCTTCTACCAGAACTCTTTCCGTAATCTCCAGTTTAACATTCTGAGGTTTTACCCCGGTTTCTTCGATGATTCCAAGCAGGTCATCAAAGAAACTTGAAACCAGCATCTGGCGTCCAGATATATTGATGCTCATGAAGATTTCATGTTCGCATTCGATTTGGAATCGGGCTAAATCCCTGCAAGCCTGACGCATAACCCAAAGACCGATAGGAACAATCAGGCTGGTTTCTTCTGCAAGGCCAAGAAACATATCGGGTCTTACCATTCCCCGTAGTGGATGTTTCCAGCGAATGAGCGCTTCATAGCCCCCGAGTTTTCCTGAATGAAGGTTTACAATGGGCTGATAGTTGAGTTCGAACTGCTCGGCTTCGATGGCTTCCATGATATCCCGCTCAAAGCGAAGGTTTTCTACAGCCTTTTCCTGTATCTCCTGAAGGTTTTCACCATTACCCTTACTTAAAAGATATTCCAGAGAGTTGAAATCATTCTTTCCTGCCAGGTTTGAACGAATCCGCTTGAGAAGAACACTGATGAGTAGACGAACAATAGCGTCTGCCTCACGAATCCTGGAATATAGCTGCTCGCGATAAACGATGGTCAGCTTGCAATCATCAATGGCTCGTACGCTGGCACTTCTTCGGGCTACATCAATGACGGCCATTTCTCCAAAAATCTCGCCTGGTCCTAAAGTGGTGATGGGGGTCTCGACTTCACGGTCAACAACAAAAACTTCAACTCTTCCGGTTTCAATGATGTAGGCACAATCGCCTTCATCTTCCTGTTCAAAGATCAGCTCACCGATTGCATATGTCTTTGAAAACAAGCGTTCTTGGCTCACACGTTGCTCCTGCAGTTTTTGGCATTCATGGTTGTATATGTGGATTTGCTACCTGAAAAGGTTGAGTTCAAACTTATGCCTGCGAAGACTGGCAGTCACGGCACAGTCCACGGATTTCAATATTCCAGTTTGAGGGTGCAAACGTATGGGTTTCAGCAGTATTTTCCATGAGCTTGGGAAGGCCACAAATATGAGTTTCGATCACCGTCCCGCAGTCATCACAGATTAAAAATTGTTCTCCAGTATGCAGATGTTTTGCATGGCAGACCATGTAAGCATTGAGGCTTTCAATCCGATGGACAAAACCAAGTTTTCGCCAAAATTCAATGGCACGGTATACCGTTGGTGGCTTTGGGTCCTTAATGGTTTTCCTTAATTCTTCCAGGATCTGATAGGCCCCCAGAGGCGTTGGGCTTGCGGCAAGAATACATAGAACCTCAAACCTTGGCTTTGTAAGGCGCTCTTTGTGCTGTGAACAAAGCTGTTTGGCCTGCTGAAGGATTTTGTTTTGTCGCGTGGGATGGATATGACTCATAGTGATGTTCGCATTCACGAAGGCTCAAAGTCCTTCTGGCTAATGATGTGCAAGGGAATTCGTCCAAAAAGAAGGGTGATCCAGCCTCATCAGTAAGGATGGGCTCTTCAAAGCTGCATCAGGAGTTCGGTGCAGCAATCCTTTTGGGCCTCCACGAAATACGGCAGCATCCCACTGAGCCACGAATTGTGGTGCAGTAGGATCTATGAGAATTTTCTCATTGGGTTCGCCGTTGGCGTAGGCATACCGATCTGCGGCTTCATCCGGGATCCATTCGGTACCTTTTCCTGCATAGGTCACCAGCATGCGTTGGGGTACATTATCGATATGGTAGCGTCGGCATTCCCGCTGTGACCCAAGTCTGAAGACTATGGTGTCACTCTTTTCAAGGAAACAGAAGATTCTACATGCCTGGGCCATGTCATTGGCCCAGTACTCGTGGAAAGGATCCTTACGTATTTCTTCAGGAAAGCTTCTTTCCAAAATACAGAGGATATCCTGAAGTGAAGTTTGTGCATGGACTTCCCCGGAAATTCTGAAAGGTCTGACCAATAATTTCTGAAAAAAAGTTTGTGCTCCATCCGGGACTCTGCGTTCCACAATAGCTAGTGGATGCGGACTGCTGGGGAAATCTTTGAGGGCCTCTAGGCTACCTACCCGAAAATACTCATCAAATTTATCCTCTTTGAATTTCACGCGAGCCAGATAATGTTACATTATAGCATTGCATTAAATAAATGGGGCAAATGATCTCTTAGTTAAAGCGAGGTTGCCTTCTTGGAAATATCCCGTAATTCCAGAGGGCCGGGTCATTTGTGGGTGTATCGCCTGAAATGCCCTGCTTTCGCAAGGCAGGGATATCTCAGAAGTATTTTTTAAGGCAGTGGACCCGGAATCCGGATTTATCTGTTCGGTACTTCAGATCATCGCTCTTCGGGGAAAAGCTGACGAGACACGGCCTAGATTTTACGCAGGAAGTGATGAATGCTCTTTACTTCCTTAAAACCTAGTTTCAGATGAGCTTCCCGGCTTCCGGTGTATTCCGAGGTGGTATCGCTGGCCAGTTGGGAAAAACCCTCCTTGCGGGCCCAGGATTCGGCAAATTCCATCAGGGCTTTGCCATAACCGTGCGCCCTGAATTCCGGGGCAATCCACCAGGCTTCCACAAAGGCGACTGCCTGGCCGTCGGTTCCTGGGGCCTCGTTGCGAATGCTTAATTCCAGGAGCCCGCAAGGCAGGTCCTTGTCCCGAGCCAGGAAGGCTTCCTCCTTCAGAAGAGTGACGTTTCCATAGTCGGGATCCGCCATGGTGGCAACCTGTCCCTGAAGGATCAGCTCCATTTCCCTGAGAAGTTCGTCCCTTGTGCTATGAGGCCAGAGGCTTTGGCGGAACGAAAGCCATATATCCTGGTCCTTGGGGCAGACTCTTTGAATGTTAAGTATCTTCAGTCCATTCTTTCTGCACCCTCAGGGATCTGGATCCAGTTGTGCATCCGCTCTTCGTAAACAGAAAAAGTGGGATCGGGAATGGGCTGCCCGGCAAATCCACCGCAGGCGATTGCGATCTGGTTGGGAAAGAAGGGAATGATCCAGTAAAGAGTCGTCCCGCAGTTGGGGCAGAAGTAAAAGGTAACGGTTTCTCCACTATCGCCTTTTCTCTGAAACTCCCTGGACTCACCAAGGATTTTACAATCCGCTTTTTTCATTGCGGTCTGCTGGCCGAATGTACTGCCGGT
>CAZDAM010000001.1:31205-78652 GCA_964503595.1 uncultured bacterium
GCAAGATTGTCTTTGAATCCCGGATCAAGGGTCTTTATATTGAAAGCATCCGTTGCCTTCGGGCACGAAAAAAGGGGATTGATGGAAGCCATTCGACTGCTTGTTTCTGACGTGGATGGAGTGATGAATCAGGGCATTCTTTATTTTGGGCCGGATGGTCAGGAGTGCATGAAGGCATTTCATGTGAAGGATGGCATGGGGATCCGGCGCTGGCTGGATGCCGGAAATCAGTTTGCCGTGATTTCCGGAAGGGGTTCCCCCATTCTGAAGGGTCGTCTGGAAGCTCTTGGCGTCAGACATCTGTTTGAAAATACGGAAGACAAGCTGGAGTGCCTGAAAAAGCTTCTTTCTGATCTGGGAATGAGTGCTGAGCATGTGGCCTATATCGGGGATGATGTGAATGATCTTCAGATCATTGAGTGGTTGCGCTCCCAGGGCGGAGCAACCTTTTGTCCGGCAGACGCCGTAGGTAATATTCAGGAAGCTTCCGGGAGCGTTTTGAGTCTGAAGGGTGGCGAAGGTTGCCTGAGGGAGTGCATTGACAGGATTATGGGGCACAATCGCAGCTAAGCTGTTGCGGATTTCCCTGATCATTGGAATTGGTTATGGGTTGTTTCACTTCTATGAAGTGTATTTTGTGCAGGCCATGAACCAGGCATTGACTCCGTCTGCCGAGCAGGAAAAACCGATGGTCAGAGTCAGCCGGATCCGTCTGATTTCCTACACGGAAGAGGGAGACAGGGAGGCTGAAATCTTTGGTCGGGAAGCAGATGTGGATCCCAAGACCCAGGAGGTTTCGATTCGCCCGGTCACTCTGGTGATTTACGAAAAAGGTGAAAGAAAGGCGACGATCCTGGCTCAGGAAGGCCGAAGGCTTCAGGATCGGCGGCAGGAGTTTTTCGAGCTTGAGGGCAAGGTGGAAGGGACGGCATCGGATGGTCGCAAGCTCTTTACCACCCGCCTGTTATACTACCCCCGCCAGGATTTGCTAAAATCTCCGGCCCGGTTCAAAACCATCTCGGATCCCCATATTCTGGAAGGGGATGAGCTGGATTATTACCTCAAGGAAGAGCGTGCGGAAATGCGTGGGAACGTAACGATGCGTTTTCATGAAACAAAAGAGGCCCTGGAAGCAGAAAGGGCTATGGGACAGGAAGCATGGCGCTGAAAATTAGTTTGGTTTTTATTCTGGGATGGGTCTACTCCTTTGCTGAAGCTCCCAAAGAGCAGAAGGTGATGACCCGGGCCTTGTATTCCTGGATCGATCAGAAAACCGGGGATCTGATTCTTAAGGGAAGCGCCCGTATCGAGCGGGGTGGAGTTTTGCTGGAAGCTGACGAAATCCTTTATAACGATCGCCGAAAAGAAGCTTTTGCGACCGGCAATACGCGATTAAGCAACAAGGACTTCACTCTGGAATCCGGTCAGTTGAAGGTTTACCTCCCAGGAGCCACGGCACTTCAGGGCATGCTTGAAGAAGACATGGTGGCAATTGCCCAGAAATCTCCCCGCCTGGTTGGAGCTCCGGATGAATCCGGTCGCCGCAATCAGGTCACAGCTGTGGAAATCAAGTTTTACAAAGGTAGTGAGAAGGTGGAAGCCTTTGAGAATGTCAGGCTTTTGCAGTTCTCCACGGATGGCCTGAGAGTCAGGGAAGAGCTGTCTGTCACCGGAAACTATCTGGAATACATGAACCAGGAAAAGCGGGCTCTGGTCAAAGGTCGGGTGAAACTCAGTGCCAAGGAGCTTGGAGCCGAGGGTGAGCGCCTGATTTATTACCAGAAGGATCAGCGATTCTATGTGATCGGTGATGCCAGTGTGCATCAGTTGGATCCCAATGGAAAGGTGCAGGATACGGTCCGAGGCAGCAAGATTCTGCATATTCTGAATGAAAAGCGAACGATTCTGATGGGCAATGTGGAAGGTCAGCTGGGTGGGCGATGATTGAGCTTTCGGCGAGCGAACTTCGCAAGACCTACGGCGGTCGCACGGTTGTAGAAGACGTTGGCCTGTCGGTCAAAGAGGGAGAAATTGTCGGTCTTCTGGGGCCAAACGGGGCCGGGAAAACCACTTCCTTCTATATGATCGTGGGTCTGGTGAGGCCGGATTTCGGCCGGATTCTTCTAGGGGAAGAAGACATTACCTGGCAGCCGATGTACAAGCGTTCCCGCATGGGAATCGGTTACCTGGCCCAGGAAGCCAGTATCTTTCGCAGCATGTCGGTGGAAGACAACATCATTTCCATTCTCGAATTTTTTGAGTCTTCCAGCAAGAAGCGCCGTGACAAGGCCTGGGAGCTGATGGAATCGCTCTCTTTGACTCACGTTGCCAAATCTTCCGGAATTTCGCTTTCCGGAGGGGAAAGGCGAAGGGCTGAAATTGCCCGTGCCCTGGCAACCGATCCCCGATTTCTTCTTCTGGATGAACCTTTTGCCGGGGTGGATCCGATCGCGGTATCCGAAATCCAGAACATCATTGCCAAGCTTCGCAGGGAACGGGGACTGGGAATTCTGATTACCGATCACAATGTTCGCGAAACCCTGAAAATCACCGATCGGACCTATGTCATGTCCAAGGGGCAGATTCTGGTCTGTGGAGGCGTGAAAGAGATTACCTCCAATGAAGAAGCCCGGAGGATTTATCTGGGCGATGATTTCTCCATGTAAAGAAGAGGGTGATTCCCCTTGCAGGCAGATGCCTGATAATATGCCCTTTTACAGTTCACCCCAAGGATGAAGGGTCTTTATGGAGAAGAAAAACAAAGCCATCACCTCACAGGAAGAAGACTATTCCCAGTGGTATAACGATTTGGTGCGCAAGGCCGGACTGGCGGACAATTCCCCGGTTCGTGGCTGCATGGTCATCAAGCCGTATGGTTTTTCCATCTGGGAGAGAATGCAGCAGAAGCTGGATTCCATGTTCAAGGAAACCGGGCATACCAATGCCTACTTCCCTCTGTTCATCCCGAAATCCTTTCTTTCCCGCGAAGCTGCCCATGTGGATGGTTTTGCCAAGGAATGTGCGGTTGTAACCCATTATCGCCTGATCAATAACCCCGATGGCGATGGTGTGGTCGTGGATCCGGAGGCCCGTCTGGAAGAGGAACTGATTGTCAGGCCTACCTCTGAGACCATCATCTGGTCGACGTACCGGGACTGGATTCAGTCCTACCGGGATCTGCCCCTACTGATCAATCAATGGGCCAATGTTGTGCGCTGGGAAATGCGTCCCAGGTTATTCTTAAGGACCGCGGAATTTCTGTGGCAGGAAGGCCATACAGCCCATGCCACCAGGGAAGAGGCCATTGAAGAAACCGAAAAGATGCTTGAGGTCTATGCCCGCTTTGCCGAGGAATATCTGGCAATTCCCGTAATCAAGGGAATCAAGTCGGAGAATGAGCGCTTTCCCGGAGCGGAGGAAACCTACTGTATCGAAGCCATGATGCAGGATGGGAAAGCCCTTCAGGCCGGAACTTCCCACTTCCTCGGTCAGAATTTTGCCCGGGCATTTGATGTGAAATTCCTGAACTCGAATGGTCGTGAAGAACTGGTCTGGGCTACCAGCTGGGGGGTTTCCACCCGCCTGATGGGAGCACTGATCATGACTCATTCTGATGACTATGGCCTGGTTCTTCCCCCGACTCTCGCTCCATATCAGGTAGTGATTGTTCCTGTAGGAAAGGCTGCTGATCTTCCAAGAACCCGCGAAGCGGCTCACAAGCTTTCTGAAGAACTCAAGGAAAGAGGCATCCGGGTTCAGGTCGATCTGGATGATAAGAAGTCGCCTGGCTGGAAGTATGCGGAATACGAAATGCGGGGAGTTCCGGTCAGGGTTGTGATTGGCCCGAGGGATCTGGACAGCGGAACCGTGGAGCTAGCTCGCCGGGATGAGCGCAGCAAGGAAATTGTGGAAGCTTCGGGTCTTGTGGATAAAATCTGCGATCTTCTGCCTGCGATTCAGAAGGCTCTGTTTGATCGGGCTTTGAAAATGCGCGAGGAAAGAACCCGTGAGATCAATTCCTGGGATGAGTTTCAGGCTGAAATTGAAAAAGGCGGATTTTTGAGCTGTCATTGGGATGGTACACCGGAAACCGAGGAAGCCATCAAGGACAAAACAAAGGCCACAATCCGCTGTATCCCTCTGGATGACAATCTTGAGGATGGGGTTTGTGTCTATAGTGGCAAGCCGTCCACAAGACGGGTCATTTTTGCCCGGGCCTATTGATTCAAGGGTCAGGAGATCAGATTATGGATCTGAGCAATACTGAAATTGCCTTTCAGGATCATGACAACAGCAGTCTTAAGAAGAGGATTCTTCTCTTTAAGGCCTTCAATATTTCCTGGCTGAATCGTCTGGGGACAACGGCAACCCAGTTGGCTTTCCAACTGGGGATACCCGTATCTTCTCTGATCCGTTCTACAATCTATCCTTTTTTCTGTGGTGGAGAAACCCTTGATGAGTGCATGCAGACCGTGGAAAGACTGAAAGAGCATGGGGTCATGACCAATCTGGATTATGCGGTTGAAGGTAAACAGAGTGAAGCAGACTTTGATGCCACCGTTGAGGAGATGCTCAGGGGCTTTGACTATTCCGCCCGCTATGATTCCCTGACATTTTGCAGTCTGAAGGTCACGGGAATTGCCCGTATGGACCTGCTCAAAAAAGACTTTTCCGAGCACTCCGAGGAAGAGAAAAAAGAATGGCTGCGTGTTGAAGAGCGCCTGGAACGACTGTGTCAGAAGGCTAAGGATTCGGATGTGCGTCTTTTCATTGATGCCGAGGAAACCTGGATTCAGCCGCGCATTGATTTTCTGGCCCTTGAGGCCATGAGGCGACATAACAGTGGTAACCGGGCTCTTGTTTACAATACCTATCAGCTCTATCGCAAAGATGCCTTGAGTGAGCTCAAGAGGGACTATGCGCGGGCAGAAAAAGAGGGTTTTCTGCTCGGGGCCAAACTGGTGCGTGGCGCTTATGTGGAAAAGGAAAATGATGCTGCTAAAGCCGAAGGCAGACGTTCTCCGATGCAGCCCGGCAAGGAAGCCACCGATCGGGATTTCAATCTGGCGGTGGAATTCTGTTTGAAAGAGGCCTCCAACCTCTGGGTTTGTGTTGCTTCCCATAACGAGAAAAGTATTGAACAGGCCTGGAAGTTTGCGGCTGATTTTACCCTTGAAGAGCGAGGCAGGGTTTGCTTTGCCCAGCTTTATGGCATGGGCGATCACCTGAGTTTCAACCTGGCCCATGCCGGGGCCGAAGTCGGGAAATATCTACCTTATGGTCCTGTCAAAGAGGTCATCCCCTATCTGGTACGCCGTGCTCAGGAGAACAGCTCCATTGCAGGCCAGATGAGCAGGGAACTGACCCTTCTTCAGAAAGAGGCCAGGCGTCGGAAACTCTGAAAGACAAAAAAAGCCCCCACTTCTCCTTGAGGTGGGGGCTTTTTTACATTTCACCCGCCGGGCTATTTCACGATCAGATTGATCAGTTTGCCAGGAACCAGAATCTTCTTGATGATGGTTTTCCCTTCCATTTGTCGGGCTACTGAAGCCTGGACCAGGGCGGCTTCCACAATTGTGGGTTCCTGGGCATCCTTGGGAACTGTGATTTCGGCTCTTACCTTGCCATTGACGGAAACGGCCATGGTGATTTCATCCAGTTCCAGCCAGGAGGAATCAAAGGCGGGCCACTCGGCCTGAGCAATGAAACCCTGATGTCCGGATTGTTCCCAGAGCTCTTCACAGAAGTGAGGCATGAAGGGGCTTAATAAAATCATGAAGCTTTCAAGGATGTGCCTCAGGACACCCTGATGAGGGCTTTGACGTACGTAGTCCTGCAAGGCATTGGTCAATTCCATCAACCGGGCAATCGAGGTATTGAACTGAAAGCGCTCGGTATCCTGGGTAACTCCCTGAATAGCGACATGAAGAGCCCGCATCAGGACCTGATCTTCCTTGCGAAGACTTTCTGGAAGAGCTTCCCCGGAGGTGAAACAGGAGGAATTTTCATCAAAGAGACGATTCACTCTTTCAGCAAAACGGCTGGCAGCCTTGAAGCCGCCTTCATCCCAGGGCCCTCCATCCACGTAGCTGAAACCAAAGGCAAGATAAAGTCTTAAGACATCAGCACCGTATTGGGCTACATATTCATCCGGGGAAACCGAGTTTCCCTTGCTTTTGGACATTTTCTGGCCATCGGCTCCCAGAATCATGCCCTGATGGGTCAGAGACCGGAAGGGTTCGGAAGTGGGCACAAGTCCCATATCATGCATGACCATGTTGATGAAACGGGCATAGAGAAGATGCATACAGGCATGCTCCGGCCCTCCCACATATTTGTCCACGGGCATCATTTTCTTCATCAGTTCGGGCTCAAAAGGGAGGTCCTGGTTCTGGGAGTCGGGGTAGCGCAGATAGTACCAGGATGAGCAGACAAAGGTATCCAGGGTGTCGATTTCCCGACGGGCGGGTTTTTTGCATTTAGGGCATGGGGTATTGACGAAATCCTCACATCGGGCAAGAGGGGATTCTCCATGGGGTTGGAAGTCCACGTTTTCGGGAAGAACCACCGGGAGCTGATCTTCAGGAACCGGGACGGCACCACAGTCGTCGCAATGAACAATCGGGATCGGGGAGCCCCAGTAGCGCTGGCGGGATACCAGCCAGTCCCGCAGGCGGTACTGGACACGGGCTCCACCAAGTTTCTTTTCTTCCAGATGCTGCGTGATGTTTTCTCGGGCATCTTTGGAATTCTGCCCGTCAAACTGGGCGGAATCACAGAGGATTCCATCTTCCGTGAAGGCTTCCTGAAGTTCTTTTGGATGACTCTGAGAATCTTTGAGAATGACCTGGCGAATTTTGAGATCGTATTTTTTAGCGAAGGAAAAATCTCTTTCATCATGGGCTGGAACCGACATCACTGCCCCGGTGCCGTAGTGGCCCAGAACATAATCCCCAACCCAGACCGGAACCTTTTCACTGGTCAAAGGATGGATGGCATAGGCTCCGGTAAACACACCGGTCTTTTCCCGGGTTGTGGACTGGCGCTCGATATCGGAAAGGCGGCGGGATTCTTCGATATAGGTTTCAACTGAGGCTTTCTGATCTGGTGTTGTGATCTTCAGGGTCAGAGCGTGCTCAGGGGCCAGAACGACACCGGTGACTCCGTAAAGGGTATCCGGGCGGGTTGTGAAGACTTCAAACCCTTCTTCATGGCGCTCCAGCTGAAACTGAATCAGGGTTCCACTGGAACGGCCAATCCAGTTCTTCTGCATGGCAACGGTACGGGATGGCCAGTCAATCGTATCCAGGCCATCCAGAAGCTTCTGGGCATAGTCGGTGATTTTGAAGAACCACTGTTTGAGGTTTTTCTGCACCACTGGAGTCTCGCAGCGCTCACACCTTCCTTCCAGAACCTGCTCGTTGGCAAGAACTGTCAGGTCATGAGGGCACCAGTTCACAGGGGCTTCCTTCTGATAGGCCAATCCTTTTTCAAAAAGCTTCAGAAAGACCCATTGGGTCCAGCGATAGTAGTCCGGCTTGGAAGTATTTACGGAGTGTTCAAAATTGTAGCTCACTCCCATTTTCTGGAACTGGCCCAGCATGTGACTGACATTTTTGGAAGTGGAGATGTCAGGGTGGATTCCGTGTTTGATGGCATAATTTTCAGCGGGTAGTCCAAAGGCGTCAAAGCCCATGGGAAAGAAAACCGGCTTTTTCTGAAAGCGTTGGAACCGGGCCCAGGAATCCATCAGGCCGTACTGCCACCAGTGACCCATATGAAGCTTGTCACCGGAAGGATAGGGAAACATCACCAGAACATAGTATTTGTCCTTCATTTCCTTGGGTTCAACGCGAAAAATACCGCTGTCTTCCCAACGTTTCTGCCATTTTTCTTCCAATGCCTGATACTGGTTGCCCATGTCCTTCTCCTCAGATTCTCGCTACCTGCATAATTTGCCGCACACAGCAGGATTTGGAAGATTATCAGGGCTTGGATGGGGATGCAATCGTGGGGAAGGCTTGCCGGGGGCAGGTCTGATTCCTACAATAGGATCGTGAAGCTTTGCACATTGATGTTTTTTTTCTCTGTCTGCTCCTTATCGGCACAGGGGCTTATTGGGTTTGTTCGATTTCCGGACGCTTTTGCCACTCATCCTTTACTGAATCGCTTTGATTCTGAATTGGGCCTGCTCCGTAATGGGCGAGAACCTGGCCCTGAAGATATGGAGGCCATTGAGAGAATTTTGGAAAAGCATCGGCAGGATGAAGCGTTGGAGATCCGAAAGATTCAGATGGAGTGCCGGGCAAGTTCCCAGAACATTCAGGATCAGAAAAAAGCCCTTTGGAAAGAGCCGACTCAGTCCGTCCTTCAGGAGCTGGCAAATCTGGCTCAAAGGCAGGGTCGCGAGCGACTGTTGTGCATTCACAGGCAGCTTGGGAGCCTGAAGAGCCTTCAGAATGCAAAGCAGAAGGCTCTGAGTCCCTGGTATCTGTCATTGAGCGAAACCCGTGAAATCATGGAGCAGATTCGGCAGGAGGCATTCAAGGTTCTTGAGCCTGTCATGAAAAGAGAGAATCTTGTGGTGACTTATATCACCAGCTGGCCTTCTTTGGGTGAAAAATTGAACTGGAAGCCGGATTCCGGGGATATCAGACTGGCCCAGCTTCATCTGAATACGGATTTGCATGAACCGGCCAAAGAGATTCTTGCGGATGCACTGAAAGTGAGTCCCACTGCCGGACTCCCTGAGGTTTTCCCTCTTCCTCTGGAGCTGGATTCCTTTCTGCTATCCGGCTTCAGCCAAAGATACGGGGGAAGGCCATGAAGAAGGTGGCATTTTTTCTGATGTTGCCCGTTTTCTGGGCGAATTCCGGTTTTGAGGACTTCAGTCGAATGCAGCGCATCCTGGAAGGGATGAGTGAGTCAGGACTTCATGCCCTGATAGAAACGAAGAATGAGCCTGTACTCGTTTTTCAGCCAGCCGTGATCGATCTTCTTCACCCGGTTCGGCAGCGGATCCTGGACGAACAGACCATGCTGGAAAAACCGAATTCCCTGGTTCCTCAGGCGAACTTTTTTACGGGATGGCAGGATTTTGTCCGCGGCCGTGAGGCCAGTCAGGAAGATGAGGAATGGCTGACTCGAATTCAGGACGCGGATGGAACGGCACTTTTACAGGGACTTGATGTCGGGCCGGTGAAGCGGAAGGCCCGGCTCCAGACTCTTGAGGCCATGCAGGAAGTACTGGAAAATCGGAACCAGAAGCAGGCCTTTGCTCTGATCCCGGGGCATCATCTCCTGGGTAAGAATCTGGTTGATATTACCTGCGATACCTTGAAAATACTTTATCAGAAGGATGCCAAAGCCAAAGCGCCGTATGATTTATGTGCCCTGGTGAAAGAATTGGGAGAAGAATCATGAAAAAAGCGTTACTGGTCAGTCTGCTTCTGAGCTTCTTTTCGAGGGTGAATGCTGCAGTTCCCGTGGATCCTCTTCTGGAAGAACTCCTGAAAAGAAACGGGGACGTCTATCTTCTGATTGCAGACTCGGCTGTCGGCGATCTTTATATGTTTGATCGTTCGGAAAACTACCAGAGAAGTGATGTGATCCCTCCTGCCAGTCCACTCTATTCCCGCCTCCCCAATTATGTGGGTTTTTCGGTTGATAAATTCGGGCACATCAAGCTTTTTCGGGCCAAGCAGGACATTGATTCTCCCAATGGGGCCACCTCGATTCTGGATGCGACCCTTCTTGCCAGAAGGCACCCTGATGAAAATCTTTCCCTTCCCAATCCGATGACGAAAAACAATTCGATGAATCTGCCAGGAGAGACTCCAGTGGCAGGAATACCGGCTGGCTGGCGCTATGTGATTTCCGCCAATGGAAAAGAAGGTTACAAAAAGGTTTACGAAAGTTCCGGGGGGCCGGATTCTATGGGTGAGGGTGTTTCGGCCGATATGAATGCCATCAGTGGATATTTCAAATTAAGGCCGATACCTGGTGCCATCAGTCCAGGAGATGTAATTCTTCCTCCGGAATACAAGACTTACCCCAGGGCTTTTTATCTGGGTTATCACGGAGGGTTCTGGCAGGCTGGGCGTAACAGTTTTGCTGTCGAGCACGAAGATGCCAGGGCATTCACCAGTTTCAGCACGGATTTCAGCTGTTGCGGTGGAACCAGCTATAGTCCCGATCCGATAGCCGACTGGGGGTGTTACCAGTTGCCTTATGAAGCCGGAGATCCGAATAAGGACTGGGTGCTTTATGATCAGGGGCCGGGCAATGCCGGAAGTTCTCCCCTGAGTCCTCCGGTGGGAGCTTTTTTCATGGTTCCTCACTGTATGGGGGGCTCCTACACTCAGTACGGGAAGCTTCGGGCGGCCGCCATGGTCAAGGATGTCCGCAAGAACGTGAAGGTCCTTCTGGTAGACAGTTTTCTATCTGGTTATGACAACCAGGTGATGATTGACAATGCTCCGAACTCAGCCAGTTTCAATACCCTCAGGGATGGCCGTGATTTCTTCAGTTCTGCGGGTGCGAATGGCTATTCGGACGGAACAGACAACCCGCTGGCTTCGACGGTCAGCTACGCCTCGGACATCGGGCGCTGGAATAACTGTGGTGACCTGTGTGGACTTGGTAGTATTGATGCTTCCCAGGTTCCCCCTCCATCACCGTCCTCAACAGCCTATGCTTCAAGTTATGGCAAGGATCAGAGCGAGCAGAGGCTTTACATGATCAAGATAGCCTCACTTGGAGGGGGGAATATTCAGACCTCCGTGGTTCAGATCCAGGTCTCTGAGGGGGGGAATCAGCAGGCGGAACTGGTGACTCCGGAACTGGCGGCAGTGTCCGGGGTGAAAGGCTATGTACTGGGCGAGAAAGATAATGATTTTCGGTCCAGTCTGACCCAGCAGGTTGTCTATCGGGCACTGGATTCTGATCTTGGCTATGCCGGAAATCAGGATGTCCCTGAGTTTGTTCAGTCCCTTGGCTTTTCCAAAAGACGGGATGGGACAACAGATTATGTCTACTATTCCAACCTGCCTTCTTCCCATTTTACTGTCAGTTCCAATTTCTGGGGAACAGGGGGGACTGTCTGGTTTGCTGAGGAAAGCAATAACAGGCTGCTTCTGAAATATCAGAACTACAATCACTCGGATGCCAATGCTCTTTCTCAGGGCAGCATTGATGCAGGAGACCGTCTTCCTCTCAAGGCGATTGCTGCTGACGGTGATAATAACGTCTACATTGTCCATAGCAAGGACACGCTTGAAGGTCCGGAAAGTATGAAACGGCTTTTCGGAAACAGGATGGATCGTAACAGCATCAAGCTTCTTTGCGAAAAAGGTCTGGTTGAAGAAATGCTGGACCCCACCGGTGCTGTGATGAATTGTAACTCTCTGGATACCGGGGTTGCAGTGGCAAGTCTGAACGGGGTAGCTCAGATTCCGGTCGAACTTCAGATTACCCTGAAGCAGCATGCCGGATTTGTTGTGGAAAAACTTTCTCCTATTGCCGGCTCCAGGCCGGAAAAGCTCGGAGTCATTCCGACCGTAAGGGTCGGGACCTGTTCGACAACTGCTCAGTTTCCCATGGATGCCCCTGGAGATATGATTTTCAATGCGGACAATGCTGCGATTGGAGACTCCGGCTGGAACTGTACGATGAACCCGGCCGGATTCAGCTCTCCGGATCTTGGGGGCATCGCGGTCAAGCTTGGAGTGATCAATGTGCCCAATCCCCCGGCTTCCGGCTCCAGTACCAATGTGGATATTGTGAATCCCTGTGATACCAGCCCTGTTTCAGGAACCTGTGATGGACTGGGCAATCTTCAGGAAGATACCGTGGCCATTTTTCGAATGGAAAACCCCCCTCATTATGCTGGTCTTCCGGCTGTTTTAAGTCAGAGTTCCGATCCGGTCCTGAAGCAACTGGGAGTCGCGGCCGGGGGGGCCGTCAAGATGGTTTCCAATTATCTTTCCACAGGCTGGGATTATACCAAAACTCTTGGGCTGAGTTCGGGCATGGGGACCGTGGAGGACCTCTACTGGGATCGGGATTCATCAATAGGGGTAACCCTGGCGACTCTTCTGAATGAGCCTTATATTCCTGAAGCCTCTGATGTCATGAACAGCAGGATGGGGACAGGGCAGAACGCCGATCGGACCATGCGCTATCGCTGGATTGTCCGAGCCCAAAGCCCCCCGCACAGTCTGGTGGACTATTCGGTTAATGATATGCCCTACAGGCCGACTTTCACGGACTTCAGTGCTCCGGTTCCCCGGGTTGCTCCTGGTTGTGAAAATATTCGGGGAAATGGTTTCTACCAGTGGCCGGAGCTGGAAAATCCGGCCGGAACCCAGCTTCGAGGTCTCCTGTTTGATTCCTGCTGGCAGGACATGAAGCGGGTGGTTGCCGGTTCTTTGGAGACTCCCGTGTATGCTCCGGAAGATCTCAACTACAATTTTCTGGATCCGGGAAAATACCAGGTTACCCTGATGGTCGGGGCCCTTGGTTTTGATCTGACCGATATCACCTATCTGAGTGATCCGGCATCGGTGGCATCGACCATGATTGTCACCTATTCCCACATGCTGATTCATGTTGGAGCCGAAGCTCCGGCCTCTAATCCCTATCTGACGGATATTGAAGTCAATGCCGTGGATCTGACTTCGGATGTGGATCTTTCGGTTTCCGATCTTTACGCAGCGTCGTTGAATTCGGATGAACTCAATGATGGCTTTGCCAAAGAGCTTCGCGGCGGAATGGCCAGCGGAGAGCTTGGGGCTCTGCCTCTGTTTTCCAATCGTTATGAAGAGGCAACGGATCTGATCATGACACAGGAGAATGTTCCGGTTCCATTGCACACGGAAGGACAGATCCAGTTTTTCCGTTCCCGTAATATCAATTATCTGGAAGGTCCGGAAGAGATTCGTCAGTCCAAGGTGGATGGGGCGGGGATTTGGGATTTTCAGTTCAGCTGTCCCAGGTCCGTTTTCAATACCGGAGCCGGTGTGTATGACAGTCCTTCGAGCAGGAACTGTGGCGTGATTGGCGGGGTGCCGCTGGTTGACAAGTCTGGAACCCATCCTTCGAACTGGAGTCGAACGACTACGGGACTTGTTGAGTTAAGCCAGGAATTTGGCAATGATGCTTCGGCCGATATCACCAATCGGCGCAGTGCCAGAACCGTTGCTGATGACGGGGTCGTGATTCTGAGTACGGACTTTCAGGTTCTGCATCAGGGGACCCTGGCTCAGGACAGGTCCTATCCCGATGGGGGAAATCTGGTGAGCAGTCCTTATGCGTTTTACACCTGGTATGACTACAAATATGTCTGGTTTGCCCGTTATATCAAGCCGGATGGAGAGCTCAAGGAAATTGTGATTCGTACAGGGAATCTGGCTGAGGTCTGGCTCCTCAACTATCTGGCAAATTATTCTGCTGACAAGGAAAAATACCAGAAGCTTCTGGACATGGTAGCTCCAGATTCTTTGAACAGCTCTTCTGATGCTCCCAATGAGAAGTCTCTGATCCGGGTTCTTGATGCGGAACAGAGAAAATTCAGCTTTAAAATTCCTCTTTTGCAGAACAATTCTCTTTTGAGTGGTGGGGTACTCAATGAAATGAACGGAATCCTGAATGAAGAGCTGGATCAGGATAGTGAATTCAGTTCCACGAGCCTTTATGAACTGGCCAAGAAAATTCGCCCCCTCCGTTTTCCGATACCAACTGGAGCGACTGTGATTGAGCTGGGCTGTCAGGTTTTCGGTCCGGCAGTTGCCTGGAAAGGGCAGGAGGAAATTCTGAATTCAGCCGATGTGGGAACCGGAACCTACTCCTATTATGATGTCGCTCCGGCTCTGGTATCAGCGGATGGACAGCTGATCTCAACAGATCGGGACTTTTCTCGCCTGATACGGGAATATGAGTTCGGTGATGACAGATTTTCCACCTGGCAGGCTTTTGGTACGCCCAGGAATCAGTATGCTCCTCATCCGGTTCTGCCTTTTGGCCTGAATCAGGATGAGACTGTTCCTGGATTTACTGTTAACAGCTCCGGCTCTGCTTCCTATAATGGGAATCAGGACCATTTTGTGGAAATCTGGGTCGGGGATCTCCAGAATCCGGAATTGACAGTGTCTTCCAATACGGATTTAAGCCTGATTGCGGGCAGGGCCAATCTTGAGGCTCCACGACTGACTTTTCGGGATAATAATCCTTATGGGGCATGGCTCAATCGTAGCGGAACTTCCCGACAGGATGGTCTTCCCATGCTGACCCAGTTCTATTTTGAGCTTGGTGCGGATGTCAGAAATTATCGCCGAATCGGTCTTCTGGAGGGCCAGTCCTATGGCTTTGGAGTTTCGAACAGGGCATTGAATCTGGAGGAAGTACCGGATCTGGCTTCAATGCGCAAGAATGCCAATCTTGCCATGCTCTGGCCAGGCAAGCCCTCGCCGGGTATCGGTCTTCAGAGTGTGGCCAATCACTTTGTGTACTATGACAGTGGAGAAGGCCGGATTCGGGGGAATGATCGCTTTTTTCATAACAATGCCTGGCCGGATTCGCTCACGGATGTTTTCTCTGAAAACGATCCTTCCAGATGGTGGGTCAATCGAAAGGCTTCTGAAGAAACGGTTTTCTTTTATCCGGATGAAGAGGGCCCAGAGGCCAGGGCTGATGGAAGCTTCCCCCTTACAGGGCATAGGGCCGAGCAGACTCTGGATCGGCCTGGAGCTGTCCTGATGCTGGTAGGGCATATGCGCGATGGGGATACCAATCTGTTTGGATTTCCTGAAGATTCTGACGAAGCCCGCCCTCACATCATCCGAACAGGCGAAGATGCGATGCTTGACTGTCTTGATGGCGTTCATCCCCACAAGGCAGATCCTTCTCTTTGCTATCTGGAAACCAGCTGGGAAGTTGAGGCATCATCGATTGTTGCTCCCTGGTTCTACAACCGGGATTATGGTCTGGAATGGAGCATTTACGCCGTGGCTCAGGATGCTCGTCTGATGGCGGATTATCCTGGGCTGAATCTGGGAATCGCGAGCACTGGTTTCCATTATCGTCTGGCCGGCAAGACCAATGCGGAAAATTCTCTGGGAGATATTCGGGCGGGTTCGATTGGAAATATGCGCAAGAATGCCTGGAAGGGTATGAATGAACCCATGGCAGGAAAAATCGGTACGATCCGCTGGACCGATCAGACACCTCCGGCTCTGAAGGTCAGTCTGATGGATTTCAAGAGCCGACAGGCAGTTCATTATGCGGCTTTGCCCGATAGCGGGCTGAATCGCAGCGGAGTAACAGGTCTTCTCAGTCATGAAGAGCGCTGGCATATTCTGCGTTCGGTTGATCCCAGGGATGCAACAGATGAAACCGGTAACTGGTTCCAGGCCCAGGCCATCGAAAGACTGGCAGAACCGGTTACGGGCATGGGAAGTGGTCCGGTAAGGGTGGAGATTGCACCGGCTGAGTTTGCCAGTGCCGCTACAGTGGAGCAGGTCTTCTACCAGGTTCCGGAAGATACCCGTTTTGAAGTCAAGGCGGTGATGTCTGACAATGCTACCGGTCAGGTACTGGATGGCAGGATTCTGATTGAATCGGCGGCTTGTGCTCCAACAGCTATGAACCTTGCGGCTATGGGGATACCGGTGACTCAGGCACCGTTCCCTTCAACCGGAGATACGGGTGCTAGAGAATATCAGGATATGGGAGAGCTCAGAGCCTGGCATTTTTATCCCCGTAGCGGGTATATGGACTCCATTCGAGTGACGGCAACAGATCGGAACGGAAATCAGACGGCCCTTTGCATTCCTGTTCAGATCATTCCCCAGGCCGTCCATTTCAGGAAAATCGGTTCGGATCAGGAGATACGATGAAGGAGTTTCTGGTTCTGATTTTGCTGACCTGCCGGCTTCAGGCTGCAACATTTACCTACAACCCGGAAAAGCTACTGTTTTTTCATCCGGAAATGCTGAGCTGGCATTTTGGTCTGGGAACATTTTTTCGGAAGCCGGTTTATTCCGAGCTTGAAGCTCAAACACGTTCAGAATTGCTGAAATCGGAACTGGATCAGCTGGATCGGGAGCAGCTTCAGGTTGAGAAGAAAGCTCGTGACGCTTTTCAGGAATCTCTACAGGAAGCTGCCAGGATAGAGGGGAACGCAAAAAGATTGGCTGAGATCAAAAACAGCTTCCGGGAAAGCTTTGGGAAGTTGCAGGCAGATTATGAAAGTTCCCGTAAAGCTCTTCTGCTCAAGCATTTTCTGAGTAGGGAGGAAGCTCTGGTTAAACTTGACTCCCTGCGTGAAGAAATCCGGACTCTGGCTCGAGGTGTTCTGGGAAAGGGAGATGCTCTTTTGGAAGAGAAACAGAAGATCCACTGGGTAGAAGGTGATTTCTTTGAGGAAAGCAGGCATTTTCAGCGATTGACAGGAACCTATCATCCTGTGAGAAGCGCTCTTTATCAGGATTTTCAGCGTGTGGAACGCATGGGTGTACAGCATGGAAGCATCAGCCCGGAGCTGCGTTTTGATCAGGCCTATGAAGAGAGTCTTCTGGATTTCACGCTGCAAAGGTTTGAGCCGGTAGATTTGCCTGGGATTGTGGCACTGGAGCCGATGTCCCTGGAAGAAGACCTGATGATGAGATTGGCAGACTTCTATCATATGAGCCAGCATCAGAAGGATCTTCTGCTCAGGTTTATAGCCCTGGAAATTTAAGGCTTTCTCAGGCAAGTTTTCATGCCTGAAGCTTCTTTTGTATGAGTCTGAATCCAGCTTTCATCAGGCTCTTAGCAATTCAACCTCAGGCTCCGATTGATTACGCAAACCTGGCGACAAGGACGGAGCCTAATGAAATCTGTACGCTGTCTTTTTTCCCTTATGAGCTTGAGCGTCTCCATGAACCCGGCCCTTGATCTGGGTGCAGTGGAAAGAGAGATTCAGCGCTTTGAAGCCTCCCGACCGAAAAGTGAAGCCAATTATCATTATGTAATTCTGGTCCCACCGGGATCCGAAGTGCGTACGGCCAAAACCGAACCTCACAGGGCCCAGCCGGCTCGTCCTAGCCGGGAGGAAGAATTGAAGCGTCTGGAAAGACTGGCGACCCTTGAAGAGGAGAGACTCCGGAACCTTCTGGAAACAGAGCGGGTTTTGAAGCGTCTTGAAGAGAAGAAGACAGCTCTTGCCCATCAGGAATCCCAGGCTCGTCTGAGTGCCCGCTTTCATGCTGACAGGGGAGCAGGAACCCTGGTTCTGCCAGCTGGTGGTTCGGAAGTTCCCCTGAAAGAAATTGAAGATGTTCTGATCACCCCGGAAGTGGTGGGTCCTGCCGGATACATGGCAGCCAAAGAGACCAGAAAAGAGCGTCGGATGCGTTCCTATCATCGTTCCAAGCCAGGAGAAGATCTGCCTGCTTCGGAAGTCTGGAAGTATCGGGCCATGCCGAAGAATGCTCTGGAAGTCCAGATGATTGAGAAAACTGTTGTCAAGAAACCCGAAGAAGCTGAGCCCAGGGAAAAGGAAGCTCCTGAAGTTCCGGTTGAAATCATTCGGGAAGAAATTGTGATTGTCACTCCACCTGTGATGAAGGACATGACTCCGGACGGCCTGGATACCATTGGAGACTGTGGCCGGGTCTTTAGTCCTCCTGCTCTTGAGTCTGTACCCGCACCTTACGGCGTCCTGTATTCGGACTGCAATCCATGCCCCGGTGAAATTCCGCCTGGAGTGAGCTTTCGAGCCAAGGATCCGACAGGAAAACCGTTGACTCTCCGGGAAGAGTCGATCTTGGAAAAATGAAAATTCATGGATCCGGTAGGGCGCACTGTTGTAAAGAACACCGGCAGTGCTAGACTGAGGCTCAAATTCAACTATGGATGGCGGATGATTCAATGAGTATCTTCGATCAGACTCTCTACTACTTTAACAGGGCGGCAAACGCCATGCATCTGAGCGAGCCCATCAAGCTTATGCTGGCTCAACCATGGCGGACAGTGAGCGTGAAAATCCCGGTCGAAATGGAAGACGGTTCCATGAAGGTCTTCACCGGATTCCGGGTTCAGCACAACAAGGGTCGGGGGCCCTGCAAGGGCGGGCTACGTTTTCACCCGACTCTGGATATTGAACATTCCAATTCTCTTGCTTCTCTGATGACCTGGAAGACAGCCCTGATTGATATTCCGTTCGGGGGTGCCAAGGGAGGCATCAACTGCGATCCCCGTCAGATGACGGAAAAGGAACTGGAAGCTGTCACCCGGAAATTCGTTTCTGCCATGCATGAGGCGATTGGACCTTACAAGGATATTCCGGCTCCGGATGTCAACACAACGGCTCAGGTCATGGCCTGGATCATGGATGAGTATTCCAAGATCAACGGTTACAGTCCGGCGGTTGTGACCGGTAAGCCGATTGAGCTTCAGGGCTCTCAGGGCCGTACGGCGGCGACGGGCCAGGGAGTGGTTTATATCATTGAAAATCTGCTTGAGGAATTGCAGCAGGAGATTTCTCAGTGTACGTTCGTCATTCAGGGTTTTGGCAATGTGGGTTCCTATGCGGCTCTGATTCTCCATCGTCTGGGTGGCAAGGTGCTGGCGGTATCGGATTACACTGGCGGGATTTACTCTGAAGAGGGGCTTGATATTCCCCGTCTGTTTGAAATCTGTTCGGCTGGGGCTACTTTGGACAGCATTCCGGGATACCGCCATATCTCCAATGAAGAGCTTCTGTGTCTGCCCTGTGACCTTCTGGTGCCGGCAGCTCTTGGGGACTGCATTCACAAGGGGAATGCTGCGGACCTTCAGTGCAAATATCTGATTGAAGCCGCGAATTCTCCGGTGACCCCGGAGGCCGATGAAATTCTGACCAAGCGGGGTGTCATGGTAGTGCCGGATATTCTTGCCAATGCCGGGGGTGTCTGTGTGAGTTATTTTGAGTGGACCCAGAATATTCAGCAGTTTCAGTGGTCGGAAGAAGACGTGAATTCCCGTCTTCGAATCAAGATGCGCACCGCTTTTCAGACTGTGCGCAAAGTCAGTAAACAAAAAGATGTAGATATGCGGACAGCGGCCTTCATGATTGCTATTGGCCGGGTTGGCAAAGCGACAGCACTCAGTGGGATTTAAGGGAGGCAGCCATGTGTGAGACGCTGGAGTATCTGAAGGACCATTACAAGGAAAATCCACTTTTCCGCTTTTTCAATCAGGCCGAATTCGACTATTTTCTGTCTTTGACTGAAACCGTGGAATACGAGGCCGGACAGGTGATTTTTCATAAAGGGCAGGATGCCCGGGGTTTCTTTCTGGTCCTCAGGGGCCGGATTCGGGTGCAGCGGGAAAAAGAAGCCGAATCCCCCAAGGTTCTGGCCGATATAGAAGCTCCTACAGTTCTGGGTGAACTGGGTCTGATGGCGCGCCGTCAGCGCACAACGACGGCAGTCACTCTGGAACCGGTAACGGTACAGTTTTTCAATAAGGTTCGGTTTCAGGAGCTTCTGGAAAAAGAAGATCTGATGGCATTTAAATTGTCCCACAATATTGGTACGATTCTGAGTGAAAAGATGGAAGTCATGAATAAGGCTGTCATGGACATGAAGGCCAAGTTCAAGGAGTTTACAAACTTCAAGCATTCGCTGTTTTCGGACTGGAATTTCTGATTCTGGCATGAAAAAAGTGTTCAAAAGACCTCTGGTATGGATTTTGCCGGGGGTCTTTTGCTGTCTTGGCTGGGCGAATCCGGAAGCTTCGGCTCCTTTATCGCCGGGGACTTCCACACCCCGGCTTACCAGCTTTCTGAAAGATTTCGTGAAGAAGTCCCTCAAGGAGCAGTCGGAATGGCTTGAGATGGGGCTTAACTCTGACAATGGGCAGATTTTTCTGTTTGTCCTGGAAGAGATTCTCAAGCGGGATCAGCTCGAATCCTTGCCATTACTGGAAAAAGCTCTGGTGCCGGGAACTTTGCCGGAAGAGAGACGGGAGCTTGTTTATTCCCATTACACTCGCCTCCGTTACCAGAATCTTCAGACGCAGGAGGAAAAAGCTCAATATCTTCTAAAACTTCTTTCCAGCCGTGATATCCTCAATCATCCGAATCTTCTGGCCTGGGGAGTTGGAGAGTTCGGCAATGTGGGTCAATCAGAGGGCCTGGACTTTTTTCACCGTTTTGATGATTTGACCTGGCTTCGGAGTGCCATTCGCAAGCTTCGCTTGAAACTTGCCCTTAATGCACGCCATGAAGATCCAGCGGAAGCCGGGATTCATGCTGCGCAGCACCCGGATCCGGAAATTCGTCGCTGGGCTCTGGGGCGTCTGATTGAAATGAACTCCCGTCTGGTGGCCCGCTTTCTATTGCGCTGGACCGAGCAGCATAATCTGGTCGGAGGTCGTTATGAGTTTGAGCGTTTTCAGAAGGCTCTTGAGGAACACCGTTCCCGTTTTCCAGCTCTATATGTGCCGGATCAGCTCGAGAAACAGTAGGATTTCACCCCGTTCAGGCTGACCTCTTCACAAATTCCTTCCTGACTCATTTTACTCAGAACCTGCTTGGCTTCTTCGAGCGAAATACCCTCGCGCATGACATCCTTCAGGGTGAGAATTCCCCCATCTGCTCTATCGGCCATTTCCAGAATTCGGGTTTCAAGGGGTTGATCGGCCATTTCCAGAGCTTCGGTTTCCTGCTGTTCCAAGGCCCGGATACTTCGGTTGATTCTTTCTACCTGCGGATAATTCATGACCAGATCCCAGCATAGAATAATCCCCAGAAAGCTGAGATAGAACAGCTCGAAATTCATGACTCCTATCAGAAAAAAGGGGCTGATGGGAAAGAAGAGCAAAAGACGGATATACGCCGCCTTTTTATTTCCCAGATAAAACTTATGCAATCCCAGCCAGAAGAAAAAGAGGTTCAAAAAAGCTGCAAGCATCAGGGAGCGGGGGCGGTGGCGAAAGGGTACTGCAGCCAGTTCCTCTGTACTCAGATGAACCTGGGAGTTGGGTGAAGCTGGAGCCGGTTTCATGGATGCCTAGCTGAAGCAATAGATCTTGGTTCCATCCATAACAACTTCTTCACAGACTCCTTCGTGTGCCATGCACTCCAAAATGGTTTTGGCCTCAGCCATGGGGATGCCTTCGCGGATCAGATCCTTAAGAGAAATCTGGTGCATATCGGCTCGGTCGGCGATTTCCAAAACTCTGGCTTCAAGGGTTTTTGTGTCCGGACCTTTTTCATAGCGGCCGGAAGCTCTTTTCCGGGCGGCTTCTTCGGATTTGATGTATTCGTAGTCGGCTTCGATCACATCATCGTAATCGTCATTGCGTACGGGAAAGCCCGAGTTGATTTCAATCTGAATTGAGCTTTCTCCTTTCCACTCCAGCATACGGTTGCAGTCTTCCACCTGTCTTGGGATAGTGACGAGATCATAAATCAGTCCGAGGCCAAAGAAGCCGCTGGTGAGAAGGTAGGCAATGCCCCAGAGAGGTTGGTTCATATAAAACTTGTGGAGGCCAAACGTGCCCAATGGTGGAATCAGTAGGAGATACGCTACAAGAGGGTCTTTTTTTCCAAGTGGCCTGTTTTTGCGCCTAAATTTCCTGCGTGCCATAGGAATTCAGTATACCTGAGACCATCAAGGCAGGAAACACTGAATTGAAGTTGTTGGTTCTGGTCTTTGCTTTCTCATTGAGGGTCAAAAAGGCGTTTTTTTGTGAAGTTTGCGACAAAAATTGTTTACAAATGTACAATGTTGTAGGATAAAGCTCATTGGGGCCAATCAGAGTGCCGATAAAAGGGATCGATATTCTGATTTCAATGAAAGGCGAGTGTGCCGTATGCAAGAGCCCTCAAGCGCAAAATTTGAAATAGTTCACGATGTGTGGAAGGAATTCCTGGCTGATTTTGAGAACGGTCAGGTGATGTACGATCAGATTCTGATTATCAATGATTCCATGTTCTTAAGAGGCCCTAACCTGGATCTGGTACACCAGTATCAGAGGCGGGAACAGCACATCAACTGAATCTTTGCGTGTCCGGGCTGGCTCTGTCTTCCTTAGGAGAGCGGTTCATGGTGAGGATAGTGCTGCTTAAAAAGGCGGCAAACAGAAAGGCACCGGCCCAGCCGGCAATCCCCATCCACCAGATGATTCCGCCCTGTTGTGGACTGATCGCAATCAGGATCGAGCTTCCGATCAGGGCACTGGCGGCGACAAGGCCCAGAATTCCACGGTAAAGAACCTTTTCCAGTCGGTACATCTGGATTTCCTGGCTTTTATTGCGTCTGAAAGTTTCCAGTTGCAGGGTTTCCGTATTTTTGAGCACCCGGAAAAGAACCTGATGGGTTTCAGCCCCATAGTCCCAGGCCAGATGCATCCAGGTTTTGGTTCTTTTCTTCAGAGCCGGGGCTGAAAGGGATTCCTGGACGAGCTTCTGGAAGCGCGGCAGCAGGTAGTCCAGCAGACGGATTGGGGCATTGAGATTGCGGATAAGTTTCTCAAGGGTGATCAGAGCCTTGATCAGAATGGCAACATCTGCGGGCATTCGTAAGCGGTGAGCCAGAAGAAATTCATCCAGAGCTCCGAAAAATTCCTGAACCGAGATTTCGTCCAGAGGCTGGTTGCGATAGGTGGCGACCAGATCCTTGAGTTCAGCATGCATACTGGCTTCGGCTCTTGAGACGCTTCCGGTACAGATCCAGGCAACAGAGCGGGCCATGGAAGAAAAGTCTTCTTCTGCAGCAGCATAGAACATGCGGACGATATGAAACATCAGCTCTTCGTTCAGCTGTCCGGTCATCCCGAAGTCATAAAAAACTATGCGCCCGTCGGAACGGACTCTCAGATTGCCGGGATGTGGGTCTCCGTGAAAGCATCCGTGTTCAAATACCTGCTCAAAGAAGAGCTGAATCAGGCGTTTGGCCAGTTCTTCCTGATCCAGACCGGCGGCCTTGAGACTCTGGGGATCTGTCAGGCGCAGGCCATCGACATATTCCATGATCATGATGCTGTCAGAAGAATAGCGGGAGTAGACCTCCGGGATTTTGACTTCTTCGGTAGGAAGCATGATGGAAAAACGGTACATCATGCGGGCTTCGCGGCGAAAATCGAGCTCCTTTAAAATACCTTTGATGAAGTTTTCCAGAATTCCTGACCAGTCGGCAGAGGAATGCGGCCCAAACTGTTCCTGCAGGAGTCCGGCAATGGTTGAGAGGATGTCCAGATCGGTCTGGATGACTTCCTGAACCCGGGGTTTGCGAATTTTGACAATGACCTGGGTATGATCCTTGAGAGTGGCTCTGTGGACCTGGCCGATGCTTGCCGTGGCAATCGGCTTTTCTTCCAGATTCAGAAAGACTTCACTTAAATCCGTGATATCGAGAGATTTGAGGAGGGTTGAGCGGATTTCGACAAAATCAATCGGGGTCGCCTGCTCCTGAAGTTTCTGGAGTTCCTCAATATAGGATTGGGGAAGAAGATCTTCACGGGTGGAAAGAATCTGGCCGAGCTTGATAAAGGTGGGGCCGAGTTCCTCCAGAGCAAGCCGGAGCCGGAAGGGACGGGATTCTACAGTCCAGTCCTTGCGGATCAGGCCGGCTTTCTTGCCGATGGAAATGGCCGTATCCTCCAGGCCGATGACTTCCAGAAGATCCCCGAAGCCACGTCGGGTGAAAACGTAAGCGATTTCCTGAAATCGTTTGAGGTTGAGATAATGCTTGTGAATTTCCCAGAAATTCAAACCGGACGCTCCTTTGGGGCGTCTCAGTCTAGCATAGCAGGGCTTTAGGCGTAGAGATCCAGGTTCATGCCTTTACCGGAAGCCTGGGCTGCGTTCACTAGGGGACCTCCAGCAACCGGTTCCAGAACCTGAGCAGCCATTTCCTGGGCATCCAGCGAGGCTTTGAGAGCTTTCGTGGAAAGCTGCTGCATGGTTAAGAGAGCGCTTTGTACTGAATTGGAATTGACCCCGTCCATAATCCCTCCATTCAGATTATCGACAAATTTTCGTAAATACCGAAGGATTTCTGCAAATTATTCGTCATCGTCGTCCAGAAGTTCTTCCCAGAGAGGTTCTTTTGTCATAATGGTGTTGATTTCGGGATCTGCGAGAGGGATATCTAGGCGGCGAATGACCTCATCCAGAGTTTCCAGTTTCAGGAATTCTACGGTCTGGTAGTGAGATTTGGTCTGAAACTGCTGTCCCCGGACAATCAGAACTTTTTCCAGTCCGTGGCGGGCAAAGAAATAGGAGCGGTTGAACTGGTCGGAATTGCCTTCAAATTTCAGGCCATCATCAATGGTTAGACGCAGTTTAAGGGGCCGGGTATTACGGTCCACAGCCCTCATCTGGGTTTTCAGGGCAAGCTGGGCAACCCGATCACTGTCCAGAAGATCGACTTCCTCCACAAAGCGGCCATCCCCGAAGACATCGCGCTTCTGCCGTCTTTCTTCCTCAGGTGCCGAGAAATACTTGGAGTAGGTCTCGGGATGAATCGATTCCAGTTCGGTTTCAAGTGATTCATCGGCAATTTCATCTGAATTCGAGGTTTCGCTGACATGCAGCAGTCGTTCAAAATATTCCGAACGGGAAGACTGGAAAATCCGGACCTGTTCAAACTGGAACCCAAGGCCGTCAAAATGCGGGTAAAGAAGGCATTTTTTCAGCTCCGGAAGAAGGATTTCGCTGGAGGACTTGAGTCCTTCCATGGGATCCATCAGGCCTGCAGAGCGGAAATCGGACTTGAGAATCAGAATACAGGGGGAGAGGTGTTTGTTGACGGGCAGGTTGGCGTTTAAGACAAACAGAAGCCCGTCTCTTGCCTTGGGTGTGCGGGAATAGCGCTCAGCCATAAGAGTGGCGTGAGAGTGAAAGGATGTTCGGGAGATGGCGTTTAAGAGCTCATCCATCAGGAGGCGATCTTCCCGGCCGGATTCATCGGTCTTGAAATTCCAGGCCCGACAGGCACCTGCAGGAGAAAGAGATGCTTTTTTTCCTTGAGCCTGTCGCACCATATCTTCCAGAAATTCCTGAAGATAGAGCTCGCTCTCTTCTGCCAGCACCGACCAGCTCCCGACTTCTTCAACATCCCGCCTGCGTCCGTCCGAAGAAGCGACAACCTTAAACACGCTCAAATACGAAAGTTCCCAATCCATAAGGGATCAGATCACAGGATCTTGACGAAAATTGCAAGGTTCCTGATGAAGAACGGATCGGTTCGACAGTGTGAGAGACTTCTAGTAGAATACGAAACCGGAGGTTGGAACGTGCGCAAACTGACATTTTTATTGATATTTATTGCTGGATTTTTTCAGGCTGGATGCTTTTCGGACCGTTATTCTTCTTCCAATGTTGGTGTGGGAGTGGCCTCCATGAGTGTTGGGGGGCTTGATCTCAAGGATCAGCTGGATGTCTCGATCCTCCCATCGGTTGTGGAAGAAGTCTACAAGGAAGGACTTCAGGCCAAACTCAAGGGTGAGGAGCTTCAGCGCCATGTCGTTCGTCGGCTGTCGGAGCGTATCCGCGAGATTTCCACCGTGGATCTGAATGAGGATCAGGTGACCGATCCGATTCTGATCGTTCCGGAAGGGGATGAGGAGTACATGACCTACTCGGTCAGAGTACCCAACCCGGAAGAAGTCAGAGCCCTGCCTTCCGGAAATGACGCCTCAGCCTGGGAGGATATCGCCCAGAACAAATCGGTGGAGCTGGTGGCTCTGACCGCCTTTCCCCGCACCACAGGCTCCTCGATGGACAAGGTGGATATTGAGGCCAAGCCCTCCTCCTCCTTTTATACGGGCTCCCCAAGCTATCACCGCAGCTTTACCTCCGATCTGCTCCAGTATATGATCATCCGGGATCTGTTCTTCCGCCCCTACTGGTATGGACCGGGCTATTATGGCTGGTATGGAGGCTATTATCGGCCTTATACAGTCGCCCATGTTTCCAGTACCAGAACAGTGACAAAATATTCGAGCGGGACCTCAAGCTACAATAGCATGAAAACGAACTCGGGCAAGACGCCTCAGCGTTCGGCTTCAAGCCTGAATGCTTCAAAAAAATCCTTTTCCGTGGCCAAGAACACGGCAACAAAATCTTCTGGTGGCTTCGGGCGCAGCGGAACACCTTCCTCTTCTGCCCGTTCGGGGGGATTTGGCCGCAGTTCCTCATCCTCATCCGGGGGTTTCGGAAGGGGTTCCTCCTCTTCCTCGCGCTATGGCGGATCAGGGGGCTTCTCCAGTAGTTCTTCTTCCTCGGGAAGGGGTTTCTTTTCCTCATCCTCATCCGGGGGTGGAATCCGGGGAGGCAAATAATGCAGCAGGAAGCCATCATGAATCTCCTCATTCACAATCTGGGCTACGTGGCGGTGGCCTGTGTCTCCATATGGCTGAGCGGCTGGCTGGTATATGACCGGTTGATCTCCCGGGACTATTCTCTGGCCAGGGAACTTTTTGAAAAGCGCAATCTTGCGGCGGCGATTGAAGTCGGAGCCTTTGTGGCCGTACAGTTTCTTTTGGCCGCGAATGCCTTGAGTGGGGAAAATACGGCGGCAACCTATCTGAAAGATCTGGAAGCAGTAGCCCTCACGATTCTGATTTCCAATCTGCTTTTCTTTCTTTTTCGTTCCCTGGCCGGGATGTTTGTGAAACGTCGCTTTACCGGTCAGCTGGATAGCCACGGGGAGGCCGTGGAATACAATAATGAAATATTTGGCCAGCAGAATCTGGCTTCGGCTCTGTTTTCGGTCTCTTTCATGATTCTGACCTGGGCCATGATTCGGCAGGAAGATTTCCTGAATATGAATGAGTACCGGGTGGAAGCATGGTTCAATATGACCGGGGTTTTTCTGTTTGGGGGCTTCCTGTTTCTTTACTACCGGACCGTATTCATTCCCAGGGGGCATGGATTGCTTCGGGAGCTTTTCATTGACAATAATCCGGCAATCGGACTTTCTCTGTGTGGCTTTCTTCTGGCCAATCTTGATGTTCAGGCTCTTCTGATTGAAAAATTCACGGAAGGGGAGCATCTTTTTCGGACAAGCTGGCATGTCTGGGCAGATTTTGCCCTGGTGCTGGTTTTTCTGACCCTGGCCCGCCAGCTTTTTGCCTGGCTGATGGGCAAGTTTTCAGGGCGTTCCTATTTTCAGGAATTTGTCGTGGAAGACAATGTGGTCACCGGTTTTCTGGATCTGATTCTGTTTGTAAGTATGGCAAGGCTCTTAGTCCTGCTGATGTAATTCTCTTTAAGGAGTATCATGCTTTTTGGCCGTATGATGAAGGCTCTTCTTCTGGGAGCCCTGATGTTCTCACCACTTCAGGCTGGAGAAGATGAGTCATCCATAACCCCGATTGAAAAAGTCTTGAAAAAGGCCAGTTCTTCCAAAGGTTTCTTTGGTCTGCATCGCAAGGATGACACCCTGTACCTTGAGGTCGGCAAGCGCCAGCTGGAAAAGGACTTTTTCTTTTTCTCCTCACTTTCACATGGCTCCATTGGCTATATGATGCCTGGCTGGACGCTCTCCCAAGGGGTTTATTACTTCAAGCGCATTGGAGATGAACTCTGGCTGTTTGAAAGGAATACGAGTGGAACGGCCAGCCGGAACTCTCCGGAAGCTACGGCCGTGGAAAGGGCTTATCTGGACTCCCTGATCCACAAGTTCTCAATTGAAGGAGCTGATAAGGGTCAGAATCGTCTGCTGGTGAAATTCGATTCCTTTCTTTATGACTATGCCGGTGGCCTGATTCCTCCCTGGATGTCTCAGTTCATGGGTATTCTGAGCACGATTCCTCAGCAATCCTATGTCAAGGAAGCCAAGGCCTTCCCGGAAAATCTGGAGTTTCAGGTTCAGACCACCGTGCGGCTGAATCCTTCTTCCTGGATGACTCCGGATTCCAATCAGCTTGTGTTTCACTTTTCCATTCTGGAGCGCAAGAAATCCGATTACCGTCCGCGCAGGGCGGATGAGCGCATTGGTTATTTCACAACGGAAGTGCAGGACTATTCCAATCTTCTGGAGGATCAGGGTATTCGCCGCAATATCCTCAGGTGGAATCTTCAGAAATCAGACCCTAAAGCCCGAAATTCCGTAGTCAAGAAGCCGATTGTTTTCTGGCTGGACCGTTCCATTCCCCATGAGTATCGACCCTATGTCAGGGCCGGAATTCTGGAATGGAATAAAGCTTATGAAAAACTTGGGTTCATTGGAGCTGTTGAAGCCCGTCTGCCTGAAGAAGGCATGGATCTGGATCCATCGGACTCCCGCTATGCCACGGTCAGCTGGGTTGCTTCGGCTCAGGGGCTGGCTGTCGGCCCTAGTCGCTATGATCCTGAAACCGGGGAAATCCTGGATGCGGATGTCATTCTCTCGGCAGGCTGGGTCACGTATATGGATCAGGATTTCAATCTGTTTGGGCCGCTTTCAGAAGGCATGGTCAGAGCAGGAGCCAGCCATCCGGATGAACTCAAGCAGAAATTCTTTCCTGAAGACGATCAGAAACTCAGACAGGTCGAGCTTGAGCGTCTGATGGTGAAAAATGGAGTGGTTCCGACGGATGATTTCTCGCAGAAAGCAGCGAATCTGATGTATTCCCTCTGGCAGAAATCCGAACTCTCGGGCATGAGTGCCGAGGAATTCGGCATCTATCGCAAGGAATTCATCGGGGCCTATATCAAGGATCTGACCATGCATGAAATTGGTCATGTCCTGGGGTTGAGGCATAATTTTGCCGGTTCTTCTCTGGTTCCGTTTGCCAGACTCAGAGATCCGGAGTATCTGGAGGAAAACCCCATTAGCGCCTCGGTCATGGACTATAACGATTTGAACGTGTCTGGGGATGAGAAAAAGCAGGGTGACTGGGTGATGGAAACCCTGGGAGCCTACGATTATCTGGCAATTGAATACGGTTATCAAGAAGTTTCGCCCAAAGCTGAGAGCAGGCATGTTGAGGATACTTCCCGAAAAATTGCTGGCAAAGGCCTGAAATTTGCTACAGATGAAGACCTCTGGGGTCCGGATCCTTATGTGAATACCTATGATCTGGGATCGGATCCGATTGCTTTGGCCGAAGAAAGAGTCAAATTGATCAATCAGAAGCTGGAGTCAATTGAAAAAAGACTTCTGACGACTGGGGACAGGCTGGATAAACTCACTCGAGGGGTCAGGGTCCTGATTGGGGATTTCAATCGCAAGACCCGCTTTGTGGCCCAGACTATCGGGGGAGTGGTGCGCTATCGGGATCGTTATGGATTGGAAGACAGCCGGCCAGCCATGCAACCGGTGAGCGCAGCAGAACAGATCAGGGCCATGAATTATCTCAAAGAGCACGTGTTTGGGGATGGAGGAATTCAGGTTCCTCAAAGGCTTTTAAGCATGATGCGGTCCAATCCCTGGGACTGGTATCAGCCTTCTACAACGGTTTCCTTGGACCGCTTGAGGGAATACCTCAGGACTTCGGTATTGTTTTCCCTGTTTTCCCCCACGGTTCTGACCAATTTAAGGGAATTTCATGAAAAACAGGAAGGCGCCCAGTATTCCCGCAGCCAGCTTTTTGCCGCAGTGCACCGGATGGTTCTGGCCAGGGTCCGCAACATGGCTTCTCTCTCTTCAGTAGATGCGAGTACCCAGAAATTTCTGGTTCGTATTTTTGGCTATATGATGGTTGGGGCCTGGAGAGTCGATGAAGAAAGTCGTGCTTATGCCCGTCACAGCCTGGAGATGCTGATTGAAGATTGTGAGTCTCGCATCAAAGAGCTGAGCGACAGCCGCTCTTTTGAAGATGGTGCCCTGAAAGTTCACCTGAAGTCCCTCAGGGACGAAGCCAAGCGCTTTTTGGATCCGGAATTGTCTCTGGGCGTGTGGTAAGAAACCTGATTCTGATTGCCGGGGCACCCTTGGGGGCCCTGATGATGGTCCTGGGCTTTGAGTCACAAAGTCCGGGGTTTTTCTTTTGTGGCCTGGGGCTTTCACTGTGCATTCTTGGATTTACCCAAAAATTCACCCCATCCTGGCTCAGTCTTGGCATCGCCGCCATTCTGATCAGAATTGCGGCCCTTCAGCTCACCCCCTCTGATGATCTGTATCGCTATCTGGCCGAAGGACAGGGGTTCTGGGAAGGCCAGCAAATCTGGACTCTGGCTCCCCTTGATTATGCTTCATCTAATCTTCTTGAAAAGGGATTGAATCATCCGGACTGGCCCTCGGCCTATTCCCCACCTCTTCTGTTTGTCCTTGGACTCCTGGGAGAAGGAGTTTTGGGGATTCATGATCTGAGAAATCGAATGGCCTTGCTTGAGCTTGGTCTGGTGTCCTTTTTATGGCTCAGGAGAACCCCCGGTTTTGCTCTTTGGGCTTTGAATCCTGTGATCTGGTTTGCCTTTGCCGGCAGAGGACACGCGGAAATTCTTCTGATCTGGCCCCTGATTCTCGGTTTTGAATGGCTTCGCTCCCAAAAGGATTTTAAGGGGGGTCTTGCCCTTGGACTTGCAGCTTCCATCAAGGGGTTGCTGATACCTGGCCTCTTCTTTCTGATCCGGCCGCTTGGTCGTGGGTTTTTCCCGGCCCTGGGAATTCTTCTGGGAGGGCTCTTCCTTCTTCCGCTGGCATTTGGCCATGGATTCTGGACGCTTCCTTCCGGTTTTGTGCGCTTCATGCATGAACTTCACTGGTTCAATCTGTTTCCCTGGCCTTATGGGTTCTGGATTTTCCTGCCGCTGGCGGCCTTGCTTTTTCTGGGGGCTCAGGATTTACGGCAGGGCATTTTTCGCATCAGCCTTCTGTTCCTTCTTTGCCAGCCCACTCAGCATTTCTGGTACTGGGGGCCGGTGATTGCCATGGCGGCCAGCCTGAATCTGGTGGGGACAGCCTTGATGGGGAATCTGGCTTTGCTTGCTATCCCGGCCTGGTTTCATTCTGATTTTCTCCCGGATCCGCTTTATTCAAGGGTCTACTGGCTGGGAATTCTTCTGTTTCTGGGAATGGGGCCCATTCGTTTTCCAAAAAAGCGGGCTTCCAGAATTTCGGTTCTGATCCCGGTCATGGGCGAGGAGAACCAGCTGCCTGCCCTGATTGAAGAACTGAAGGCCCAGAAGGCGGATGAAATTCTGATTCTTGAAGCTGGTGGAAGGTATTCTGCCCAACTGGCAGAAGAAGATGTCCGCTGGCTTGAAGTTTCCAGGGGGCGGGGGGTCCAGATTCAGGAAGGCATCCGGCAATCCCGCTATGCCACGATTCTGATTCTGCATGCAGACAGCGAGCTTCAAAAAGGTGCCCTGGATGAAGTCAGAACGACGGAGGGCTGGGGAGTTCTGGGGCATCGCTACAGCCAGTCAGGACTGTTTTTTTTCCTGACAGAAAGGATCAACCGTCTTCGGGTGAGATTTTTGGGAATCGCCTTTGGAGATCAGGGAATGTGGTTTCCCCGCAGCCTTCTGATTGGCGAGGAGCCCTATCTGAATCTTCCGATCATGGAAGACGTGGAGCTTTCTCTCACCTTGCAGAAGTCGGGCTGGCCTGTGGTGCTGGGAGCCTATCTGATCGCATCCGATCGCAAATGGAGAAAGAACCGGCTCCGATCCGGCAGTAAGATTTTCCGCCTTCTGTTTCATTGGCTCTGGCTTCGACGATTTCAGAAAAAGCCGCCAGCCTGGGACTGGCAGCTTAGCTATTACAGTCCGGTAGGGAAATCCAGAAACTCGTAAGGCAGGCCAAATCTCTTTTTGAGGTGCTCTCCTACCGCAATCGGGCCATGCACTTCTGTCTTGTAGTGACCGGCCAGAATGATATTGATTCCCAGATCCTGGGCAACAGGATGCATGTAGTGATTCATTTCCCCGGTGAGAAAGGTGTCAAAACCGGCGGAAGCGGCTTCTTCCAGCCCTGACTGACCCTGGCCGGTGATGATACCGATTCTTTTTACTGGATTGGAGTGAAACTTCCAGGCCCTGGCCTCATCCCAGATGGTTTCCTTCACTTTGGCAAGTACCCTATCCAGGCTTTGTTCTTCCTTCAAGTCAGCGGCAAGCCCGATGAAATGCTTTCCGTGTTTTCCGATCGGCCTGGGGTTGATGAGTTCAAGAAGTCGGACAATCTGGGCGTTGTTGCCCACTTCAGGGTGCATATCCAGTGGGATGTGAGAAGCGAAGATGGAAAGATCCGCATCCATGAGCATTTTCAGGCGAGCCTTCTGAATCGTATCAATCGCACCCTCTTTTCGGTAGGTCCAGAAAAGGCCGTGGTGGGCGAAAAGAAAGTCGCAGCATCTCTCGCAGGCTGCCTGAATGGTGGCAGAAGTCGCATCCGCAGCCACGGCAATTTTCTGAATCTCCTCTTTGCCGGGAAACTGAAGTCCGTTGACCGACACGTCATCGAGAGGTTCCGCGTGCAGGAGTTCGTTGAGATATTTCGTCAGTTCGCCAAGTTTTACACTCATCATTGCCCTCGGGTTGTTTGCACCTTCCACAGATTTGAGGCATTATAGCGATCCGTAAATCGTGAGCCAAATCGAAAGGGGAATGCCGTGGCACTGGAACGTACTTATGTGATGGTCAAACCAGATGGTGTACAACGTGGTCTGGTCGGCGAAATCGTCGGTCGCTTCGAAAAAAAAGGTCTGAAACTGGTTGGTCTGAAACTGATCAATATTACTGAAGAAATGGCCAAGCAACACTACGCTGAGCACGCTCACCGTAATTTCTTTGGAGAACTGGTTGAATTCATCACAGCTTCTCCTGTAGCCGCCATGGTTCTGGAAGGTGAGAACGCTGTTGCTCTGTGCCGTGGCATGATGGGCGCCACCAAGGCTGAAGAAGCTGCTCCAGGAACCATCCGTGGTGATTTTGCCATGTATACCGGCAAAAACCTGATTCACGGCAGCGACTCGATTGAGTCCGCTCAGCGTGAAATCGAAATTTTCTTCAAGCCTGAAGAAATGGTGGAATGGGATCTGGATTCCCGTAAGTGGATCCTCTGATCTGATTCCGGCTTGCAGTCCTGTTCGGGCTGTAGATAGCTATAAGGGCCTTTCTCAAAAGAATTTTGAGGAAGGCTTTTTTGATAAGGTGAATTCGAAGACGTGTGTTTGAGTAAAAAAAGCAATTTTCCTCACCTTTTCCCGTAAGAAAAAGACCTGAAAGCCATCAGGCTGTTGATGACTCTTTTTGTCGCTTAAGTCTCCTGGCTTCCCCGGATTTTCATAGTCTCACCCAGGAAAGTTCGCCTTCATCCATTCAGGGGGCCGGGCGGACTTCAGATGGAGAACTGAGCCTAAAAATCAGCACCTCCTGGGAAGAGTTCAGCCCGCTTTATTTTTCCCTGCCCTTGCTGGAAGGACTTTTCTCAGAGAGAACAGCAGGACTTCCTCAGGAATCCCAGGCTCTTCAGAATGAAGTCAAAGGACAACTTGAAGGACTGATTTTTGCAATCGGGGAAGAACAAATCACCGGGGCTTTGGCCTTAAAGGACTGGGCCCGCCAGAATTTGGCCTCTTTGAATGCTTCACGGCCTGTTCTTTCCAATTCGGCTTCCTTTGAATGTAGCCTTCCCTCATTTAGATCCACCCTGAATTAGAGTTTCCTCGAGGAATTGTTGTCCATACTCCTCTGGAGTTTTGTCCCCCAGTGATTCGTGAGGCCTCACTCCAAAACTGAAAGACTTCTAGATCACAACCCACCTATAATTATGGAACCAATCAGTAATGCCAGTATTCCTGCACAACCAACATTGAATGTGTGGTTAAAACTACCTGGTGTACCCATGATGCCTTTATTGCCCATATCCTCGGATTGAATTCGGAGAGATGAACTTGTTTGTGGTCGACCGCATTTAGGGCACATCGGCGCAGCATCGCTTATATTTGACTTACAATCAGGACATACAATCAGAGGCACCGTTCTCTCCACGGTTGTTTTAAATTTATCGCCACAAATCTTTAGCCAAAAATAGTGTTCAGGCAATCCGCTGGCCGTCCTGATAGGTTTCGGTGTAGGACGGAAAGTGGCGGGTGAGCGTGAGTTCCGGTAGGGGGTTTTGGCCCAGAATACGGGTTTCGACGTGACCGGAATCCTCGTAGGTGTGGACCAGGGCGACTCCGTTGGGGATGCCGTAGTGTTTCAGCCAGGGCATCTGCTTCGCTGAGTTTTCCAGATGACGGGAAAGGGCGTAGGGGCTTTGGCGGTAGTGAGGCAGAACGACCTGCTCGGGCAGGAGATTCAGGGCCGGGACGCAGCGGGACTGAAAGATTTTTCTGGCGATGGGATGTTCGGCTGGAAGGGGTTCTCCTGTGGCCAGAAGTTTCTGAAGAACCAGCCGATCTTCCATGGAACATTCCCGGAGCATACCCATGCGCATTTCATCAAGCTGATCGGAAGTGGCGCCAGAGGCAAGGGCCTGGTTGTAGAAGCTGAAAATTTCCTCAAAAAAGAGGACATGAGTGTAGGCATGCGAGAGGGCAATGCTTCCCGCAGAGTAGCCCAGAAGGCTGATTTTCTTGCGGCGGAAGGCTCTTTTCAGAGTCTCGTCCAGGCGATTCTGTTTCATGAATGCGAGATAGGGTTCGCATAGGCCGGAGCCCAGAATAATCAGATCCGCGCTCTCCATCTTTTCTCTGAGCGTTCGCATGGAACTTTCATGGTGAAACTGCACCAGTTCCAGATTTCCATCAATCATGGGGGCGCAGAGCTTTTGGAAAAGAGCCCAGTCATTGGTGGGGCTGTTCAGATCAAGATGATGGAAGGGGCAGAAGAGAACCCTGGCGTTTTTGAGTCCCAGAGCCTGAAAGACTCTTTTCTCGGTTTCGCCGGTGCCCATTTCTCCAGGCTGGCCTGAACCCATTTGAATGATGTAATGTCGCATGAGAGCCTTAGGATACTCTGAGTTTTGATTCAATGCTATGATCCGGGTCGCTTGATCAAGGAGAGAATGTCATGCTGTCAGAAGAAGTCGTCCAGAATGCCCTGGCTTTGGTCCGTGAAGCGGCTGATACTGTACGGGCTCTTCGGGAAGCCGGAGATTTTGAAGTTTCCCTGAAAGATGAGCGTCCCCGCAATTATCTGACCGAAGCGGATACCAAGGCCGATCAGATTCTTCAGAAGCTGACCACTCTGATTCCGGGCTCGGCCTATTTTTCCGAGGAGCAGGAAGATGATATCAGCCGGTTGGCTTCGGAACATGTCTGGATTGTGGATCCGATTGATGGGACCCGTGAATTTGTGGAAGGCTTGCCCCAGTGCTCGGTTTCAGTGGCCTTGAGTCATCGCGGCAAGGTTGTTTTTGCGGCAGTCTGCAATCCCTGGGATGCCCTGATCTGGGCGCGTGGTCCCGGGGTTCAGGAAGAAGTCCTGGATGATCGCCGCATCGCTGCCAATCGGCGTATCTGTGGTTCCCGTTCCGAGGCGGATGACAAGCTCTTTGACAGTCTCAGGGGGCTTGAAGTCCAGCCCGTGGGCTCGATTGCCTATAAACTGGCCCTGGTCTCCCTGGGGCATTTTGATGGTGTGATTTCCCTCAAGCCCAAGAACGAATGGGACATTGCCGCTGGTGTTGGTCTGATTGAAGCCGCTGGCCTCGTTGCCGTTGATATTCTGGGGCGCCGTTTTCGCTTCAATGGCAAAAACCGCTTGGCCGGAATGGTAGCTGGTCCCGAGCTGATGGTACGGGATCTTCTGGCGGACTATGACCTGGCCGACGCTTTTGAGGCCGGAAGCCCGAAGGCGGCCAGGGCACTTTTCTAAGGCTCAGCCGGCTTTTTTTGCGCTGAAGGATGAGCCGCAGCCGCAGGTTTCATCGGCGTTGGGGTTGGCAAACTTGAATCCGGAATTAAGGATGTCGTCGTTGTAATCAAGCTGCATGCCCTTGAGAAAGGGAACATGGGCTTCTTCGATGACAACGGGAATGCCGCCGTGATCGTAGACCTGGGCGTTTTCAATGATTTTGTCCACGATATCCATGGTGTAGGACATGCCGGCGCAGCCGCCTTCACGGACTCCGATTTTTACCTTGGCTTCCGGGGAGCCGGCTTTCTCAAGGATGATTCCAAACTGTTTGATGGCGCTCTGGCTTAAATCGATGATCATAAGGTTCTCCAAAAAGGGGACTAGATTGGTACAGTATTGTTGATCTGCCCCTTCCTGATCCATTATACTGAAAACTGGTACCGATTTGGTACCCATTCCAAATGGGTCCATAAGACAGTTGGGGATTACCCCTCACTGCCCGGTAGCAGGAGAAGGACAGGATACGGACATGGTCAAGTTGTCCAAGAAAATGGACTACAGTTTGCTGCTCGTCGCCGAGCTGGTCAGAAGCCCGGAAGAGCTTCTGCCCGCCTCGTACATGGTCGAGCGCTACGGGCTGTCTTACGAGATGGTCTCGGCTCTTCTGAAGAATCTCTGCCGCAAGGGGATTCTGGAGTCTGTTCGGGGCAAGAACGGAGGCTATCGCCTGGCCCGCAACCCAGGGGAGATTTCTCTGGCTGACATGATTGAGGCCGTGGATGGTCCGGTTCACCTGACGGACTGTTCTATGGATGAGGGGCACAGCTGTCGTCTGCACTCCATCTGTGCGGTGGGCATGCGCCTTCGCGATGTCAATCGTCAGATCAACCGTATTCTGGAAGACACATCATTAGGACATGTTCTTGGGATGGATGGCATTGCCAGCGCCCCCCGGGGACTCAGAGGGGAAGAATCACGATGACCCGTCGCGTTTATTTTGACTATCAGGCAACAACTCCCGTGGACAAGAGGGTAGTTGAAGCGATGATGCCATATTTTACCAATGTCTACGGCAATGCCGCTTCCCGTTCCCATGCTTTTGGCTGGGAGGCGGAAGAGGCTGTAGCTCTTGCCAGAAAACAGGTTGCCGATGTTCTGGGAGCCAGGGAGCAGGAAGTGATTTTCACTTCTGGGGCTACGGAATCCAACAATCTGGCGATTCTGGGTACTGCTGAAATGTACAGGGAGAAAGGCGATCACATTATTACAATGACAACAGAGCACCACGCTGTTCTGGATCCCTGTCGTCATCTTGAGAAGCAGGGCTATAAAGTTACCTGTCTGAATCCGTCTAAAGACGGAATCCTTGACCTGAAGACACTGGAAGAAGCCATCACGGAGAAAACCATTCTCGTCAGTGTGATGTATGCCAACAACGAAATCGGTGTGATTCAGCCGGTCCGTGAAATCGGTGCCCTTTGCCGCAAAAATGGCATCCTGTTTCATACCGATGCGACCCAGGCTGTGGGCAAAGTTCCGGTGGATGTGGAAGCGGATTGTATTGATCTTCTTTCCTTTTCGGGTCACAAGCTTTACGGTCCCAAAGGGGTAGGAGCACTTTATGTGCGCCGTAAGAGCCCAAGGGTTCGCCTGAGCCCGATTTTTCACGGTGGGGGACAGGAGCGTGGTATGCGCTCCGGGACTTTGAATGTTCCCGGTATTGTGGGACTGGGAAAGGCCGTTGCGATCTGTCAGGAAGAGATGGAAGCCGAAGCCAGACGGGCTCTTGCTTTAAGGACCCGCCTTGAAAATGGAATTCTGGAGCAGCTTGATTTCGCGGAAATCAATGGAAACCGCGAAAAAAGAATCCCTGGCTGTACCAATCTTTCCTTTGCCTATGTTGAAGGAGAGGGGTTGATGATGGCCTTCCCGGAGCTTGCGGTATCCTCAGGTTCGGCCTGTACTTCAGCAAGTCTTGAGCCTTCCCATGTTCTGAAGGCACTGGGCCTTAAGGATGAGCTGGCTCACAGCTCGATCCGTTTTGGTATTGGCCGTTTCACAACCGAAGAAGAAATTGATTTTGCCATCGAAAAGGTGGTGGCCGCAGTGAAGCGTCTGAGGGATCTTTCCCCGCTATATGAAATGGTGATGGAAGGGGTGGATCTTTCCACCGTTCAATGGACAGATCATCACTGATAAGGAGTTGGAATCATGGCATACAGTGAAAAAGTTCTCGATCATTACAACAATCCCCGCAATGTGGGATCTCTGGATAAAAGTTCTGAAAACGTGGGAACCGGACTGGTCGGTGCCCCGGAGTGTGGCGATGTGATGAAGCTTCAGATTCAGGTCGAAGGGGATCGCATCGTGGACGCCAAGTTCAGGACCTATGGTTGTGGCTCGGCGATAGCGTCTTCCTCTTTGGCTACCGAATGGCTGAAAGGCAAGACAGTGGATGAGGCCCTTCAGATCAAAAATACGGCTATTGTGGAAGAACTGGAGCTTCCTCCGGTGAAGATCCATTGCTCGGTTCTGGCAGAAGATGCTATCAAGGCCGCATTGGAGGATCTGAGGAACAAGGCTTCCAAAGAATCCTGAAGGGGGCAGAAACATGGCAGTTTCCATCACGGAGCGTGGGGCTTCGGAGCTTAAGCGCATCATGCACGATCAGAAAGCGGAAGAGCTTTTTCTGCGCATGTCCCTGAAGGGCGGCGGCTGCTCGGGCTTTAATTATCATCTGGATTTTGCCAAGGAGCCAGGCGGTTTTGATCTCACTTTCGAGTCCAATGGGATTCGGATTGTGATTGATAAGAAGTCTCACCTTTTCATGAATGGTACCGAGCTTGATTTCAGCGATGGACTGATTGATCGGGGCTTTCGTTTCAATAACCCCATGGCCAAGACTTCCTGCGGCTGCGGGACTTCCTTTGGCATCTGAGGTCTGATATGTGCGATACCCTGCCATCCTGGCTCAGGGAGGCAGGGGATTCCCTGCCCTCCGAAATTCCCCGGAATCCCTTTGAAATCTTTGGCCTTCCTGCTGCTTTTGAAATCAGCCGGGAAGAGCTTGATCGGTGCTATCGCCTGATCTCAAGAAAGCTTCATCCGGATCACGCCTCTTTGGATCAGAAGGAGCAGGCCAAGGAGCTCAGCGCGAAAATCAACCGTCTGGTGGCGGAACTGAAGGATCCCGTGCGGCGGGCCCATCTGCTTTATTCTCATCTGAGTCAGAAGAGCCTTTCCCTGGCGGATTTTAAGCCATCGGGAGCATTTCTGATGGAAATGTTCGAGCTTCAGGATGAGCTTGAGGAACTGAATTTTCCGGAAAACGAAGAACGTCTTCTGGAACTTGAAAATGAAATGGAAAATCGCAGAAAACAGGCCTTGCTTGGACTGAAAACTGCATTTGAAAACCGTACCGGGAGCCCGGATCTGGCGTGTCTGGAAAGTACCCTGAAAAAGGAGCTTTCCGAGCTGGCCTATCTGGACAGAATCCTGAATCGAGTCGGGGAGAAACTGGATGAGTAAGCAAGAAGAAATCATCCTTGGAATTGATCTGGGAACCACCAACAGTCTGATAGCAGTTTATACGGATGAGAAGGCTGAAATTCTGGCCCCTGAAGGTCAGGATGGGGTCGTGCCCTCTGTGGTCGGGTTTGACGGCGAAAGGCTGATTGCGGGCAAATCGGCCAGAAATGCTTTTCGGGATCATCCTGAAGCAACCCTTTATTCAGCCAAACGCTTTTTTGGTAAGACCTATCAGGAGCTGACCGAAGATCTGAAGAAACTGCCTTTTCAGACTAGTGGGGATGATAAAAGTCTGTTCTTTGAAATCGGGGGCCGGAGGCTCGCTCCCTTTGAGGTCAGTGCCGAGATTCTGAAAGCCCTGAAAAAACAGGCCGAGGATCTGCTTCATCAGGAAATCAGCAAAGTCGTGATTACGGTCCCGGCCTGGTTTGATGACACTCAGAGAAACGAGACCCGCCATGCTGCCCGTTTGGCTGGCCTGGATGTGGTCCGGATGATCAATGAACCGACAGCAGCGGCTCTGGCCTATGGGCTTGATCTGAAAAAAGAAGGCCATATTGCCGTCTATGACTTTGGGGGTGGGACCTTTGATGTTTCCATTCTTGAACTCAAGGACGGAGTCTTTCAGGTCCTGGCGACGCGAGGGGATACCTTTCTGGGAGGAGATGACATCGATCAGGTCATCTCAGACTGGCTGGTTAAAAAATCCGGCTTTTCGAAAGAGTTGCCAGCCGCGGTCAATATTGCCCTGAAATATACTGCGGAACAGTGCAAGATTGCGCTCTCCTCAGGAGAATCGGCCCAGGTTCATCTGGAAATCCCGGAATATGATTTTTCGGTTCAGGCTGAACTGGCAAAGCCGGAACTTGAAGAACTGATGAAACCTTTGGTGCAAAGAACCATTCGTGCCTGCCGCAGCGCTCTCAAGGATTCGGGGCTTGGCAAGGAAGAAATCACGGAAGTCGTTCTGGTTGGGGGGAGTACCCGTATTCCGCTGGTTCGCAGCATGGTGAAAGACTTTTTTGATAAAACTCCCTTTGTGGGACTGAATCCGGATGAAGTTGTGGCTCTTGGAGCGGCGGCTCAGGCCCGGATTCTGATGGGTGGAAAAAGAGATATTCTGCTTCTGGATGTCATCCCCCTATCGCTTGGTCTGGAAACACTGGGGGGAGCCGTCACCAAGATTCTGATTCGGGGAACGACGATTCCGAATCAGGCCACGGAAGATTTCACGACCTCGGTGGACAATCAGACTGCGGTGACCCTGCATGTTCTGCAGGGGGAAAGGGAGCTTGTGGATGACTGCCGTTCCCTAGCCCGCTTCAAAGTCAAGGTTCCCCCCATGCCAGCAGGTCTTCCCAAGCTGAAAGTGACCTTCTCGGTGGATGAAAACGGCATGCTTTCCGTATCCGCTCTGGAAGAGCGTTCCAATCACCGGGCATCCATTGAAATCTGTCCTTCCATCGGCCTCTCCGAGGAGCAGGTGGATCAGATTCTGGAAGATTCTCTGGAACATGCCATGGATGATTTTGAAGTGCGCATGATTGTGGAATTGAGAAATAAGGCCGAGAGAATTCTGGTGGCGGCTGAGCGTGTCTGGCCCAAGGCCCAGACCCTGATGGCCAAAGCCGAGCTTGAGGAAATCCGTGAGGCTTTGGATGCAACCCGGGATGCTCTCAACCGCCGGGAAAGAGACAAGGACATGCTGGAAGGCATTGTCGATCGGGTAGGCGATCTGACCCGCCCCCTGGCCGATCTGATTTTTACCAAAGCGACAGAAGAAGCACTGGTTGGAAAGAACGTAACAGAAGTCTGAAAAGAGTAATACCCATATGGCAAAAGTGATTTACGTACCGGAAAACAAGGAATTTGAAGTTGAGGATGGAACCTCGATTCTGGAAGCCTGTCTGAGCAATGGCATTGATATTGAGCATGCATGTGGAGGCTACTGCGCCTGCTCGACCTGTCATGTGATTGTCTCGGAAGGATTTGAAAATCTCAATGAGCAGGAAGATGAGGAGTTCGATCGCCTCGATCGGGCCAAGGGAGTCACCCTCAAGTCCCGCTTATCCTGCCAGGCCCTGATTCAGAAGGGCACAGTCAAGGTGGATCTTCCATGAAGTTCGACTGGTCTGATATTGAAGAAATTGGCATTCAGCTTTACGAGGCGGATCCTGATTTTGATCCTCTGACGATTCGTTTCACCGATCTTCTGGATCGGATTCTGGCCCTGCCTGATTTCACGGGAACTCGGGAGCAGAGTAACGAAAAGAGGCTGGAAGCCGTGCAAATGGCATGGTACGACGAATTCAAAGCAGGATGATGATTGCTAGGAAGTGGATTCTTCCGTCATCCTGTTGGGATGGAGGAATTAAATCCGGCCCAGGAGCCCAAGGAATCCCAGGCAGCTTCCGAAGAAAATCCGGAGGTTGAGGACTGGTTTGATGATGTCAGCTGGCTTGAAGAAAGTTCGGAAGACATCGCTGAGGTTCTGTCTTCCATTTCGGTGCACGATATCCGCCAGTTCCAGCTCAAGCTGGATTATGACAGGGCCCTTTCCGAAGGTGAGATTGCTCGTCATGTCGGGGTGGATTTCTGGTTTTTTCTGCCGTCTTCCATGGGAATCAATCCCCGCGCCTGGAGTAAGGAGCATTTCTATCAGTCTCTGACGATCTATCAGCGTATCAAGACTCCGCGCCGTCCGCCCTGGTTTGAGGAAGCAAGAGTTCTGGATATACCGTCTGCCGAGCGCTATTTCTCTCCGGGACTTCCGGGTCGGGAGCGCCAGCAGCTTGAGGACCTGGTGATTCAGGACGTGAAGCTCTTTGGCTGCTTCATCAACACCTTGATGAAGGAAGTTCAGCTTCTGATCCGTGATGCGGTGAGAAGCGAAGGCAGCATCGAAAATCCAGGTACGGAAATCCGGCGTCGGGTCGGCATGGCACGAAGAAGGGTGGATCACTTCCGGCAGCGCTACGTTGGTTCCCTGCAGAAGTTCTCAGCCCTGGCATCTCCGGAAGTCCGCAAGGTCTTTCTGCTTCTGGACGAATACCTGTCCTATCGCCTCGAAAACTGGCTGATTGATTTTGCTGAGCGCCTCAGGGATGAGGAGCCCGGGTGGATGCATTCAACCCGTGAGTTCTGCCTTAAGATGATTGAGAAGGAATGTGGCTACCGGCTCCGCTACATCCTTACTCCTGAAAATGAGAGGCTGGCCCAGAAGGGTCAGGGTCGTCAGGAGAGAATGCAGTATCGTCTGGGGCTTCTGAAGAAATATGTCTATCAGGTGCTCTACCTGAGAAGACGGGAAATCCGCCGCGAGAAAATTCTCTTTAATTTCATGGCCATGTTCGCCGCAGCCCTGGCGGCAGCCTGGGCGGCAGTGGCTGCCTTCTTCTATGCCCCGGAACTGGTCATCCGGATTTCCGATGTTCAGACAGACAATGCCATGAGGCTTGCAGCCTTCTTTGCCATTGGGGTTCTGGCCTATGTTGCCAAGGATCGGATCAAGGATCTTTCCCGCGAGTATTTCTTCAAGAAATTTGTCCGACATCTGCCGGATCATGAATTCCATGTGTCCTTCGGCAGTCTGAATGCTCTTGGAAATCCGCAAAAGACGGACGTGGGTTATGTCAGCCAGTCCATGGAGTTCTACGCCCGTCCTTCCATTCCTGAAGACATTCTTTATATCCGGGATCTGGAAAGTCATTTTGATCTTGAGCCCGAGCGCCAGGATGAGTCCTTTCATTTTCAGAGGAACTTCCGCTTTACTCCTCTGTTCAGTGGAGTGGACCCACATGGTACGGCCATGGTGAAGGAGGTTCTCAGATTTGATATCAGTGACTATCTGAGCAAGATGTCGGATCCCAACCGCCGCTTCAGCTATTGGGAGGAGGAAAAGGGGATTCAGCATGTGGATGCCCCCAGGGTCTATCACCTGAATCTTGTCCTGAAATATACCGTAACCCGGATCCTTTCGAATGGGAGCAGCAAGGTTCGTACCGAATACGAAAGGGTCAGGCTGGTTCTGAACAAGCAGGGCATTGTCCGGGTGGATTCCGTGCTTCCCCGTGGGGAACTTTTTCTGAATGAGGTGAAATGAGCGGTTTTGACTGGTCTCAGGCTGTGATTGGCCTTGGTATTTTTCTTCTGGCTTTAAGGCTGCTGCATTCAATTGCAGGACGGGGTACAGCCTTCATCATCAAGCCGATTGTGGATCGGATTCTTGGGACTCCCGTGCGTTCTTTTCTGGTGGGTACAGGAGTGGCCACCATCTATGGTTCCGAGACCGTAGCGGTTCTGGGTGCTATGGGGCTTGCCAATGCCAGCCTGATTTCCTTTGAGCAGGCATTTTTCTGGATGCTTGGAGCCGGAGCAGGCGGGGTTCTTGCGGCCCTTCACGGAAGCCATATGCCCCAGGCCTGGCTCTTTGGTCTGATGGCATTTCTGGGGTGTCTCCTGCTCTTTTTCAGACGGGTCCAGGTAGCCGGGGTTCTCGAAATTCTGCTCGCCCTCTGTCTGGCTGGAATCGGGATGGATCAGGCTGCTCTGGCATTTCAGAGTGTGGCGGCTCCCCCAATTATCCAGAAGCTGTTAAGCCTTGAAGGTGGAGATGGCTTCCTGAATCAGATTCGTATGATTGGCAGTGGATGGATGACCGGCCTGATGCTTTCTCCTGTGGATGCGATGCAGGCAGCCTTTCGAACTGCGAAATCGGGGGGTCTGAGTCTTGAACAGGGAAGTCTTTTTATCCTGGGAACCCATTTTGCTATGCCGATGTTTGGTCTTCTGGCCTGTCTTGAGTTTCGGAATGAAGGTCGCCGGCTCAGTCTGACCTGGCTGGGGCTTAAATTCATCGGGATTACCATGGCCTGGTTTTTTGAGCCGGGCTTTCTGGCTCTGGTGGGCTGGGCTTCTCCCTGGTTTGGTGCGTTTGGCTCCTGGGCCGGTCTCTATGCCTCGCATGCCTGCTTTGCCCTGGCTTCTTCGATAACCTTCGGGATCTTCTGTTTGCCGATTCTGCGCTTTTTAAACTGGTGTTGGCAGCCTTTGGATGGGGGTGAAGCATCCAGACCTCCTTTGGTACTGCGTATGCTGGCGTCATCGCCGGAGCGGGCGATCCGGGAGGCACAGTATCAGCATGAGAGGCTGAAAATACTGGTGAAGGAACTTTTTGATGACTGTCTGCAGCTGATGACGGAGCCAGCGGAAGAAACCAGGCTTTCCCAGAGGCGGAGACGTATTTTGCGTTCCTGGCAGTCGTTGTACCGGGGAGCCCGGTTTTTGATGCTGGAAGCTTCGACCCAGTCGGATTCCCAATCCCAGGATCTGAAAATCCGGCGTCTTTTTCGTGACATCAATGAACTCGATCAGCTTTTTACTCTCTGCATGAAACTGCATGAACATCTTGACCATCATATGTCCTTTGGGAGGGGTGAGTTTCCCATGGTTCTGAGGGAGCAGCTGGGGCGGCTTAAACCGACTCTGGCGGATCTCTGGGTTCTGGTCCTGGCCGGAAGAGTCCGGGAGAGTGAGGTTCCTCTGGTAGTGCAAAAAGGTATGGATGCTCTGGACAAACAGCTTCTGGAGCTTCTTTATGAAAGAAAGCTTGAAACTGAGGACGCAGGCTGGATTCACCAGGCTCTGGGAGATCTCAGAAAGCTGATTCAGTGCTTAAGCTGGCAGCTCGCTTATGCGGGCAGTGACGCCAGCACTTCAGACTCAGACAAAAACCCGGCTTGAAAAAAGCTTTTGTCGATCTTTTGGGCTCTGGGATCAAAAAATCTTTGGGTTTTCCCGTGGATTCTGACTAGAATCCCGCAGAGGCTGGAAACAGCCAAGTAACCGAAGAGCGACATTCATCTTCCTTTGGGGGTTTGAATTATGGCACTGGTGGATTCCTTTTTCGTCCTTCTGGGCGGATTAGGCCTGTTTTTTTATGGCATGAGCCAGTTTTCTGAGGCCTTGCAATCGGCTTCCTCTGATCTGGTCAAGCGCATTCTTGGTTCCCTGACTTCCAACCGGGTATTTGGTGTATTAGTGGGCATTGGCATTACTGCTTTTGTCCAATCCTCCTCCATATCCACAGCGATGACGGTCGGGTTTGTCAATGCCGGCCTTCTGGAGTTGGCCCAGGGTGTATCCGTGATTTTCGGGGCAAATATCGGGACCACCATTACGGGCTGGATCATATCGGTAAAGGTTTCCCATCTGGGTCTTCACTTCATTGGTATCGGCCTTTTGCTCAGCTGGTCCCGAAAACGTCGGATTGTCCATGCCATTGGCAAGATCATTTTCGGTCTGGGTCTGGTCTTCTTCGGTCTTGAAACAATGTCCGGGGTCTTCAAACCCTTGCGGACCAATCCCGATTTCATCAGCTACCTCCATTATTTTGATGCTGAATCCTTCGTGTCCCTGATGGGAACCATCATGATGGGTTGCTTTCTGACTGTGATTGTCCAGTCCAGCTCGGCCATGCTCGGGATTACCCTGGCTCTTGCGACCAGTGGTGTGATTTCCTTTCAGACGGCTGTTGCTCTGGTCATGGGTGAAAATATCGGGACTACAATCACGGCTCTTCTGGCGGCTGTTGGTGGCAATACCAATGCCAAGCGGGCAGCTCTGGCCCATTCCCTGTTCAACCTTTCGGCTGTGATGGTCCTGGCTCTGATTTTCCATCAGTGGGTGGATTTTGTGGAATGGTTTGTGCCAGGTGATGCGGATGGACTCGGTGCTGATGGAGGCAAGCCTCATATTGCCTACCATATTGCAACTTCCCATTCCCTCTTCAATGTGACTGCCACTCTTATGTTTCTTCCCTTCCTGAATCAGTTTGTCCGGCTGGTGGAGTGGCTCAAACCGGCCCCGGCCTTTAAGGAACAGACCCGTTTGATGATTCCGGAAGGCGTGGATCTGGTTCCTTCCCTTGCGATTGAAGAAGCCTATGCTGAGCTGAATCACATGGCTGATCTGGCCCAGAGGGTTCTTGGGTTTACCCGTGATGTGCTGGCAGATTCTAAGGCCAGCCGCGAACAGGTGGAAAGGATCCACAAGTACGAGGACATTCTGGATCGGGTTCAGGGCGAGATTCTGGCCTTTCTGGCCCGTGTAATGGAAGAACCCCTGAATCATGAACAGACTGTCCGGGTGAATACCATCATCACGGTTGCGGCCGATCTGGAGGCGATAGGGGATTACTGCCGCAATCTCATGATGCTTCGGGAACGTCTGTTTGAGATGTCCCAGGCCATTGATGAGAAGGATTTTGCCGTTCTTAAGGACTTCATGGATGATGTGATCGAAGTCTTCGGTCTGGCTCTTGCAGAAATTGCGGATCCGCGTTCCTTGAGTGCCCATCATTTTGATTCCCACTTCCATGCCTTCAAGCAGAAGACCAAGCGTTTCAGGGTGGAATTCTTACGAAAAGCCAATGAAGCTTACAATCCGGCCTACGATCTGAATTTCTCCGATATGCTGGCATCGATTCGTAAGATCAACGGGCATTCCGGTTCCATCAACCGCGCGATTTCCCACATGCAGGATCACAGTTAAACTAACGAGAAGAAATCGTCTGATTTGCCTGAATCGCCCCGGTTTTTCCGGAGACCGTTTTGTTTGAGTCAAGCTACCATAACAGACTTCTATGATTGTCGATTACAAGTCTCTTCAAATTCCTTTGGGGGAATATCTTCAATGGACTGAAGCAGGCGACGATGATCAAACCGGTGAACCCATTCCGGGGTGGCATATTTCACCCCCCTCCATATTCTTCCAGGGCCCCTGCTCATAGATAATGTTCTGGTTGGTGGTGAACACCCATTCTGATTCATCGCGAATACTTCTGAAGGATTTTCAGAATCGGTGTTCACGATGAATCAGAATCTTCCCCTCACATTCCGCACATAGCCTACCGGTACGCGAGGAGACAAAAGCAAACAAATCCAAACAGGGTTCAGTGGGGTCATCACCCATTTGAGGATTGCCGTCGATCCAGTTCAAGAAGCAATCCGGCACTGAGATTTCTTCAGAACACCCAGCGAGGGCAGGATGCTTCCAGAACTGGATATCACTGAATTGAAATGGTTTGGGCTTGTTAGCGGGATGATGGAAAGAACCGGGCCTGGCAGCATCGTAGACCGGCTGATGCCGGAGAAAAGAAAGGATCCAATGGTCTCCAATCGCAACTGTGCCAAAGCCCTGGTTTTAAATATGCTTT
>CAZDAM010000002.1:0-78433 GCA_964503595.1 uncultured bacterium
GTGATGAGCCTATGGTCAGAGAAGAAATTGACTCTGCCATTGCCCGTGTCAAAAGTCGGATGTAAGACCTCAAAAACGGATTTTGACCCCCTGCCGGAAAAGCTCCTTTACAAGCGCTCACAATGTGATAATATGGCCCCGCCATGCCGAACAATGCGCCGATGAAGGTAGTCTTTGGCTGTGACCACGGTGGGGTTCGACTGAAGAACCAACTTATCGAGGTCGCGACAAAGCTTGGACACGATGTTGTGGACGCTTCGCGCACCACAGGAGATCCTGTGGATTATCCCGATGAAGCCCGCCACGCGGCTTTGGTGTTTCAAAAAGAAAGTGCAGATTTTCTGGTTCTTGTCTGTGGATCCGGTGTTGGTGTCAGCATCGCTGCCAACCGTCACAGTTTTTTAAGAGCCGTTCTGACCGACAGCCCTTATGTTGTCAGACTGGCAAGAGCCCATAACCATGCCAACTGCATCTGCTTTGGAGAAAGAACGATGGGCCGGGACACAGCTTCCGCCGCCCTCAAAGCCTTTCTTGAGGGGCCTGCTGATTCTGATTCCCGCCATCAGCGCCGCGTTCAAAAGCTGGAGGAACCATGTCCAATGTCGTCGTAGTCAACCATCCCCTGATCAAACACAAGATCACCCGTTTACGGGACAAGGGCACGGATCCGAAACTGTTTCGGGAGCTCGTGAATGAGGTCGCCTGCCTGATGGCTTATGAAGTAACCCGGGAAATTCCGGTTCAGGAAACGGAAGTGGAAACCCCGATTACAACGACCAAGGGGTATATCGTAAGCCCCGAATCCATTGCCATCGTTCCGATTCTGCGTGCCGGACTCGGTATGATTGACGGGATGATCCGGATTGTCCCCATGGCCAGAGTCGGCCATATCGGTCTTTACCGGGACCCCAAGACACTGGAAGCAGTAGAGTACTACTGCAAGCTCCCTGAGCCCATGGAAGAAAAATTCGTCATTCTTGTGGATCCCATGCTGGCAACCGGGCACTCCGCCGCCGCCGCCCTGGATATCCTGAAACGTCACGGCGCCAGAAGAATTGTTCTCAACTGTATTATAGCTGCTCCTGAAGGCATCGAAGTCATGCAGGAAAAGCACCCCGATGTGGATATTTATACCGCAGCACTGGATGAGAGGCTGAATGAAAAAGGCTACATCACCCCGGGGCTGGGGGACGCCGGTGACCGCATTTTCGGCACCAAGTAATGGAGGAACCTGTGAGTAAGCGTTTTCTGTTTTCATCTGAGTCCGTAACAGAAGGACACCCTGATAAACTGGCCGATCAGATTTCTGATGCCGTCCTGGATGCCATCATGGCCGTAGACCCGAATGGCCGGGTTGCCTGTGAAACCGCTGTAACCACGGGTATGGTTCTGGTTATGGGCGAAATCACCACAGACTGCTATGTGGACGTGCCTAAACTGGTCCGGGAAACTGTCAAGGAAATCGGCTACACCGATGCTTCCTTTGGTCTGGATTACAAGTCCTGCGCAGTTCTGGCCAGCATTGACGAGCAGTCTCCGGATATCTCCCAAGGTGTTACCCAAGCGCTGGAGGCCCGCTCCAACTCCGAAGACCGCTATGATGAAATCGGTGCCGGAGATCAGGGCATGATGTTTGGCTATGCCTGCAACGAAACCCCCGAGCTGATGCCACTCCCCATCACTCTGGCCCACAAACTGACCCGCCGCCTGGCTGAAATGCGCAGACGAAAATCTCTTCGCTATCTGCGCCCGGATGGCAAAGCCCAAGTCACCGTTGAGTATGTGGATGGAAAACCACTGAGAGTCGAAAATGTGGTGATTTCCACTCAGCATGATGAAGAAATCGGCCAGGATGAGCTGCGGGAAGATATTATCCGCCAGGTGATTGAGCCCGTCATTCCTGTCGAAATGCGTGATTCCAGTACGAAGATCTACGTGAATCCAACCGGGCGTTTTGTCATTGGCGGTCCTCACGGAGATGCCGGTCTGACCGGTCGCAAAATCATCGTGGATACCTACGGCGGAATGGGACGTCATGGCGGCGGAGCCTTCTCCGGCAAGGATTGCACCAAGGTTGATCGCAGTGCTGCCTATGCTGCCCGCTATGTCGCCAAGAATATGGTTGCTGCTGGCCTTGCTGATCGAATTGAAGTTCAGGTCGCCTACGCCATTGGGGTTTCCAGGCCTATGTCCATTCTCGTGGACTCCTTTGGAACCGGTCGCCTGGATGATGAAAAACTCTCCGAAATCGTCGCCAAGGAGTTTGATCTGCGTCCGGCTGCCATCATCGATAATCTGCGTCTGCGCCGCCCTATCTACCGCCAGACTGCCGCTTACGGACACTTTGGCCGCAATGATCTGGACCTTCCCTGGGAAGCCACCGACAAGGTTGAAGCTCTGAAAAAATACCTCTAAGCCGCTCCATTTTCAGGCTGATGTCAGGGGCCGGATTTCCCGGCCCTTTTATTTTCTACATATCTTTATCAAAAAGACCCTGTTTTGTCACATTAAGGCAAACTTCTTTGAAGATATTTTCCCAGAGTCTGAGCCCTTTTGCCTTCCTTTTCCGAATTTTCTGGTTGAAAGGAGGAAATGCCATGATTCAAACCGGAAAACACATACTGACTCTGATGGGTCTGACGTTCCTCAGCGTATCCAAGGGAGAAGCAGCCCGCAACAGCTGGTACGGCCCCAGTGGCCTGATGAGTATTCCAACCCCTGAAGTCGTAAGGGAAAGAGAGGAAAGCCTGTCCACCTGGTATACCTTTGGTGGTGGAGACAATCACATGGGGCTTGCCGCCAGCTTTGCCCTGGCTCCAACCCTGGAATTCTCATTTGCCGATGACATCAATTCCAACCGCCGGGGAGGAGCCTCATCGATCCTCTCCGTGAAGTATTCTCCCAGCGCAGATTTTGCTTTTGGCTACATGCACGATCGCCAGAGCCAATACCGGGATATCCTCTATGGGGTCATGAGTGCTCCCTCCCGCAATGTCTACCTTGGCGCCGGACTGACTCTGGGTTCAGGAACAAGGGCCGTTCTGGGAAACTACAGCAGCAATTCCCTTTCTGTCAGCCGCGCCTTTGCCATGGCTGGGGCAAGAATGGATCTGAGCAGCCTCATTCCAGCCCTTGAGGGCAGAATGGAGTTCAACGGAGACACCACCCTGTTCGGCCTCAACTGGACAGCCGACAATTTTGTCGACTTCGGGCTCGATTACATGATGGAAGACGATTTCACCAAGGATGACCGCTTCGTGGCCTCCTGCAATCTCAAATTTTAAGTTCAAGGAGAACCTCTTATGCTAAAGACCAGATTTATCGGACTTTTTTTAAGCCTTGGAGTGGTGACGGTTCAGGCGGAAGGTTTTGCCGATTTCATGATAGCACCGGCCCCCGGCACCTCCCAGAAAAGCCTTCAGGAACCAGTGAAGGAGTCCTTCAGCCAGCCTGTTCCATCCAGACGCCAAGCCGTCCAGCCACGGCAACCAGCAGGAAGTTTCCCGCTCCAGACTAATCCGCCAGCTTCGATTCCCCAGATGCGACAGCCCTCACCAGCAACCGCCACAACTGCTTCTCTACGCTATATGGGACGCTTTCATCCCATGAGTGAAAACCTGAATATCGATCCAGGACTGATTTCCCGCTGGAGCCAGAAAAGCCCCTCCGTGCAGAAGCAGTCTTCAAAAGCTCCTCAGCAGCCCCGGATTCCCGCCACACAAGCTGATCAGCCCCGGCAAAATCAAATCAAGCCTTCCCATCCCAGCATGAACCATCTGCCCCCCTGGCAGCGTCCCATCCGCTGAGTCACTGCTGTTTTTTGACCGAAACACTGATTTCGGAATAACAGTTAGGGCAGACAATCAGCCCTCTGACAGCTTCAATCTCGGTCACCCGGTGATTGAAGCTGTCCCCGCAGATGGGGCATTTCCAGAGCTTGAAGATTCTTGGTTCTTCTTTCTTATCCACAATCAACCTTCTTCAATCATTCGTCCCGGGCAGTGACCCGCAAAACTTCCTGCAACGTGGTCTGGGCCCGTACAGCCTTGGCTACTCCATCTTCCCTGAGTGTTCGCATCCCAAGCTTCTGCCCCTCGATCTTGATCTTGGATGTTGAAGACTTGGAGACCACCAGATTCCGGATCGGCTCCGAGTTTACCAGGAGTTCAGTGATACAGGTACGCCCAGCATAGCCGGAGTGCTTGCACATCGGGCAGCCCTTGCCCCTGTAGAACTGAACTCTCCCCACTTTTTCCTTGGCAATACCAAGATCCGATAACAGTCGATCAGAAACCTTCACGGGCGATTTACATTCCGGGCAAATGCAACGCACAAGGCGCTGGGCCATAGCACCAAGAACCGCGGAAGCTACCAGAAACGGCTCGACTCCCATATCAATCAGGCGGTTCAGAGAACCGGAGGCATCATTGGTGTGCAGGGTGGAAAAAACAAGGTGACCCGTCAATGAAGCCCGAATCGCAATCTCTGCTGTCTCAAGATCGCGAATCTCTCCCACCATGATGACATCCGGATCCTGACGTAGCATGGAGCGAAGACCGGAAGCAAAGGAGAACCCTGCCTTGTTATTGACCTGCCCCTGATTGATGCTGGAGAGGCGATATTCCACCGGATCTTCAATCGTAATCACATTGAGCTGGGTACTGTTAATCTCTTTGAGTGCAGCATAAAGCGTAGACGTCTTTCCTGATCCTGTCGGGCCAGTAACCAGAATGATTCCGTTCGGAGCCTTGATCATCTGATAGAAGTTCTTGAGCACATAGTCATTGAATCCGAGTTCATTAAGCGACAGCACTACTGAAGTTTTATCAAGAATCCTGAGTACGGCCTTCTCTCCATCCACACAGGGAAAGGTCGAGACCCTCAGATCCACTTCCCTTCCAGAAAGACTGACTCGGGTACGGCCATCGTGTGGAACCCGTTTTTCGGCAATATCAAGATCTGCCATGACCTTGATCCTGGAAATCAGGGGATTGGCCCACTCCTTGCCAAGGCTCATCACCTCTTCCAGAATCCCGTCACGGCGAAACCGGACTCGAATTCCAGATTCCGTAGGTTCCACATGAATATCCGAAGCTTTGGAATTCACGGCATCCGTAATAATGCGATCTACCAGATTGATCACATTGGCTTTGGAGGTATCGTTGGAAATCGCATGGGCCTGGGATGTTTTCTGCCGACCCTGGATCGTGTCCGCCAAGGACTTCAGAGCCGACAGGTCATCCGACTTGGTCTCTTCCTCAGTGGCGCCGTAGTATTTATCAATCGCATCATTGATTTCCTGGCGGGTTGAAACCAGAGGCTTGATCTCGCAGCCGGAAGTGTCATGCAAGGCTTCAATGACGAAGGAATCCAGCGGATCCACCATGGCTACAGTTAAAGTCGTACGAACCTTCACCACCGGAAAGACCTCATACTTGCGCGCTATTTCTTCCGAAACAGCCTGAACCGCATTCTGATCCACCACATAATTGGCCAGAATCGCATGGGGGAACCCCAGCTGGGTTTCCAGAAAATTCAGAAGCTGCTTTTCCGTGATAAAGCCTTCCCGGACAAGAGTAACCCCAAGAGTACTCCCACTCTTACGGTGAATTCTCAGGGCCTGATCCAGTTGCTGTCGGGTAATCAGACCCGCTTCAATCAGGCTCAGACCTAAAAGCTTTTTCTCGGAACGATAGCTATCAGACATCTAGACCATCCTGCGTATATAGCGAAATATCCATTCCACACTCATCAAAAGGGACAGAACAAGCAAAAGCCAGGTACTGGCCTGAAGGCTCCACTGAGATTCCACAACTCTGAATTCTTCGGCCAGAATCCTTCCCGGAACCAGCCCCAGGGGCTCTTTACCATCTTTCATTTCCAGGATCTCCCCCCCCGTATCCTTGATAAAACTCTGAAAACTGCTCTTTTCTTCACGGGTCAGAGTAAATTCACCACGAGAAGGCTGAACCAGCAAAGGTGCCTGCATCAGAATTCTGCCCTGTTTCTGGACCTTAAAGAGGTAGGCTCCTGAAGGAAGAGATTTTTTCCATCTCCCAGCAATGATCTCGGTCTCTTCTGCTTCCTCTTCTCCTGCTTTCTGAATCGTGATCCGGGCATCTTCCGGAGCATGGAGCCCCCATTCCGCCAGATCTCCTTCCTGAACCAGGCGAGGACCTTCCATGGATGCTGCTCCCACCTGCCCGCCCTGAATCAGCCAGATAGCAACGGATGGGATCAGACGTCGGGCCAGACCGCGGATTTCTTCCTGCATTCCCCGCTGCCACTGAAGTCTACGCACGACCGAACCGATGAAAAATGCAGCACTGCGATTCTGCCAGCGACCAGCAAGGGCAAGGGGATATTCTTCCCCTGATATCTTCTGGGCCAAAAGCGGGGCCAGACTTTCGGTTGCCTTCATTCCAAAGGGCAATTCCAGCCCTGGAAGAGCTGCCAGAAGCTCTTCCGGCTGCCCATACCCACCAAAAAGCAAATCCTCAAAAGCAGGAATATGCGAATGGACCCAGCGCCAGTCTCCCTGACTATCTGCAATTCCAAACGCTTCGGGAGCACCATCAAAATCCAGCCCTCCCGGCTTCTCAACACAAAAAATCACCGGACCTTTATGAGTCTTGAGAAACTGCTGGATCTGACTCGGCTCAAGCTCCCATAACACCAGCAGATCCGATGGCTCCGGGGCCTGATTCAGCCCCAGATACACTGCACTTACCCGAAGCGATGGTTCTTCAGACAGCTGCCTAAGCCAGAAACCGGTATCCGCACTGGGAGCCCGTGCAATCAGACTGACCCTGGCAGGCTCGGAACGAATCAGAGTCAAAGCCCTGACTTCAGTCCCATCAGCCTGAATCTGAATCGTCTGAAGACCGCTTTTTTCCGCCTTCAGTGAAACTTCAAACTGCCCCTGTCCCTGACTCAGGGATCGGACATCCGAGAAAAGGTCCTGATCGGAAAAGCCCCAGTGAAGAGTCAGTTCATTCTGTTCTTTCGGCCAGTGCAAGGTTTCAAAGACCAGGGACAGAACCTGATCCTGATACGCGGAATCAGGAAAGGAAAGCACCCGAATTCCCGGTGTTTCTCCTACATCCCTTGCAAAATGAAGGGCATAGACCGGGACCCCCGGATGGGGGACTCCCGCGTGAAAGCCATCCGCATCAGTTGCCAGAAAAACAGCCCGACTGCCTTCCGCCTCACTCGCCAGCTGCCCCCATCCTCCCAATTCCAGAAGCCCCTGGCGGCGAACCTGCCCATAACGGGAAAGAGCATCATGAAGCTTGTGAATCCAGAGGTTTTTTTGGGAATCGTCCTGCCACTGCATGGATGCAGTATCATCGACAACCAGAAGAAAATCTGGCCGGCTGAAACTGCGTACACTGGTATTCAGAACGGGACTTTTCAAAAGAAAAAGAATACTGGCCAGAAGCAGAATTTTGAGAGCCAGACTCAGACGTACTTCCCAGCTTGAACCGGCCAGGTTTTTCGCCTCAATCAGATACCATAAAAACAAAGCAACCGCGATTCCAAAAAGCATTTGCTCAGTTTAGTGGTTTTGGCCTAGAAGCGAAAGTCAACACTCAGATAAGAGCCGCGAAAATCCTGATCAATCTTGACCGGTGTCAGAGTATCCCGATCTGCATAAACCTTGTGATCATAGACCCTGTAGCCTAGACCCACCGTCCATTCCCTGGACTGAAAGGGACCAGTATCAAACCAGTTATGCCGGATTTCCACTCCGCCTTCCAGGTTGTTGGTATCAACCCCTGACATACGAAAACGGGACAAAACTGCATCGGCCTTGAACTTCCAGTTATCCATGGGAAGATACACTCCCCGGATCCCGGCAACCGGAGCCAGTGAAGTCTGACTCCATCCCACCCGACGGGAACCATCCCTCAGCTTCAACTGGTTTTCCGTAATTCTGAGTCCTCCAAAAAGCTCCAGCTGTCCGTCATTGCGACTGAAAACATTATGCCGCCCCTTCAAAGTCACATGATCAAATGTCCCCCAGACATCAGCCCCCAGAGGAAACAGGGTATTTTTCACCTGAGTCCTCGTGGTAAAGCGGCTTTGAAAGGCATGGTGAAGATACTCAAATTCCAATGGATGCCGGCCCGGCCTTAAATCCGCCTGTACTCGCAAAATCTCAGGATCAAGATCCCGAAACCCGGCGGAATTGACTTCTCCACGGGTCTCATCACCAAAAAACCAGGTCATTTCAAAACGGCTCAGAATTTTCCATTTTTCCCTTTCTTCCGGAAACAGAGATTCTCCCGGCTGGATCCGGACTTCCTCCTGCTCGGAGCTTTCCCCAAACCAGTCTTTCTGGAATTTCTGATGCTCAGAATGATTCAGGCGCAGATGATCGCGCTCCAGACGAAAGGTAAACGGGATCGAGGCTGGCGGCGGCAGGACCCTGCCGGTTTTGCGATCCCAGCTTCGAATTGCAGTGATTTCTCCCAGAGTGTTGTAATGGATCTCAAGAAAACCCCGCCAGTTCTGCACAATATCGCGACTGACCGGCTGAGAATAAATCCGCCCGCCCAACTCCAGTTTTTCCCCGGTGTGCCGATTCCAGGCAGCCCTGGTATGAATAAGGCCTTGAATCGTGTACTCCGTTTTGATCCGAAAATCTCTGGTTTCGCTCCAACGAACAATCCGATCCCGGGTGAAATTTTCATCCGCAAAGATAATCGCATCCCAGTCAATCGGCATCAAAGGGAGCTCTTCATCCTCAACATCATAATTTTCCAAGGCCTCGATGCGGGCTTCATCCAGATAGACTTCCCCCCGAAGCTCTCCGTCTTTCTTGAAGAAACGCTGGCTTTTCAGGCTGCCGTCGAAATCATAGCGCAGAACCTGGAGATTCCCGGAATCCTCCCATCTCTCTTCGATCACATCTTCCTGGCTGACCAGATCCGGATTTTCCACCGGTTCAAAGGTATAGCGATCCAGAATCCAGCTCCTGCCAGGTTGACCCTGTTCATAAAGAGTCTGAATCCGGTAGTTTAAGGAAATCCGGGTATGCCGGATCTCACCGGCCTTTAAAGGTCGGCGCCAGGGCTCCTGCTCAGCCCTTGCCAGATGGCTGAACAGCAGAAAAATCAGACCAAGACAGATCCTTTGCACGACAAAACTATCGTCCCTTCCTGGGAATTTGATAATAAGGCTGAGTCAGGCGGCTTTTGCCTGAGGATAGGGCTGGCGATGGCCACACTGAATGCATACAAGCTCGGTTGCCTGCAAACGACGCATTCCTCTGGCATTGGATTTGATCATACTTCCCTTGCGACACTCAGGACAGTGCATAGCAATCCTTTCGTTTCCCTTTTGATGCGGGTATCATGATCGCGAATCGGTACCTGACACGGTGGTTCCTTAGTGATGATGAAAACTGTTTTGAAGTGGCTGGCATTTGTTGTCCTGGGCGCACTGATTTTGTGGCTCTTGGGACAAAAAGCCCTCGCCACAGAAGAGGCCTACATGCGTCAGGTTGTCCTGAAAAGCAGCCAGGATGTAGCCTTTCTGACCGCCCGTCACGCTGTGGACACCCTCAAGCAGACGGAAAGCCAGATTGCCGGTCTTGCGCGGGCCCTGATCCGTGAAAACCCTTCCGCAGACCGTATTCACGAACTCCTGAGAATTCATTTCGGCGCCCACCCCTGTGTTGTTGGTGTCCGCTTCTTCCCCAATACAACAAACCCTGCCGAAATCGCCTTCAGAAATGCCGCCTCCGGTTTTGGCACCGATCTTCTTCTCCCCAGAAAAAGCCCGGAAAACATCCAGTCCCTGCTGGCCCATCCGTCTCCACCAGCAACAACCCAGAACATCAAGAATGAATCCTTTGCCTACCTGATGCTTCCGGTGAAAGAGCTCAGGGAGAATCTCTATCTGGGAATGATCGAAGCTCAGGTTTCCATGAGCCGGCTCTTCAGCCCGGCCCAGGAACTTGCTTCAAGACGGGATGGAGAGCTTCTGCTTTTAGATGGCCAGGGAACCATCATTCTTCCCAAGGATCAGGGTTTCAGCTTTGAAGAAGACGAGCTTAAAACCATTCGGGATGAGCGCTATGGAGGCTTTATCCGCAAAGGAGCTGCTCAGGGTGAAATGGTCTCCTTCTGTACTCTGAATCTTCTGGGCACCGGTCCCCTTCCAGATATGGCTGTCCTAAGCCTGGGAGATCCGGAAATCGTCAAGAAATTCGTCGAGCGCATGCGTCTGAATCTGGGCATTCTGATGAGCTTCGGCCTGCTTTTAGTCATGTATCTGGGAAGACTGGTTTTCTTTCGGTGAGCCTGAATCTTCATCTCAAACTTCTTTACCCTCTGCTCCTGACTTTATTTACGGCTGGTTATTTCGCCGGACATCGCTTTGATCTGAATCCTCTAAGCCCGGGCAATTACCAGAACTGTGAGCTGGTGCAGAAGAAAGGACAGATTTATCTCAGCGCCCAGAAAGGGAGAATCTGTTTTTTTGACTGGAAACTCTACTACCCATCTCAGGACATCCCTAAGCAGGTAGATCTCAAAATCAGTGGCCAGGGTTCCCTTAAAATTCAGACCCGTCATGAATCCCACCTGATTCCTCTTCCTGCCGTTCTTAAACTGACCAATACCAAAAACCCCCTGACTCTCAAGTTTGAGATTCCGGACTCCACCTATCTTGAGGCTTTTCAGGAATCCCCCCACTCCCTGCCCTTTGAGAAAGTCCAGGGCCAGTTTCTGCCCCGCGAATGGAACCCCAAGACCCAGACTCTTTCCTCATCAGCCGTGATCGGGGTCAATCTGGAAGCGGAGTACCTGTTGAACGATCTGAAAGAAGAGGATTGGCGCCAGCTGTTTGACCAGATCAAAAAAGACGGCTTTCACTCCGTTCGCCTGCACAAGTTTTTCCGGGTTTTTCTAAAAAATCCAGACTCCCTCCGTCCCAAGCTTCAGGGAATCCTTAAGGAAATCTCCCACTTCGGGCTCAGCCTTTACATGGATGGAATCAGCTTCCCTGAAACCCCAAATCAAGCCCTTGGATGGGTCTGGGAAATCTTCCTTCAGGAAGACCTCAAGGCCCGACTCTGGGACTGGCTTCACTTCTTGAGTGAACTGAAGCTGGGAGATCCACCATTCTTCACTTCCAGAAACCTCAAATGGTTTGGAGTTCTGAATGAAAACAGTCTGTTTGCTCCAGCCCCAAGTACAAATGCAAATCTTGAATTCTTAAGACTCTGGCTCAAACGCCGCGAGGAAAAAAGTGCGGTTTTATCCTTAAGCGGTTTCAAAGCCCAGCTCATGCTCGAATTTGGCCTTGAAGCCTATTCCCACCTCAAGGCATATGGCTATGAAGAACGGGTTTTTCTGAACAACAGCATGCTTGGCGGGGAAGATGCCCAGGTCTCCCGTTTCTTATCCTATGGAGAAACTGACCGCCATTTTTATCTGGATTATCCCGCCTTTCATTCCGGCTTCAAGCGCATCAGGAATCTCAATCCGGTTGAACGCTACCAGATCCTCAAGTCCCTGTTTCTTTCCATGGGCTCCAGCAAGGGAATCTGGCTTTCCGAGGTCAACCTGCCCTGGCCCAATCAATACCAGCACCAGCTTCTGCCCCTGCTTTTGGCCCTTCATCAGACAACTCCCATCAAAGGACTCTGGTTTTATGACTACCGCTTAAGAAGCAGGGATTTCCACAAAGGTGGAATCTTCGGAGTCCAGAGATTTTCTTCCATCATTAACCCTCTGCCACTCTTTTCAGAACTCCTGAACCAGGGCATGTCCATCAAGGAGCATGAAGGATATATTAAGCTTGAATCCCCCAATGCCCGTGTCCTCTTCGGAATGACCCCAAAAGCCAGAAAGCTCGGTCTTCTTTCCATCACAGAATGGCATACAAGAAATCAGTCCCTGTGCTTCAGTTTTGAGAAAGCCCAGGGTGACAGGTTTGATGTTCAGGGAAATCTACAGTTTCATTCAGGAAAGACCCCTGTTCACATTCCGTGTGACTGATTCACCATCCTTGACTTCATCTTCCGAGTGGATCTATTCTGCGCCGCCTGATATTGAAAACCATTTTCAAAATGTGCGCAGAAGTATTATTTCCAAATCTAGAAAAAGCCGATCGTCGCCTCCTGGAGCAGTTCATGGAACTCCTCACTCAAAGCGGCCACTCTCTGACTGAAACCCAGCTCACCATTGCCAAATCTCTTTTGAGACTGAAGCACCATACCGAGATTGCTCTGGCCCTTCAGGCAGTTGAGCAGAATACCCAGGCATCTCAGCAGGAAGTCGAAACCGTTCTTAAGATTCTGAAGGAATACGGAATTCTGGAAGTCAAATCTGTCGAAGGCCGCCAGACGATTGAACACAACCATCCGGATCGCAGACATTTTCATATGGTCTGCCTGAAAACCGGGCAGATCGAAGAATTCACCTCAGAAATTCTGGAAGAAGTCCTGCATGAAACTGGTGCCCGCCACGGGTTTGTTCCGGTTTTCTCGGATATCGTCCTCTACGGGATCAAGGATGAAATCATCCAGTCCGGACAAACCGGCTTCTCCCTGGTTCAGGCTGTCCAGAATCAGGGAGTTCAGATTCTGAGTTTTCCTGATGATGAACCTGAATTTCTTGAAAACGCAGCTAAAATCGGCCTTCAGGCCGGCTCTCATCTGGAAGTTCTGCATCAGGTGGAATCCACGGGAGAAATCCTTTGCCGCTTTCAGACTCACCGACTGGTGATTCCGAAAAAAAAGGCCGAAAAAATCCTGATTCGGGCATTGAATGCCGAAGAAACCCGAACCCTTCGAACCTCTTTGAAGGAAGTGGAAAAAGTCTGGCCCAGCCTTGAAGATCTGAAAAACGGAGAAGAGGCCCGCATTGTCAGAATCCGTCCAGGCTCCCCCATTCAACGACGCCTGATGGAAATGGGGTTTGTTGCTGGAGCCAGCATCAAACGCTTAAGAATCGCTCCTTTGGGAGATCCGATTGAATTCAGCCTCAGGGGAGCTCATGTCAGCCTCAGACGAGTTGAAGCCCGCGATGTATTTGTGGAGCGCCAAGCATGAATGTCCAGCACGAAATCGTCCTCGCCGGAAACCCCAACTGTGGCAAAACCTCTGTTTTCAACCTGCTTTGCAAGACCCATCAGAAAGTCGGCAACTATCCCGGCGTCACAGTGGAAAAGAAAACCGGTCTGATCTTTTTGGATCAGGCAGTGATTCGGGTAACGGATCTTCCCGGTACCTACTCCATCCAGCCCTCCTCCCTGGAGGAAAAAGTGGCCCGGCGCTGGCTGATGGACACTTCCCCCCGCCTGATTGTCAATATTGTGGATGGCACCAATCTTGAGCGAGGCCTTTATCTGACCCTCCAGCTCATGGAGCTTGGCAGGCCCCAGATTCTTGTCATCAACATGGCCGATGAGATGGAACGCTCGGGAATTGAGCTTGATACCGCGGCTCTTCAGGAAGAACTCAGAATCCCTGTTATCCTGACGGCTGCCGCCCGTAAGGAAAGCCGGGAACCTCTTCTGAATTTCATCCTGCCCCATCTGAATCAGGAACCCCAGCTTCCGGATTTCCCAACCGAACTGAACCCCACCATGCGGGAATCCATCCAGGAAATCCTGGAGGAAGCTCCGAAGAGTCTCATTTTGGAATGGAAAGTACGTCCTGAGTGGGTAGCCCTGAGCCTGCTTGAAAATGACGCCTCACTAATGGAACGCTTTGAAGGCCTTGGCCACACAAATCTCCTGGAATCAGCCAGAAACAAGGCCAGTCGTATCCACGCCTTCTATGATGAAAGCCCGATGGTGCTGGCAACCGAAGCCCGCCATCGTCTTGCCCAGTCCCTGACCAGCCGCCATCAGAAAATCACCCAGATCAAAGCCGATTTCAGAGAAACTCTCGACACCCTGCTTCTGTCGCGAATTTTCGGCCTTCCAATCTTCTTGGGCATTGTCTATCTGACCTTCCAGCTGGTCTTTACTGTGGGCTCCTATCCGATGGACTGGATTGATGCTCTCTTTGGCTTTCTTGGCGAAGAAGTTGCCCGGTTCTGGCCCAAGGCCTCGGATTCTTCCCTGAGATCCCTGATTCTGGATGGCATCATCGGCGGGGTTGGGGGAGTCATCATCTTTCTTCCCAATATTGTCCTTCTTTTTACCGCGATTGCCTTTCTTGAGGGAACCGGCTATATGGCCCGCGCCGCTTTTCTGATGGATCGCCTGATGCGTGGTTTTGGCCTTCACGGAAAAAGCTTCATGCCTCTTGCTTCCGGCCTGGGCTGTACCGTTCCTTCCATCATGGCGACCCGGATTCTGGAAAACCGCTCCGATCGGATGATCACCCTCTTCATGCTTCCCATGGTGAGCTGCTCGGCCCGCCTTCCCATCTATGGACTCCTGATCCCCGTTTTCTTCCCCCTTCAGTACCGGGGAGCCGTCCTGATGGCCGTCTATCTGGCAGGATTCTTCATCCTGATTGCCGGAGCCTGGGTTCTAAGACTGACCCATTTCAAATCCGAGGCCTCCTCCTTCATGCTCGAACTGCCCCCTCTAAGAATGCCCACAATGGGATTTGTTGTTGCCGAAATGTGGCACCGTTCAAGCATCTATCTGAGGAAGGCCGGCACCATCATTTTAGCCTGCTCCCTGATCCTCTGGGCCATGTCCCGCTGGCCCCGTCTGCCTGAAGAGCATCTGGGAACTCCCCCTGCCTTCACCTTCTCGGAGAATGCCAGAATCCATAAACTCGAAGAACTCTGGCTCAACACTCATGCCATCAGCCAGGACTTCTGGGATTTTGCTCCAGAATACAAGAAGGCAGAGAAAGGCCTATTGAGTCAGGCCCAAACTCTTGGGATCACTCAGACCATAACTCTGGCCAGTCTGGAAGAGTTTCTGGCAGAGCTTCCTGAGATTCAGGAAAAAGTCGCATACCACACCGAAGCTGTGACCGATTTTGAAAACCACCGGACCACCGAAGAACTCGCCCATAGTCTGGCAGGCCGGATTGGGAAGTTTGTCGAACCCGTTTTCACCCCGGTGGGATTTGACTGGAAGATCTCCACCGCCCTGATAGGCGCCATTGCCGCCAAGGAAGTCTTTGTCACTCAGTTTGGGATTATCTACGAACTGGGCTCAGAAATTGATCTGGATGCAGAATCCGACATGGAGAGAGAAAACGACGGTACCCGTCTGGGGCAGGCTCTTTTAAGAGACACTTACCCCGAAGACCACCAAAGAGCCGGACAGAAGGTTTTCCATCCCCTGGTCGCTGTCAGCCTGATGATTTTCTGTCTGGTTTCCTCCCCCTGTATGGCAACCATTGCCGTCACCATCCGCGAAACAGGAAGCTGGCTCTGGGGATTCTGGCAGTTCTTCGGCTTTACCTTTCTGGCCTGGATCCTCGCTCTGATCATCTACCAGGGAGGAATGGCCTTGGGGTTTGGGCCTTGATACAGCGTGAGCTTCCCGCACAGGTTTCACAGCCTGGGACTGTTCTGGTTCTTCGATCCGCCCTGTGACAGATAGAGCAGACTTTTCAGCTCGGCTTGTGACGGACGGAGGCAGAGAGCCCATGGGCTCTGCAATTATGTCTACTACACTTCCAAAGCACTGGATTGAAGTTACACAATTTGCGGAAGTTGCGGAATTTGTGCACAATAGATGGACAGGAGATGAACTATGGCTATTGTCAGCGCATCCGAATTTCAGAAGAACTTTGGGCATTTTAAGGAATTGGCTCAGAGAGAACCCATTTGCATCACCAGCAATGGCCGGGAAAGTGTCGTACTGCTTTCAGCTGCTGAATACAAGGAATTTCAGGAATATATGAAATCCCGTTATGCCTATAATGGTAACGTCAACGATGCCTTCAAGTCCGATGTCGATGCGTTCATGAACACGCATGGCGAAGTACTTGACGAGCTCGCTAAATGACCTCAGCTCCCGAACCTAAGTGGATTAGCAAAGCCCAGACGCTCTATATTCATGAGCAGTCGATTGCACGGCATGGCGGCCGCTTAGGGACACGCAATGAAGGGCTGCTTGAATCGGCTCTCGCCCGCGCCGAGAACTTCCATGCCTATGGGGAAACCGGTCTTTGCAAATTGGCAGCGGTTTATGCCGTGGGCATCGCCCGCAATCATACGTTCATTGATGGCAACAAGCGCACCGCCTATGCGGTGGCAGGTCTATTCTTGTATCTGAATGGGCTGTTGCTGACAATTCCAGAAGTGGCGGCACAAATCAAATTGTTTGAAGATGTCGCTTCCGGGAAAGTTCCGGCGGAAGAACTGTCGGAGTTCTACCGCAAGAACACCACACCGAGATAGCGGGAGCCCTAAAAAAAACGGGATTGATTCTGTAAAAGAAGAGATGAAGTTCACTCAACCTGTGAAGCGACCATACCATCCGGCAGAACCTTGAGGTGACAGACCACACCGTTCTCAGTTGGACTGACAAGCTTCTTTACCTGAAGCTTCTGTCCCTGAGGAACTTCAGCAAGCAGGTGAACCTGGGCCTCACCATCGGTATTCGTGCGCAGACGATGACGTTTGGGATCACGGCTCATTCCTTCCAGAATCCTTACTCCCCAGGGAACCTCGGAAAGATCCAGTTCAAACTGGACCAGAGTGTCGGAATACGGCACCCGATCCTGGTCAAGAAGGGTCAGGGTAATCGGAATCAGGGATTTATCATCCTGCAGACGATGGGCCACAAGCTCTGGATAAGCCAGACCTCCCTGCACTCCCGCAACATAGTTCTCAAACTGCCCGGCCGGATGCATCAGTAACGGCATACCGGTTTCCCGTGGTCCGGAAGGCCGACTTTTGGGCTCAACCGGGCCGGGATATTCGCCCATATACTCAATCACCATTTCCTGGTGTTCCTGAAAATCTCTGGGCTGAAACGGAAACTGCACGGCCTCTTTGGTGACATGCACAGCGTGCATGGTTTCTCCATCTATTCCGGCATTCAGCTCTTCATGCTTACGGGGAACCGCGAGGCGACCCAGAAACTCTTTGGAAGAAACCGATTCCACAACGGGAGTTTTCTGGGTTTGATCCGGAACCCTGGAAGCTTTCAGCACAACTCCGGATTTCACGGGTTCGAGGGATTTCAGAAAGCCTTCAAATTCCTGCTTAGTCGGTTTATGGGTATCCAGGCGAATATCATTCAGCCATTTATTCATCCCAAGAATCGGTTTCAAGGCCCCTTTGGGCTCCATCACGACCCGTTTCTTCTCCCGCGCTCTCTCCTGGTCATCGATCTGGGTCATAAGATGGGCAACGGTCTGGCGGGATTGAGCCGGATTCGGTTCATCCACCTTGGGATGCTGACGGATCGCCTGGACGTTTTCCACGTCCTTTTCACTCAGATCTTCCACATTCTGCAAAAACCTGCGGAAATCCTGATTCAAACGATCCTCATCCCAGTCAGTTTCTCCATCCATTCCGGCATTCAGCTCTTCATGCTTGTGGGGAACCGCGAGGCGAACCAGAAACTCTTCGGAGGAAACCGATTCCACCACGGGAGTTTTCAGGGTGCGGGCCGGAACCCTGGAAGCCTTCAGCACAATTTCGGATTTTATGGGTTCAAGCGATTTCAAAAAGCCTTCAAATTCCTGCTTAGCCGGTTTGTGGGCATCCAGGCGAATGTCATTCAGCCATTTGTTCATCCCAAAAATCGGTTTCAAAGCCCCTTTGGACTCCATCACAACCCGTGTCTTCTCCCGCACTCTCTCCTGATCATCGATCTGGGTCATAAGGTGGGCAAAAGTCTGGCGGGATTGAGCCAGATTCGGTTCATCCACCTTGGGATGCTGGCTGATCACCCGGACGTTTTCCATGGCCTTTTCATTCAGACCCTCCACATTCTGCAAAAACCTTCGGAAATTCTGATCCGAACGATCCTCATTCCAGTCAAAGGTCGGATCCTTGGCCTGGGCTTTCACCAGCTGCTGGTGAAACTCATCCAGACTCTGACGTCCCAGAGTCGGAATCGTCTGGATTTCCGGCTTGTCCGTAGATTTCAGGCTGGCATCCAGACTCTGCATAAAACCGGTGAACTGACCATCTTCACGAAGGGCGGCATCCCGAAGACCCAGAAGGTGTCCCCCCCGATCGATTGCCTGGGCAAGACTCTTCTGATCCTCTTCCAGGCGATAACGGGGATCTCCCGGATTGATGAATGTTGAAAAATGGGGCATGGCCCCCTCGCCCTCCATCGTCTCCAGAACCTGGGGAAGATGAATTTCCTTCACCAGAGAGGCATTCTGCTCCATGACCTTCAATCGATCATCAAGGGCAATCATGAATTCCTTGAGCTGGGGAACTTTGATGAAAGTCAGACGCAAACGCCTTAAATCCTGAAGACGGCTCTCCATGTCATCCAGACGAACCTTGAGTCTTTCCTTGACCCTGGCCTTGCGCATGGCCGTGGAAGAGGCATTCAGGACCTGATCCATTTCAAGGACTTCGGTATGAAGGCCCTCGACAATGCCTGTCATCTGGTTCAGAGTCGCCTTGATCCGGTCATTTTCCTCAGGCGTGAAGACAGCCTTAGTCCATCCGAAAGACGAAAGTCCCCAGAAAATTCCAAAGCAAAGCAGCCGTTTGATCTGTTTCATCCTGATTCGTTATCGTATGCTCCGCCTCTCCAATTTATGACAATCACAGATATGAGCCTTTCTTCCCTTGATTCTCTGGCCTTAAAAAAGCTTCGCTCCGAAAAATCCTTCTATGAATCCGAGACCATGAAGGCCCTGGCCGGAATCAGTCCTGTTTTTCAGAATCTGCCGCCCCATATCCTGATCGGAGGAACCAATGGTAAAGGCAGCACCACCGCTCTGATGGAAGGAATTCTGATGGCATCCGGCCATCGGGTGGCCACTTTCATTACACCCCATCTTCTGCACCCAAGAGAAAGGATCCGGATCCAGGGAGAAGATCTACCTTTCGGAATCTTTCATGAAGCTCTCAGGGATATGCAGGAGTCTGTCCCCAGACTGCTTCAGAAAGGCTTTAGAAGCCCGAGTTTCTTTGAAGGAATGCTTTACACACTAATCTGGGCAGCCCGCCATTTTGAATGCACGGCCATGGTTATTGAAGCAGGACTTGGAGGGCGAAGAGACGCAACAGCCTGTCTCTCACCCCAGGCAACCCTGATCACAAACATCAGCCTGGATCATGCTCATATTCTGGGAGAGACCCATGAGGCGATTGCCCAGGAAAAAGGGACCCTCTATACGATTGCCCAAAAAAAGTTCTATGGCGGAAAGGAAGATCCCAAAAACCTGTTTTCCGAAATCTCCGGCATTCAGATTCTGTCTGACTCCATTCCGATCACAATCGTTTCACAAGGGCTTGAGGGGCAGAGCGGACAGTTTGACTGGAATGGTCAGTCTCACCGGTTTCGTTGCCCGCTTCTTGGCTCATTTCAAAGAGAAAACCTTCAAAATGCCATTGCTCTTGCCTTTGAGATCAGAGAAAAATTTGGCATCACACCTCAAAGCGTGGTGCAGGGGATCCGCCAAATCCGCCATCCCTTCAGAATGGAGCTCTTAAGCAAAACTCCTCCTCTTCTCATCGACGGAGCCCATAATGCAGATGGCCTCAAGAAGCTTCTGGACTCCATGAATGAGCTGCTCCCAAACCAAAAACCAGTCCTCTTCATGGGCCTAAAGAGAACAAAAAGCAATCAAAATCTTAGCTTTTTGTCCCATGGGTGGGACATTGAGGGAGTCTGTCTAAAAGGTGACAGCTTTTTGAGCCCCGCAGGACTGAAGAAACAGATTCCTCTGAGAAGAGTGCACTGCAGTCTGAAAAGCACGCTGGAAGCCATGCACGAAACCCTCAAAATCAGGCCTGTTGTTCTTTGCGGGTCTCTTTATCTGGTTGCCCGCTTCACACGATTCTGGAAAAGAAAAAACTCTGGCAACAAAAAAATACAGAAAAAAACATAAAGAATTTGAAGCAATGTACCGATACCGTAAGATAGGCGAAATTGTCCACTCTGGGAGTTGGCTATGGCAAACGATCTGGCATTATCCACTGGTCTTGTGTCCGGTATTGACTCTGGAGCGCTGGTTGAAGCTCTGACCATCCGGCAGCGGGAAACCATCAAGATTCAGGAAAGAAAACAGCATGAGCTGACTATTTCCAAGGAAGAATACCAAAGCATTCACTCGGCCCTGTCTTCACTCGAAGAAGCCGCTGTCAATGTATCTTTTGAATCCACCTTCTCCCGCAAAACCGCAAAAGTCGGCGATGAGGATCTTTTAGGGGCCACTGCCAACACTTCTGCTGAGGCTGCCAATTATCAGCTCAGTATCAGCCAGCTCGCGACCAGGCACCGGGTTGCCTCGGACATTCAATCCAGCATGACCTCCCCCCTTCTTTCTGAAGACGCTACCATCCAGCTCAACGGAGTCAGCCTCACGGTTTCTGCCGGGGCTAATCTGAATGATCTGAAAACCGGGATCAATAGCCTCAGAAGCCAGACGGGAGTTTCTGCCGAAATCATTGACAAACGTCTGATCCTGTCAAGCGTGGATACCGGTACAGAGAACTCCATGGAGATTATGGATGCTGATGGAGAGTTGCTTCAGAGCATCGGAATCCTGAATGACCCCAGCAGCTCCGGTTTTGGAGAAGCCAATGCCAAAGGCCAGGCCCTCAGGTCCGTTACCATTGATGACTGGCGTTTTGCTCCCGGAACCTTCAATATCAACGGAGCCGAATTCACACTTGGAGGCGGAGAGACTTTCAATGATCTGGCCGATATGATCAACAATTCCGGCGTTGAAGGACTGACAGCAGAAGGAGTCGGAACCAGAATCCTTATTTACAGTGACGGACAGCCTCTTAACCTGCAGGATGTTGAAGGGAATACCACCCGAATCCTTCAGGATGTGCATTATGAGGAATCCGATTCTCTTGGCGCACTCAACCTGAATGGAAAATCCCTGTTCATAAATGGCCAGCAAATTGATTTCACTACCGAAACAACAGCCGAAGAAGTCATGGACCGGATCAATGCCAAAGGCATTTCCGGAGTCAAGGCCACAGTCGCTCCTGACTCCAGCCGTCTGAGGATTTACTCGGAACCCAACATCAACCTCAATATCTCCGGGACCGCTGCCGCTGATTTTGGTGCCTTCACCTCAAGAATACCTTCCGATCCTTCCTTTCAGTGGGATTATTTCAATGATGTGGATGAAACCATCAACATCAACGGGGAAGACGTGGTCATTCCCGCCTACAGCAGCATGACCCAGATCTACAGTGCCATCAATGCAGTTTCCGGTGACTCCGGTGTGACGGCCTCCATTGTCGATGGCACCGAATTGAACTTCAATTCCTCCGACACCATTGTCATCGGTGATGTTTCCGGAAGTTTTGCCGAAAGAACAGGTCTTCTTTCCAGTTCCTTCAAAAATGAGTTAAAAACCCCACAGGATGCTATTTTCACCATCAATGGAGTTCAGGCTACACGCTCCTCCAACATCATCACCGATGTGGTTGAAAACCTGACTCTGGAACTCAAATCTACCGGAAGCAGCACCCTGAATATCCAGAACGATTCCGATACTGCTCGTACTGCGATTGAAAACTTCATTGAGCGCTACAACGCCGCAATTGAACTGATTGATGAAAAAGTCCGGGCAAAAAAAGACTACAACCTCAAATATCTGGCCGAAGAAGAAAGAGAAAATCTGGATGCCGAAGCCCTTGCCGAAAAAGAGGACGAACTCAGAAAACAGGTTCTGGCAGGAGACCCCCTGCTTCAGAGAGCCTACAACACTTTGAGGCAGTTCTCTTATATGCGGGTTGAAGGCCCAGATGGCATTAATTCTCTTTCCAAAATGGGAATCTCCACCGGCGCTATCGGCTCCAATCCAGCTGAAACACGGATCGGAAAACTTCAGATTGCAGATGAATCCAAGTTCAAGGCTGCTCTGGAAAACAATCTGGATCAGGTGAAAACCTTCTTTACCCGAACCGATGAAAACAACCCCAAGGGACAGGGAATTGGCGAACGTCTGAAAGTTGAAATCCGCCGCTTTACATCTTTCAGCGGCCTTTTGACCCAAAAAGCCGGAAGACCCGGCCAGGCTGTTTCAAACAGTCTGATTGATAAAGAAATTGCGGGTCTTACTCTAGATATCTTGAACAAGAACCGCTCTCTGCTAAAATATCAGGAAAGCTTATTGCTCACATTTCAGAACATGGAGTCTTCCTTGCAGACGTTGCAGAATCAATCCAACGCCATTGCCCAGGCAGGATCCACTGGCGGTTTCTAATTCATGCAGATACATCTCAATGGGAAACAGGTCGAAGTTGAAACTCAGGAACTACAGGGTTTTGGCCAGTTGATTCAAAAAATTGAAAAACAGATTCTGGAGCCAGGCGGCAGTGTCATTACCGCCCTGCACTTAAATGGTCGTGAACTGGATGCTCAGGGAGAAGCCGATTATTCCACCTTTCCTCTGGATCGGGTAGAATCTCTTGAGATTCGGGCCAGCAATAAACAGGAATTGGCTCTACAAGCCCTTGGCGATGCCGTTCACATTCTTCCCGAACTCTCTTCCGTTGTGGATGAATGTCTGAAAAAGTTTGACGAGCTGTCCGAAAACGCCGGCATGCAGATTTTTGTCACGGTTGCGGATGGCCTCAGCTGGCTTTCCACCGTTTCTCAAGGAGCCGAAGTCATCTTTCATCCGAAGATTCAGAATTCCGGCATGGAAAACTCTGCTTTTCTGGTCGCAAGCCGAAAGCTGCAGAATATTGCCCGCGAACTTCTGAATGCCCAGCAGCAGAGCGACTACACCACATTTCGGGATTTGTTGGAATATGAATTAAAACCGACCCTGAATGAAATTGCCGAAGGTATCCCTGAATTTTGCCAAAGCGTTCAGGCCTGATAATCTGATTCCATGTCCGATCCCTATCTGTTTCTGAAGGAAGTTGCCCCTCCACTTTACCAGACTCTGGTCTTTCGGGCTGATAAAGAAGAACTTCTGGATGCGGTTGAAGGCTTTATCAGCAAGGAAGGCAAAACCAATCTGCGCTTTATCCTGGGTGGACGGAATCTTACAGTTCATTCTTCCTACAATCCGGAAAAAGAAGCCGAAAAAATCCTGAGCCGCTATGAAAACAACCCCCATAAGCTCACTGTTTGTCTGGGGGTCGGAATCGGTTACCACGTCGATGCCTTTCTGAAGGCCTACCCGGATCGTCAACTCGTGATCCTGGAGCCAAGCTATAAAACTCTCCGACAGGCCATGAAACTGCGGGACTTCGAAACCTATTTCAGAAACCCCCGAATCACCTTTATCATCACCCCGAATCCTGATGAACTCGCTGACTTTCTGGCTTCCCAGTACAACTTCAACCAGCATTCAGGGGTCCAGTTCATCGAGCCTCCGGTTTATGCCCGCTGGTTCAATGATGTCTTCAATGCCGTCAAAAAAAGGTTTCTGGAGCATCTGGCCAAGTTCACCGCCAATATGGCCACAATCATGGAAGCGGATGATGATTTCATCATCAACTGCGTGAACAACGTAAAACACCTGGGGAAATTCCCCTGGGCTGCCCAGCTTTTTGGTCGTTTCCCCGGCATTCCCGCCATCATTATCAGTGCCGGCCCCTCCCTTCACCTTCATCTGGAAAAACTCAGGGAACTCAAAAACAAGGCCTTTCTGATTGCCGTCGATACGGCTTATCCGATTCTTTTGAAAAACGGAATCAATCCCCATTTCGTCTGCACAGCCGATCCCAATGATGTCAATTTCATGCATCTCAAGGGTCTTGATGTCAGCAAAACCTTTCTGGTTGTTGAGCCCATGACCTGGCATGAAACCCTTGATATGGAGGGAGCGCGGGCTTTTATCTGCAACTTCAATGGATATTATTCCTCGTATTTTTCCAAATTCTCAGCCTTCCCCAAGCCTCTTCTATCCTGGGGTTCGATTGCAACAACCTGCTTTGATCTGGCCCGCCAGATGGACTGTGGCCCAATTATCTTCGTGGGTCAGGATCTGGCCTATTCCGACATGCTCACCCACTGCCCAGGTTCCCGCTACGATGAACAGTATTACGCCCAGGTCGAAGCCTGCCCGAATCTTGAGCTTTATACTTCCTATGAAACATTTCACCTGCAAAGAATCCTGGCAAGACCAGTTGTCAGCCACTTGGACATCCATGGCAATCAGGTTTTGACCCAGAACAATCTGATTCTCTATGCCCAGTGGCTGGAAGAACAGTTTTCCAAAACCCGACAGCCAGTGATCAATGCCACAGAACGAGGGATCTTGAGGAAAAACTGCCGTCAGATGAGCTTTGACAAGGTCTGTCGGGATTATCTGACTCAGGACAGGAATCTGAGTGACGCACTGGAAGTCATCTACAATGAGCCCCGTCGCTTTCTCTTTCCTGAGCTTCTTGCCGATGTCAGCCGGAAAATCGAAAGTCTGGGCAATGCCGAGGCCCTGGCCACATCCCGCAAGGAGGACAGCAAAGCACTGCTTGATGCCGCAAAAAACAATTCCGAAAAGGAAATGCGGCAGATGTTCAATGAGCTTTCCAAAGGCATCCATTGCGGGATTGAAGACCCCGTTCTTCTGGGATGGCTCGAGCACAAAAACCAGAAAGCCGAAGTTTATTTCCAGCGTTCTTTGGGGAAGCTTGTCGGAGCCCGGTTCAGTCAGGATCTGATCGTGAAAATGGCTGAACTCTACACCGGATACTACGGTTCTCGACTCAAGTCCTTCCAGGAATTGCAGCATTTTCTGAAAATAGCCGCCAAAGGATGTCAGGAGGGTCTGGAGATCCAGCCCCTTGATGTCTTAGAATAACAGAGTAGAAGGGAGAAGCCTATGGCTCTTGCGTACCAGAATCAGCAGCTTGGACAATACAAGCGTATGAAGATTGAAACGGCCACGCCGGAGATGCTCATTCTCATGCTCTATGACGGGGCTGTGAAGAACATCACTCTGGCCCGTGAAATCATGGGGGATCGATCTAAAATCGATCAGTGCAGTAACCATTTTATCAAGGCTCAGAACATCATCACAGAATTGATGGTTTCCCTGAATTTTGAAATCGGGGGCGAAATTGCCCGCAACCTTTTCAACATCTACGAATTCATCAACTACACCTTGGCCCAGGCCAATATCACCAAATCCGAAGAAAATCTGGATACCGTGATCACCATGCTCAAGGATCTCAAGGGCACCTGGCAGGAAGTCATCCGTATCAATCGCGAACGCTACCCGGCCGGTCTTCCATCCGCAGAAGAGATTGCCGCCCGCGAGGGTCGTCCCAGCCCGGATCCTCAAGGTGGAGTCAATCCTCTGGCCCGTACGGAAAATATGGATGTTGCGGCCAGTGAGGCCGAAGAACCGATACCTGCTCCCGAGCCGGAGAAGTCCGTAACTTCCAGTACCCGACCCCAGCCTGGCCAGCAGAACCGTTTCAAACAGATTTACGGCAAAGTTCTGTCCCGCAAGTAATTTCATGCCTAAACAGCCCGCCAACCTCCTCATTGAGGACATGCAGCCCTGGCATGTGGAAGATGTTCTCAAACTTGAGGCCTTAATTCCTCAGCATGGTGATACTTCCCGCATGCAAAAGCAAAGAGAAGATCTGATCCGCGCCTTCCTGCGCTACCGCGATCTGGGACAGGCAGTTTGCCGGGTTCTGGAAGCCGATGAAGAAAAGGTCATTGGCTACTATATTCTTCTGACTCATCCCGCGCGGGTGGCCTCCTTCTGGAAAAAATCCCTTCAGGCAAGTCAGGGCATGGCCTATCTGGCCCAGATTGCCATGGATGAGGAATTCCAGCAGATGGGTCTTGGGAAAATCCTTCTTAGGAATGCCGAGGAAAGTTCCCGAAACATGGGTTTGAACGAAATGATTCTGGAAGTCATGAGTGGCTCTGATGCTCATACCTGGTACCAGCACCATGCCTACGAAGAAATTGGAGCCCAGATCTATCTGAAGAAAGCCCTGGCATGAACCCCGTTTTCATCCGGCAGGTCCTGATCTGCCTGATGCTCTGCCTCTGGACTCCTTTTGGGGAAGCTTCCCCTCTGAAGATCATTCCCTTGGGAGTGCTGGTTGCCCTTCTTCCCCTGCATCTGAAACCCCCGGAAAAACTGGTCTTTTGTGGATTTGCCCTGCTCCCCTTCGCGGTTCCTTCCCTGGAGCAGCGCTTCTATTTTGCCGAAGCCTGGCTGATTCTGGCAGCCTTTGCTGGCCGCTATATGAGAAGGGAAGAACTTTCATCCCCCCTGATTCTCTTTGTCTTCGCCAATTTTCTGTTTGTCCTGTTCAGCAGGCTGGGCTGGCTCCCTTTCCGATGGTTTCAGGCTCATGTGGAATGGAATGAGCCGTCCTTGATTCTGGCCAGCTCTCACCCTGGCCTCACAGACTCCCCCTTAAGCCTGTGTCTGCCCCTGATTCTGGGCTGGATCGTAATTCCTCAAAACCCCAGACATCGTCTGGTCTATGGACTCCCGGGGCTCTTTCTCTGCCTTCAGTCCGGCTCCCGAATCGGTGTTCTTCTCTTTCTTCTGGCCTTTCTTCAGCATGCCTTCCCCAAAATTTCCCCCAAAACAATCCTGCTGGGACTATGCGCCCTGATTGGGTTGATGTTTCTCACTCTGGATGCCCACTACACCAAGCGCCCCTTAAAAACCCGCCTCATGATCTGGGAGGCCGCCACAAAAGAACTCAGCCTGCTCGGGCATGGACCTGCCTGGTTTCAAAAGAACAGTGGTCGTCTCATGCCTCCTGATACCGAATGCCAAAAACTCAGCCGGATCCAGTTTCATCCACACAACGATCTTCTCCACTGGCTTCTGGCTTTTGGATTGCCCGGTCTTGGACTCCGCATCTTCTTCTATTTTCTGGTTTTCAAAACCGTTCGATCCCATCCCCAAAGCTTTCCCCTGCTCCTCGCTCTGATCGGAGCCCAACTCAATCCCGATCTTCTGACCTCTCCCGGAGTTCCGCTCTTTGGCCTTTTATGGGGAAGTTTTCACTCCGGATCTGAAACCGGAAAGTCCTCCTGGCTTGCAATCGCCGGGGGGTTCATCCTCATTGTCCTGGCCCTTCTTCAGTGGCAGACTTCGATTCAGTCCCAGAGCATCCTCAAGGGCCAGTCTGTTCAGCTGAACCCCTGGTTTCAAAGTCCAAGCCTGCTTCTCAATCATGCCTCCTCGCTGGCACAAAGAGGAAAATTCGCCCAGGCTCTGGAAGAGCTGGAACAACTGGAAAGACACGCCCCGCATTATGCCAACCTGGATTATCTCAAGGCAGGCTGCCAGATGTACCTAGGACAGCAGGAACAGACTCTTCATTCCTTGCGTGAATCTCTGGAGTTCAATCCCTGTCATCTACAATCCATGCGGGCTTTGGCCGATATTCTTCGGAGAAACCATGAAGAAGAAGAGGCTTTGCTCTGGGAAAACAAGGCAACATCTCTGTCCAAGGGAATCATTGAAAATGAGGAAATCTACCAGCCTGATTCTACTGATGGGACTATGTCTCCCAATCCATAGCTATGAACCGCCAGCCTATCCTGAGCTGGCCCTGGCCAAACGGCAGTTTCAGGAAGGTCGCTATGAAGACACCGTCATAGAGCTTCTGAAAACCAAAAAGCGCAAGACATCCGATGAACTTCTGTTCCTGCTTGCCAAAGCTATGGAGAGGCTTGAAAGTCCCTCTCTTGAGGCCGTATACTGGCAGGAACTCCTCTCCCAGTTTCCGGAATCCCCTTATGTACCAAGTGCCCGCGTGCGCCTGAAAAACCTGGTCGAACTTTATCTGAGCGAGGACTTTCTGGAACTTACCGTTGACGTAGAGACTTCATTGGAACAGGGAATCCAGGAAGGAAAAAACCGCGAGCATGACGCCGCAATTCTCTGGCTTTTGAAAAGCCTGAGCCTGAAGCCGGACTCTTCCTCAGCCCATTTCTGGCTGGGCTGGAACTATCACCACCTTTACCAGTTCCGACCTTCTCAGACAGGCTACCGGGAGCTGGCCATGATTCATTACCGACGTTCCTCCTCCATTATTCCTTCCTCAAGATCTCTGAACAACCTGGCTTGCCTCTTGGCTCAGGCAGAAGATCCGATTATGGCCCGGTACTATTTTGACAAGGCCCTGGAAGTGGCAGCAACACCGGGTATCCGGGAAGCCGTGGCTGCCAACCGAAACAGTTTTGCCTCACGCACCAATGCTTTACGCTACCAGCTTCTGCAGGAAGATGAAGATCTGAATCCATGAAGTTCTTGCTCTGTCTTCTGCTGTCTTTGTCCTGGCTTCAGGCTGAAGTCTCTCCCTACCGGGATCCAAATTATCAGGCCTGGCTGGACTCCCATGACGGCACAGAAAATCCCTTTCGCTACAACCTCGCTGCCTTTTCCGGCAATCGGGTTGAAAATCGCCAGAACCCACACACGCTGGCCTCACCTCACGAGCGACCCGTACCTTCTTCCTTTGCCGGTAATTTCCGCCTTGAAATCGCCCCGGTGGATGTCAGAGGCCTGAATCAGCCTCTTCTCGTACCGGCGGCAGGCTCTTCTCGTGGATTTGAGCCCCGAGGGCAGGAGATCAAGATTTCCAAGCGCTTTTCCCGACCTGAAGATCGGCTGGATTTTCGTCTGGAAGCCACCATGATGAATGCCAGTGACAGCTTCAGCCTTCAGGGAGGAGCCACGATCCGGGATGGGAGGGTTCTTAACAACCCTCAGGGGAATCTTGACTTTGACCAACAGAATCTGCGCTTGGAATGGGCCTGGCACCCAACCGAAAACCTCCAGTCCCGCCTTGGCACCCTGGCTGGCTTCAGTTTAAGGCGGATGAATGCCGACAGCCATATCGCCGATACCCTGCAGTTCGCAGACTGGAAGCTCAGCCAGTGGGGAATCATTCCCTATGTCGGCCTGGAAGGAGAAACCCCTCTGTCCCGCTCGGTCCATCTGTATGGCCGGGCCCGCCTGGGCTACGCCTTCACCAAATCCGAAGTTCGCCGCGATACGGGTCAGGCACCGGCAACAACCCAGACCATCCGGCGCAAAAGGGATTTTATCGAATCCGATATCTCAGCCGGATTTGCCTGGTTCTGGGATCGAACCCATCGCCTCAGTGCAGGCTGGCAGTACAGCCACGCTGACTTTCCCAACCTTGACGGCCCTACCGGAATTCCTCTCGAAGAACTCTCCTGGTCAGGCCCTCAGATAAGGCTCGACTTCCTGTTTTAGGCTCTGTCATCAAGTGTGCTAAAATCCGCGCCGCATGAATCGCATGATTGACAATCGCAAGCACAAAGCCCGGGCTATTCTGGTTGGAGTTCTTTTGAAAGACGACTCCATGGGCGAGCTGCAAAAAGATCTGGAAGAGCTGAGGAGGCTTCTGGACACCCTTGGTGTAGAAGCTCACGCCACCATGATTCAAAGCCGCGAGACTATTGATTCGCGCACGTTCATCGGCTCCGGCAAGGTCGAGGAAATTAGAAATCGCCTGGGTCCGGAAGAGATCAGCGTAGTTGTCTTTGATGATGAACTTTCCCCTTCCCAGATGCGAAGCCTGGAACAGGATCTGAAGATTGAGGTTCTGGATCGCACCGGTGTGATTCTGAGAATTTTCAGCCAGAATGCCCGTACCTATGAATCCAAGCTTCAGATTGAACTGGCCGGACTGGAGTATGCCCTTCCCCGCCTGAAGCGTCAGTGGACTCACCTTTCCCGTCAGAGGGGGGGACGAGGATTTTTATCCGGAGAGGGAGAAACCCAGCTTGAAGCGGACCGCCGGGCAATTCGTACCAGTATCCAGCAGACCAAGGCCAAACTGGAAAAGATTCAGTCACAGAGGGATTCCCAGAAAAAGAACCGCCGTCACTTTTTCAAGGTTGCCATTGCCGGTTACACCAACTCCGGGAAATCAACCCTGCTCAATGCCCTCACCCAATCCGAGGTTCTGGTGGAGGACAAGCTTTTTGCCACGCTGGATCCATCAACCAGAATCATCAAACCAGATGAAAAACCGGCTATTCTGTTCTCTGATACAGTGGGCTTTATCAAGAAACTGCCCCATGCCCTTGTGGCTTCCTTTCGCTCCACATTTGAGGAAATCCGCGATGCCGATCTGATTCTTCATGTCGTGGACTGTTCCGATCCTGATTATACTCATAGAATCCATGATACCGTGAAGGTTCTGAAAGAACTGGATCTGGATTCCATTCCTCGCCTGATGGTCTTCAATAAAATCGATCGCATGAAGCGTCAGCCGATCAAGCTCAAGATGATCAAATCTGTACATTCCCAAGCTGCCTTTGTTTCTGCAATCAAAAGCGAAGGTCTGGAAGATCTGAAAAACAAGATCTACGCCAGCTTCAAGCGCCATATGCGGGAAATGCAGATTGAAGTCAGTTTTGGATGTGAGTCCATTCTGGAAAAAATCTATGAATGGGCCCGTGTCCTGCAAACCGAATACACCGAAGATTCCATTTCCATTCATTTCAGGGGAGCCCGCCGGGATCTTGAGCCGGTCCTCGATCAGCTCCGGCGGAATGGTTATCTTCTTACGGAAAAATCTTTGCAGGTAAGTTTATGAGTCTTCTGGAAAAAATAATTGCGTTCTTCGCACAGACCCTGTTGACCCTGGCTCTGGCTGCGGCTGTGGCCCATCGACTCGGCTATGATGTCATCAGCCTGGGACAAGGCAAAGTCGTCCTGAGACAGGAGCCCGAAAAAGAAATTCAGGATGATGGCAAAACCCCCATCCCGATTCAGGAAAACCCGCTTCAGGTTCCAACAAGCGCCGAGTCTTCCACCAGCACTTCAGCTTCAACATAATGGGCCAAAGTATTTCCGCAGCTCAGGCAGGAACGATATTCAACCCGGATCCAGGAATCATCCTCAAGTTCCTGAAAACCCAAGAAAGAAGTACCTTTCAGGAAAGCTTCCCGGCTCAGAAATTTAAGCTCACAACACCGACAGGTTTTATATCCTTTTGAATGCATTCTGGATGCATCGGCATCTGGAACACAACAGATGAGACACTGCAGTTTTTTACGAAAGCTCTATCACAAAAGGTAGACAGAGCCCACCAGAAAAGTGACTTAAATGTATTCCTGAAACAGTTCCGGCCTGGGGCTTGCAATCACTGTTCGGGCAACAACCATACCACGCTCACTGGCAGCTTCACAGGCAACATCGATCGAAGCCTTCACACTGGACAGATCGCCGGTAATCAGGAGAAAGCCCTTGCCGCCGACAGCCATGGCCAGGTGAACCCGAAAAACCTGCCCATCCGAAGTTTTGGCTGCAGCATCCGCCGCTTCCACAATGGATGCCACGGAAAAGGTCTCGAGAATTCCCAAGGCCCCGACCTGTTCCGGTTCGAGATGAATCGAGCCTCCAATGGCACGGAATACATCCGGATGAAGATTGGGAATAATGAGCTCTTCAATCAGAACCCCCCGAGCTGCTGCTGCTCCGGCCTGAACCGCAGCCTCAACTTCTGAGACCTGTCCTCCAACCACTACCATATATTTCCCCGAACAGATGGAACGGGCCACCATCAGTTCAACATCGGCCGCCTTGAGCATGGAGTCCTGAGCAGCGTAGCCAATCGCAATGGATGAGAGTTCGATCATTCCAATGGCATCATGATTCTTCATCTAGCGTTCCTCAACGATTACGGCATCCCCCACCGAAGTTACCACACCGGAAATGGATGCATGGATCCAGGCACCCAGCCCTTCAGGGCGACCAATCGGATCCCCGGCCTCAACCTTCTGCCCCACCTTGACCAAAGCCACTGCCGGAGCTCCGACATGCTGGTTCAAAGGAATTGTCACGAGTTCTCCTCCGACAATCCCGGCTTTCAGGGGTGCTTCATTTCTGTACTGATCAATATTGAGTTTTTTCATCAGCTTGGGGATCGGAGCCTTTCGAAAAGGTGCCATCGGGTGAGCTTTCACACTGCCTGGCTCAAATTTCATGCGCTCGGCCTTATCTTTGACCTGCATCATACGCTTGAAGTTCGTAGAAATATTCTTGGGATCCAGATCTTCCGGACAGGCATAGAAACTGCACAGATTGCACTCGCAGCAGAACTCCGCCCCCTTGACCAGATCCAGAGGCGTCGTCCAAAACCCCATGCTGCGCATGTTTTTATGTGGCTCAATCGGATGACCCAGCAGATAACGGGGGCAGAGCTCAGTGCAGAAATTGCACTGATCGCAACTGGCCTTGGCTATTTTATCGTACTCCTTGCGGGGCCTGACATGCCGGCGAATCAGATCGTGATTGCGGGGAAAGACCAGAATCCCTCCCATGGTTTTGGTCACCGGGGTCTCGAAATTCTCCGAGACGCTTCCCATCATGACTCCGCCCAGCAACAGAACCGGGTCCTCACAGGTAACCCCACCAGCAGCATCGATACACTCCCTCACAGTTGCTCCGACCTTGACTTCCAGAGAACAGGGCTCAACAACAGCTCCACCCACCGACAGCCAGGACGTGATCACGGGACGGGAACGGGCTACATTCAGAAGAGTTTCCACATTGGTAACTATACAACCAACAGAAAGCGGAATATTCCCGGGAGCTACGGTCCGGCCCGTGGCTTCCCAAACCAGAACCAGCTCATCCCCTGCCGGATAGTAATTCCCCATTTTCAGAAATTCCATACCCTCCAGAAGATGAGGTTCAAGGGCTTCAAACACAGATTTGTATTTGGCCTTGATCCCAAAGATTCCCCGCGTGGCCCCACTCAGATCCATGATCTGCCTCAAAGCCTGGATCACCTCTTTGGGGTAAGCCTTGAGAATTTCCTTGTCCTTATGCAGAAGTGGCTCACACTCGGCGGCATTGACAATTACGGTATCGGCCTTGGCGTTGTATTTGACATGGGCCGGAAACCCGGCACCGCCGGCACCGACAACACCCCAGTTTTCAATATTTTTCACAAGCGACATGCAAGCATTCTGACCCAGAGAGCCGGCAAAATCAACGCAGGAAGAAAAGGATCCTGCGTTCGATCGAAGAATCTCCCAGCCTCAAAGTGCTGGTTTCTTCGTAAAATTTCCTCAGACCGGCAATCTGAGCTTTGCGGGAAGCCTCCAGAAGCTCCTCATCACTCATTCCCGGTCCTTTGGTCAGGACAATACCCTTTGAAACAGTAGGAGCCAGAATTCCCACCAGTTCGCCAGCCTGGGCTACAGCCCTGGCAACACTGACGTCTACCCTGCCATAGGCACGGGCAAACTTCTGGGCATCCCTGGTTTTCCAGTTGGCATGAAAAGCCCGTCCGCGAACAGAAAGCTCCTGCATCACCCGATTGACAAAATCAACCTTCTTATTGCGGGCATCCACCCCAAAAAGCTTCAGTTCAGGATATCCAAGAGCAATCGGAATTCCCGGAAAACCGCCGCCACAGCCAAAATCAAGCATACTGGAAATTTTTCTTGGGCCGAAATACGCACGCATCACCCGAAAAATCAGCCAGGAATCCATATAGTGTTTCAGCACCGCATCCTCTAAAGAAATAATCCGAGTCAGGTTGTGGCGGGTGTTCTCATCTACCAGAAGGGCGTGAAATTTCTGCCAGAGGGGCAGGATCCGAGCCGATGGATCGCCGCCTTCCTCAAGCCATTCTCCTGCCTGGGACCAGATCTTTGTACTCTCGCATGGGTTGCCAGTTTCATTCATGGACTGTCACAATGGTAAGTAGTCGCAATTCCTGCAAGTTTCCCGGAGGTTATCATGGCCTTTTACAATGACGGACAGCTAGGCAACTGGGTTGCATATCTGCACGCTGACGGAAGTCTGGCCGTCTGTGTTCAGCTTCACCAGAATGGCCAGGAACATCGCCAGGGACGTGTCTCCACCCGCGGTTTTACCTCTCCTGAAGAAGCCTACATATACCTGAACCGCGATTTGAACATGAGTGCGGAAAAGATCCGGTTTTATGTTGCCAGTCCCGAGCAGTTCTACCTGACAGCCTGTCTGGCCGGACCTCATCTTCCTCTGCATCCCCATCAGATCTTGAGAGGACTAAGCCCAATCAGCTTCGTTCCTTTCTGATTGGGCTTAGTCCAGATGAGAGCGGGTGAACAGAATCGAACTGTCGTAGCCAGCTTGGAAGGCTGGTGCTTTACCACTAAGCTACACCCGCAGTCTGCCCTATGAATCGGACATGCAGGATTCGAACCTGCGACCCCCTGTTCCCAAAACAGGTACGCTAGCCAGGCTGCGCTAATGTCCGATGTCTTAGGACAGCCGCAGTTATATCATGAGCAGGATCAACGGTCAAGAAAGTTTTTACATCCCATAGGTCAGTCTCTGAATCAGAAACGACGGAACACCACGGGAACGGAAAAGGTTCTGAGTCGCTGCGATATCGTAAGCCACCCTTAGAAACATAAGTTCTCCGCTTCTGGTATCAAACAGAATGCAGGCAGCCCTGGGGTCTCCATCTCTTGGCTGGCCACAGGAACCTGCATTGGCAATCCAGGTTTCCTTTGTGTGAGACTTGAGAGTCACGGACTGGGGCTGCTGCATATGTTCACGCTCGCCACCTGCAGAAGCGTGCTGAAGCATGGGCCGGTGAGTATGCCCGTAAAGACAGAGGACGGTCTGACCCTCATGAGAAGCTGGGTGAGAAAAGTGCAGATCCTGAGAATAATAGCACCATCCATGCGGATCACTTGGATGGGCATGGGTCAGGGCGATCAGAAAACCATCCCGGGACAGGTTCATTTCCATGGGGAGAGAATGAAGCCAGTCAAGAGCTTCAGGAGACATTTCCTGACGGGCCTTCTGAAGTGTGCCGGCCACTTCCGGATGATAGCCCACCGGGCTCATCCGCCCGGCAACGACAGCATCATGATTCCCCAGAAGGGTGCCGTCACAATACTCCCGCACCAGTTCAAGACAGCCCTGAGCTTCACTGCCATAGCCGACAATATCCCCCAGACACCAGATGGATTCTGCGCTCAGGCTTTTCAGGGTCCTGATACACTCGGTCAATCCTGCCGGATTCCCGTGGCTGTCACTAACAAAACCAATACGCATAAAACGAATGATTCTAGCATGAGGAAATCAAGTTGGCCTTGTATCCAAGTAAAAATAAGCCTAAAATGAGCCCTTCGGGAGGGGAAACTGTCATGAAAAGCTTCACAGGAATGTGGAAAATACTAGTCATCGGGCTGGGCCTTTCTGTTCTTTCCGGCTGCCTTTCCAAAAACCCCGGGACTCCGTATTCCCAGAAGCCTCAGGCATCCATTGAGGACCGCATCCTGACCAAGGAACTTTTCGACGGTGGTTTTGCCCGCAATGGCCTTCAGGCTGTTTTCCCGGTCCAGGACGAGCTCTGGGTCGCCACCAGCCACGGGCTTTACGTCTTCGGGCGCAAGGATCTGGAAGAAAGACGCAGCTACCTCAAGGATCAGAAAATCCTCGACATCGCCCGCAGTTCCAACGGAACCATCTTTGTCGCTCTGGAAGGTCAGAGTATGATGGTCCTCCCTCCGGGTGAAACAATGTTCTATGCCGGTGGAACTCCCCCTGTCCGTCGTCTGGCAATCCAGGAAGGCTCCGATCAGATCTGGGGAGCCACCGCAAGCGGCCTGATCAGCTGGGAAAACGGCTCCACTTTCCGTACCCGCATTGACAGCCCTTCAGAATTTGCCTCCCAGGCCAATGATGTGACTTCACTTGCTTTTGACAGGTCAGGCAACCTCTGGATAGGAACCCAGTTCGGCATCTACCGCAAAAATGGCTCCAGCTTTTCCTTTTTCTACGGAAACTATCAGATCGTTCAGGGACTTTCCGTAGTCAACAAACGAGGAAATTCTCCGCTTGGCGGCAACTATATTTACGATGTCGCCCTGAATCCAGCCGACAACGCCATGCTTTTTGCAACCAATGGAGGCTTAAGCGTACTCCGCGATCCCCAAAAGCCTGAGCAAGACTCAATGTGGCAGGTCTACACCGGAGATCACACCACAACCATCATGAATATGGGTAAACTCTCTGAGATGCCTGTCAAGGGAAACTCCGGTCTTCCCAGCAATTTTATTCGCTCTGTCACCGCTTTTCAGGATTTTGTTTTTGCCGGTACTGACTCCGGCCTTGCCATTCTGAATCAGGGAAAATTCACGACCCTGACTCTGGACAATGGCCTGGCTGGTGATACCATCATGAAACTGTTTCACGAATCCAGTATTGAAGAGGATCGAATTCTGGTGGCTACCAATGGTGGCCTGAGTATTCTGAACTATCCCCGTAAGGCCCTGTCCCGGTAGAGGAGAATCGCCCCAATGAAAATCAACACCTCCCGCTTTGGCGAGATTGATGTGCCTGATGAGGACATCATTACCTTTCCCTATGGAATTCTGGGATTTGACAAGTCATCCCAGTATGTCATCCTCAATGATCCTGCCACTGAACCTCTCCGATGGCTTCAGAGCATTCAGGAAGACGATCTGGCCTTCGTGATCATCGACCCCTTGCGCTTCAGGGTCGAATACGAACTCGATCTTTCCGATGAAGATGTCGAAAGTCTGGAACTGACATCCCCGGAGGAAGCCATCACCTATGCCATTGTGGTTATTCCCAAGAATGAACCCCAACGTATGACGGCCAATCTTCAGGGCCCCATCGTCATCAACGCTGCCAAAATGGTGGCCAAGCAGGTCATCTCCACAAACCCCCAGCACAGGCTCAAGCATTTCGTCCTCGAAGAAATGCGATCCATGATGCTTGCCCGCAAGAAATCCGAGCGCCCTGATCTGAAGCTGAACCGCAAACAGCATCCATCGAAAACGGGTCAGGGAGGCGTATAATGCTTGTACTGACTCGTAAAAAGAACCAGAAAATCATGATCGGAGACACCATAGAGCTCACGATCGTGGACATTAAGAATGAACAGATCAAAATCGGGGTCAACGCTCCCTCTCACGTCAAGGTCTTCCGCAAGGAAGTCTATGATGCGATTCAGGAAGAAAACCGCGCCGCTTCACAGGAAGGCATCACTGTAGAAAGCCTGAGAAGCCTCTCGGATCTTTTCAAGGGCTGAACCAAATCCCCATCAGCAGAAAAGCTGCGCTGCATATGGCAGGGCGGCTTTTTTATCTCCTCCTGCTTTGAAACATCAGGCATCCCGCAGATGATTGAAGAACAGGTGAGTATGGCGGAAGGAATCTGACTTCGGCTCCTCGAGCCTTGATGAACTTTATGGATTCGCGATCTTTATGAACAGCGAGATTATCCATAATCACGCTGTCTCCCTGCTTGAGAGAAGGGGCGAGAAAATGACGGACATATTGCCGAAATGAAATCGAACCGGCTGCCCCGGCATGAACTCAATCAGTCTCATGGCGGATGTCATTGCAAGCGCAATCCAGTTTCCTCCTGAGCTGAGCCCTGTTTTGTAAAGTGCTCCAGATGCTTCAAATGGAAGGAACTTTCAATAAAAAAAAGGCCAGCCGGCATCCTCATGCTGGCTGGCCTTGTCCAATAAAATTTTTCAGGACAGATCGGCATCCTTCACTCCGATAGCCCGGCGCTCCTGGCGCCACTGAACAAGATTCCAAAGTGAGTATTTGCGATTGAGTCTTTCAATCAGATATTTCTTATCTTCATTCTGGTTCTTGATGATATGAGTCAGAGTCTCAATCTTGCGACGAAGCTCCATATTTTCTTTTTTCAGGATTTCCAGTTCACGAAGGCCCCTCAGCCTTTCAGTTTCCTCACGGGCATTCAGACGTGTTTCAATGAACTCACGCTGCTCCCTGAGAATTTCCAGAACCTGATTCAAGCTCTCTTCGGAATTCTGGGATGAAACCTTTTTATGCTTCAGAGCGCTCAGATCCTGATCTTTCTGAATGCGACCCAGGACATCGGCTGCTGAAAGGATTTTGCGACCATCAGGAAGAATCTCTTCTTTTTCTTCCTTAAGGGTTCCTTTGTGAACGGCCCACTTCAGACCGCGAGGAGCTGATTTCAGGGGAATTGCACGAGGCGGCTCCCCGATTTCTTCTGACTGCTTTACAAAAGCGTCCGAATTCAGAAGCTCCTGGGCTCCGGCCTCACGGGCAGCCATCTGTGGGTCCAGTTCAGGCAGCTCCGGGGCTCCCCCAAGGGCTTCTTCGAAAAGCTGGCGCAGGGCCTCAAGGTGTTCGCTGGAATATTGGAAATGGCCCTCTTTGTCCTTATCCAGATGGAAAACCGTCGCAACGGAGGGTTCGATACGGAGAAATTCTTCTTCATCAATATGCAGAATGCGAGCGACTTCAGATGCGTTCATAGGTACTCCCGGTCAACTTCTCTGGACCCATCGGAACAAAAGGTGGGATATTTGACACTTTTTGTATGAATTCGTCAGCGCAGGCGCTCTGCGGAATCCTGGAGAAATCTGGAATCCTGATTCAAACGGAGATCGAGCTGGCGACGGAGCTGAATCAAGCTGGCTCTTCCTTCCTGAATAAGAGCCAAAACCCGGCTCTGGGCTTCAATCAGGGCCTGCTCCTGCTGCTGAAGATTGCGTTTGTCTTCCATCAGAAAAGCCACATTCTCCGCAGAAATGCTTCCTGACTGCTCCAATAATCGAAGCTTGCGATCCAGATTGTCCTTGTCCCTCTGAATTTTTTCCCGTTCCCGTTCGATTCTTAGAAGATCCGACTCCCGCTGGGCAATGAAACGCCGGGTCTGATCCAGCTGACCGCCTTTTGCCAGAAGATTGGTCCGGATATCCTCAGGACTCACTCCCCGACGGGCGACTTCTTCCCGCAAACGGGCCCGTTCATCCATTACGCGACGGGAATCCGCTTCCAGAAGGTTCTGCCGCCCCTCAATCTTGTCCCCGGAAATTCCCGGAGGCAGATTCATGGCTCCCCCCATACCGGGAAACAGAGTTGCCGCCTGGCGATCCATTCCCATTGGCAGGACATCCGTCTGGGCAAGAGGAATATCAAGCCAGTGAGCATAAGTTGTGGTTCTGGGGGTATTTTCTTTGGATGGATCCTTCAAACCCTTCTCTTCCCTCTCTCTCCACTCTTCAGCCCTCGTCTGAATTTCCATCATGCGGCTCTGTTCCGGATCTACATTCACACTCGTTGAGGGGGGCAGCTGACTCAAAGGCCCCAGAAGAGCCTGCTCCCAGGCATGAATCCTGTTTTCCAGAGCAAAGCGGGCGGGCTCTTCCGGGTTACCCCGCACAAGCCGTGAAAGTTCTCCCGGTTTCAACAGGTACTGAATGTCTCTTGAGCCATTCAAAACTGCCAGAATCCCTTCCAGAGAATAGACCTGCACCACATCCTCCCTCAAAAGCTCTGCATAGGCTCTTTGACCAAGCATCCGGACTCCGGCTCCGGCAATATGAAGCTCTCGACGTGAGGCTGACTCACCGATACTGATATGCATACCTCCGGCAATCAGCTGGGGAATTCGACCCGCAATCAGAACGGAGCGTGGTAGAAGAAGAAGTTCCAGACCCTCAAGAAACACCTTGGTCAGACCCCTGGGGCCTGTTTCCAGCCGATCTCCCTGAGTCAGAAGAATACTTCCCTGGACAACCCGGAAATCAAAGACCCCGGGACGGGAGAGACGCACCGGCCAGGCAGCTTCAGCTTTCATCGTCGTATCCGGAACCGGTCCGTTCTGTTGAGAAGTTTCCCCTCCTGTATCCAGAACCCATTGCCACTGATTCTGCCACCGACTCAGGAGCTGACCATTTCTCAAGGTATAGGTGCGTCCTGGAGCCAGAGTGAAACTCCCCTGTCCTCCGGCAATGATCCCACCCCGGAAATCATCCGAGGTCTGCCATTCACTTCCATTTTTCAGCCATTCCCTGCTCAGGATTCGACGGGGAGCCTCTCCGGAAAATATCCAGGCACTTCCTTCCGCCACAATCAGTTCCACAGCAAGGCTGAATCCCGACAGAAACAGAAAGAGACTACAGGCGCAGACGCGTACCCACATAGGTCAGCCTTTCGTTACGGTCATTGATCGGAAAATTGGGATGACGCTCCTCTTCCTGACGATATCCGGCATTCAGGGAAATATTTTTGCCGGTACGATACTCGAACATGATGTCCTGACCATCCAGATCAAAGCTGGAATCAATCGTATTCTCAAAAGCCAGAATTGTACGGGATTCCCTTTCCAGAGTCCCGGTAACACTAAAGCGGGGGCGAAAATCCCAGGTTGCACTCAAAACGGCAAAGCTTCGATCTGCATCCGCATAAAGCAGGCGGGAAGAGTCATAGCGCTTTTCTTCCATTTCATACCAGAGCATGGCCGACCAGTTGGTATCAAAACCCCAGTCAATGCTGGTGCGGGCATTGAACTGCCCAAAATCCCTGGAAGAATCCAGATCATAAAAAGTCTTCTGGTATTCCACTTCCTGTCCAATCTGCCAGCCCCCTCTTTGCAGATTCCAGGTAAAGCGCCCTTCTCCCCGCTCATAATCAAGAATATCGGAAGGCAGGGACTGCTGGGTATAATCGCGAACGGAATAGCCCCCACCCACACCAAAGCTATGCCCTTCATTCAAGACAAAAAGAGTCTGGGCCATAAATCGGTTTTCCAGAAAACTGCGGGCCGCAGAGGTTCTCAGATCCACATCACGCATGCGGTATTCCGCATCAAAATACATCGCACTGGTTTCCCTTACCGTCTCTTTGTAGGGCTCGGGAATCTCGGGAACATCCACTACACTTGCCGCATAGCCAAAACCGCCGTCCTTGAGAAGCTCTCTTTCGGTATCCGAAAAATGACGGCCTATGAAAACTCTCCCCCTTCCCGCGGGAATTACCATCCGGCTTCTGTATCGGGGGGGGGCCACCCGGTAAAAGCTGATGAAAAGCTCCTGAGTGTCATAGCTGTCCGAGGGACTGAAATCAAAATCCACTTGGTGGCGGGCATAGCCCGCAGCAATCCGGCGAAAGCCATCCAGATGCCTTTCCAGAGCCAGACTTGCTCCCAAATCATCATAGGCAAAGCTGGTGAATCTCCTGTCATCGTGGGTTTCATATGAAATCTGCCCCCGCAAGAAGGCAGGCCCCATCCAGTGGAGAAGTCCATCAATGCGTAGATCATTGTCAAGTGATTCATAGCGCCGGGCCAGCTGAAAATCGTCATTCAGCCTGAAAGAAAGGGAATCCGTGATGGATAGATCCAGCTTATCTATGCGGCGATACCAGGAAAACCAGGCATCTCCATGCTGCCGAACCCCTTTGACATCCGTTTTGACCGGGATCGTGCGGGTCAGAAAAGCTGAACGGGTTTCTGATTCCCCGTCCTCCATGAAAATACCCAGAGTACCGCCCAGATAGCCATATTTCCCGATTTCCAGGGCAGGGGCGTCCCTGGCTCCAATCAAGGCCAAGCAGAATGCGATAAGAAAAGGACGAAAACCCATGAGATCCCCGAGGATTTTCGACAGTTTTACTCAAAAATTGTAGAAGACTGTATTGATTTCCTGAGCAGATGCGTCGATATTAAAGTGGTCACTATGCTATCCTTCGGGCCTGCACGGAGGTATTCAGGAATGAGCAAAACCCGCCCACTCATGAAATATCCAACACGACGTGGCTCACGGCGTGAAGTTCGTGAACTGCTCAAGCGCGACATCCTTTTGGGGCCGCGGAAGTCCGGTTGCGACTGGATTCGTTATTTCAGCCTGGCTCTTGGCGGCATCTCAACGCTATCAGGGCTCATTCTTGGTGTCCGGGCCCTTCTGACTCATCAGTCTGTCGAAGCTGCCGTGAATGCTGTTCTGCTCTTTCTCTTCGGCATGATCATCACCTACGCCGGAAATCATGATCACTTCGTGACCCGCCAGTTAAGTAACGGCAAGCATCACTAAATCAGGCCTGTTCTGAAATCTCAATCAGATGACCGCAGGTATCCTTGGGGTGGAAAAACATGACCCGGGTTCCGTGGGCTCCATTACGGGGAGATTCATCCAGAGCTCTTAGTCCTTTACTGGTAAGCTCGGCCGCAGCTTCCTCCAGGTTCTCCACCCGATAGCAGATATGGTGGATTCCTTCACCCCGTCTGGCAATATGCTTTCCAATGGCGCAGTCTTCCTCAAGCGGCATCAAAAGTTCAACGGATGCTTCTCCAACAGGGAAAAAAGCAATTTTCACCTTCTCGGGAGGAAATTCCAGAATCGCTTCCGGTTCAACTCCGAGGATATCCCGGTACAACCGGATCCCGGCTTCCAGATCTTTGACGGCAATTCCCAGATGATCAATTCTCTTCAGCATGAGTATCCTTTTCTAAAAACCAGTCCCGGTTGGGCTCGGCAAGCGATGCATCCAAAAGCAGAACTTCACAGAAAGCTTCAATCGTAATGCGAGTCTGTTTGGGGGCATGAAACATTTCTCCCCGGCTGCGTTTTAAGCTCAAGCCTTCAAGAGTCACCTGAGCTTCTCCCTCAAGCACCACAAAGCTTCTGGAATGGCGACGATGCAGAAATGGGCCAAGCTTCTCCCCGGATTTCAGCCTTAAAAGTCCCAAATGATAGCTTTCTGATCGTTTGAGAATTTCCTGATCCATCATCTAAAACTGCCAGCGCAATGCCGCATAGGGACCGTCAATATCAAGATTGATCCTGCCTTCATCGGCCCTGCCATCATCAAAAACCGCGTCGAGTTCCCGGCGGCGATACCCCATAATAAAAGATCCCAGAGAGTCCGAAGAACGAGCCAGACTGACTCGAAGCGAAACATCAGCTTCCAGATATTCTACGGAATTTCCCGAAATATCCAGGTTGAAATAGCGAATGTCCCCTCCCAGATGCATTCTTTCATTGACCCTGAACTCAGTCTTTCCTCCAAGATAGGGAAGAGGCAGGGTCTCATCGACATCGGCTCTCACTCCGGTTGTCACCGAGCGTAAGTCTACCCTGATATCTGCAATCTGAAGGCCCGCGATCAGATCCATGCGCAAGGTTTTCTCTCCCAGTTTGAAAAAGCGGAAATTCCAGTCAAAAGAGTTCCAGTCAAAATCCAGAAGAACCTGTTCTCCAACTCCAAAAGCCCGGTTATCAAACAGAAAGGCTGACTGAACATCAACCCAGGCAGAATAGGCTAAGGGCCTGTATTCGAAGGTGGCGTTATAGCCCAGGAAATGCAGGTTCAGGGAAGCCCCAAAGGAAGTGTCATCGGATTTACGGAGATGACCACGTCCACCTCCGCCACCAAGGCTTCCCGTCAGCTCCGTATCCCAGATACTCAGAACGGGACGAAGCCCACCCAGGGCAAAACTGCAGGATGAAGCTGCCAGGGCCAGAACCAGACCGCACCAGATAGTATGCATGCAAACCCTTTCAGGTAATCAGTTCGTCTTCGCCACCTCGGGAGATCACCAGATCTCCGGCCTCTTCCAGGGTACGAACCACATTGACGATTTTCTGCTGAGCCTCTTCCACGTCCCTGATTCTGACCGGACCCATAAAGGCCATGTCGTCCTGAAGCATCTGCGCCGCACGTTTGGACATGTTTTTGAGGAATTTCGATTTGACGTCGTCGGAGGAACCCTTGAGAGCAAGCCCCAGATCCTTGGTGTCGATTTCCTTGAGAACCCTCTGAATTCCGCGGTCGTCGAGCATGTTGAGATCCTCGAAAACGAACATGCGCTTTTTGATTTCCTCGGCAAGATCCGGATTCTGGATTTCCAGGTTGTCAATAATGGTTTTCTCAGTACCACGATCGACGATATTAATGATTTCCACCAGAGAGTCCACCCCCCCCACCGTGGTGTAATCGGTAGACGATACCGTAGAGAGCTTCTTTTCCAGAATGGCTTCCACATCACGGACGATCTCAGGAGAAGTTCTGTCCATAAGAGCCAAACGCTTGGCTGCCTCCACCTGAATTTCCGAAGGGAAGCTGGAAAGAATCGCCGCCGCCTTGTCTGGTTGCAGATAGGCCAGAATGAGAGCAATCGTCTGGGGATGCTCACCGGAAATGAAGTTCTGAAGATGTTCCGGATCCGCTGCACGAATCAAATCAAAAGGCTGGACCTCAAGAGAGGATGTCAATTTGGAAATGATGCTCTCCGCCATGTCATCACCCACTGCTGAACGCAGGAAATCACGGGCTGCGGAAACACCTCCCTGGGTGATGAACTCCTGAGCTTTGAGCATATTATAGAACTCTTCAACCACCAGATCCCGATCCTCGGGTTCCACCTTGCGAATCTTGGCAATTTCTATGGCAACGGATTCCATCTCTTCTTCGGTCAAAAGCTTCACTACATCCCGTGACAGATCCGGCCCCAGAAACATCAGAAAGATGGCCACTTTGATGCGGGCCGTAAGTTCTTTCTTTTTCGTAGGACTTGCCATAGATTTCTTCCTTAGAGCGGTTCGTCAATTCCCGGCAGCTGAGGTTTAACGCTCAAAGCGGCTTCATACCCGATGCGAAAACCCAAACCCTGGCCAGTTCCCTGCTTCAGGTAGACCTGAATCGTCAGTTCTTCCTGCTTGAAGTCCCAGTCCAGTCGGCCTTCAAGACAGTCCCAATCCCGGACCAGACCAAGTTTTACACGAGTGAATTCTTCCGTCAATGCATTGTAATGGTTCTGCGTTGTCACAAAGACTTTTGGATGAACATAAAACTCGGCCATCTGGGTGAAGGACTCCCAGGTGTTGCCTCCCCAGTCATACTGCCCCCTCAGATCAAAGCTCCACTGCCCTGTTTCCCTAAGCGTGAAATTAAAAGAAGTCCGATCCAAAGAAAGATCAAAAACGTCATCCGGAACCGCTCCCAGATCATAGCCCGCCTGGACTCCAAAAGCCCAGGGCCGGCCATTCCAGACACTGCGATAACTCACAGCCGAACTAGCACCATTCCAGAAGCCTGTTTTGTAATCATAGGCCGCCTGGAAAAGAGTTGCCGAGTACTGATCCCTTCTCAGGTGAAGACGATGGGTCAGACGCTTCTGATCCGTCAGACGATCGTAGGAAGTCCAGGGGGAGTTTCCATGCGTATCATTCAGGTTGAAGCGGCTTACATAAGTCAGGCCACTGCCCAGATCCTGGATCAGGCCGGCATTCAGACGCACAAACCTTCGCTCTCCACCAACCGAGTAATCGTTATAGCGGCCCAGCACATTGAAATCAAAGCGGGTTCGGCCCCACTGAACCGTATCCTGGATAAAATTGACCCAGAGTTCACGGTCTTCACTATCCACCCTTGAGGTAAAGCTTTTTTCCGAATAATTGGCAAATTTGGTCCCGTAGCGCATCTGAAAAGGAGAAATCCCCAGTCTTCTGGTCGGAGAGTCCAGACGGATTTCCGGGCGTTTCTCAAAGCTCTGAACCCGATTGTCCAGGATATAATCACCCTTATCCAGATCATAGCGGGCCTGATATTCACCACTCAGGGCAAAACCGGAATCAAAACGATGCTTCCAGACAACGGAATAGTTCAGTTCCTCATTTGCCGAACCAACATCAAAAGCATCCCTTAAATAATCAAGCCGCAGAGTTCCGTAGGAATCTTCCGTCGCCTCAAAACGCTGATCCCAGGTTGTGCGCAATGTCTCGGTACGAACAAATTCATCCCTCTGCATATCAAGGGTCAGTCGCCCCGGATGCTTGGTCTGCTGGAAAGCTTCGATTTCAGCATCCCATTCAAGCCCCTGACGGGAGGTCGGCGTCACCCCAAGGGTTCCGTAAAGATTATCATTTACAAAAAAATTCGAGCGGATTCTCGCATGCACACCCCGTGAAGAATCATAACCAGGGATGATGAACAAGGGAGCAGAAAGCTGACTGTCCTTATTGATCTTGAGCTTGTAGGCAGGCAAAGAAAACAGGCGGGTATTGCCAATATAGAATCTGGCTCCCTTCAGAAAAAGGGCCTCCTGATCCAGAAGTACCATTTCATCCGCCATGATTTTGTAGTGGCAGTTGTTTTCTTCACAGGTGGTGGCATACCCCTTGTTCAGCTGCATGCTGGTCGGCATGAGAATCGCTGACTGCCCGACAACAAAAGTGTTTTCGAGAACGGCCTTGAATTCTTCCACACGGCCTTCACGGGTGCGAACATTGTAAAGCAGGCTATCTGCATTGAGAATGTCCTCACCCCGAATCAGGCGCACATTGCCCTGGGCCGCAATATCACCGGTATTGAGATTGTACTGAAGGTTGTTGGCATCAATCTGAAAATCGTGGCCCAGAATCGAAGCATGGTCCTTAAGCACCACGAAGCCTGCAGCCTGGTTGTATTCCTGATAGCCCGCGCTGAAGCTGATCGGTACGGGACCGTCCGACCAAAGGGGGTACAAAAGACAAAGAAAAGTCAGAAAAATACGCATGTGCAGAGGTCTTCTACAGGAACCGCAGAATATAACAAAAACAGCCAAAAACGGACAGTTTTGAATGAAATTACTCCGTACGATCTTTACCCGTACGCAGGATGATTTCATCCATGGCTTCTTCAGCGAGAGCCCGGAGCTCGCCATCTCCGGCTTCTCTTAACCTCAGAAGGGTTTTAATTGCCTTGCGATCACCCGCAAATTTCAGAATCATCACGGATTCCACCTGAACCACCTGATTTAAAGTCGAGCGGATTTCCTTGAGGAGAGGCCCTTGAGCATCGAGCCCGAATTTGACCAAGGCATCCCTGACATTACGCCGGATGACAAAAGAAGGATCCGATAAAAGAGAAATCAGAATGGAAATATGAGCTGTATTTCTCAATTCCCCCATGGAATAGATGGCCCCCACTCTTTCATGATCCTGGCGGGAATATACCATTTCTTCAAGGGTCCGGCGAGCCGACTCATCTTCTCCATGCCTAGACAGAACCATCGCTACATTGGCCCTCATCCTCACATTGGAGTCCTCCAGATAGGGTTTGAGAATCGGCGCCACCATGGAAGTGGAATAGAACCCAAGGCCCTCAACGGCATTGGCTCTGACACGGGAATCTTGATCCTCAAGATAGGCTGCAATGATGGGAATCAGTCTTTCTTCCTGAAAGGAACCCAGATGCTTCACCAGAGTGGCCCGCACCTTGGGATGGGTTTCCGAATCCAGATACTGGACAAAGGCTTCCCCTGCCTTCTGGCAGTTTCTCTGCCCCAGACCTTCGACCGCCCGGATCCGAACCCATTCATCCGAATCACCAAGAGCAAACAGAAGGGCATCGTCCACATTGGGAGCATCCAGCTTCCTAATGCCAACAACAGCCGCATAGCGCACTGAAGGATGCTCATCATCAAGGGCTTCCCGCAGAAGAACCGCTTTTTCTACATCGTGACAGGAAGAGGCCGAAACCTGCTTGACCCTGACAAAACGCTGTTCCCAGGAGCTGTCAGCCAGCTCATCGTCAAAATCATCGCTGTCCAGAAAATCTTCGAAATCACCGCGCATAATACCTCTGTCCAATATACATCAAAACCACGAATATCGCGGCAATCCAACTGTCACTGACTTCATCACCTTCGGGAAGGCGCCACTTATGAATGCGTTCAATCATAATCAATTCACAGTAACTGACAATCTCTGAAATGAAAAAAGCCGGGCTAAGAGCCCGGCCAGAACCTCTGGAAATCAGTAATGCATCAGGGACTGTACCCCGTAATCTTTCAGGCGCTCACGACCTTCCAGAAAATCGAGCTCAATCAGAAACATCATTCCGGCCACCTTGCCCCCGGACTTTTCAATCAGAAAAGCCGTTGCCTCTGCTGTGCCTCCGGTTGCCAGAACATCATCAATGACCAGAACGGACTGGCTCTTGACGATTCCTTCCTGAATCTCAAGCGTAGCTTCTCCGTACTCAAGAGCATAGGAACGGCTTAGAACCGGTCCTGGCAACTTCCCGGCCTTGCGAATGGGAACAAACCCAACCCTGAGGGCCTGGGCCAAAGCCGCCCCCAGAATAAACCCGCGGGATTCCACTCCGGCAATCAGATCAACCTGGCGGTCCTTGATCAGCCCCTGAAAAAGCCGGATGACATCAGAAAGACCATTGGGAGCCGCCAGTAAAGGAGCGATATCCTTGAAAACCACCCCGGGTTTCGGAAAATCCGGAACATCCCTCACGAGTTCCTTCAGACGCCCGAGGGCGGTGCGAACCCGTTTGGACTGCAAATCGGTAAAGACCTTGCGGGTAAAATCCTGAACCCACTCTTCACTGATCTGCTCTTTCTGCTGCTTGATTTCCCCAATCCGGCTTAAAGCCACCATGGCGTTTTTCTTGACGTATTCCGAGGAATCCCGCAAAGCATCCACCAGATCCAGAGTGGAATCCTCAACACCGATTTCTCCAAGTGCCTGGGCTGCTGAAGCCCTGACCGACCAGAAGGAATCATGCTTGAGAATATGGGTGATCTGATCGAGCATTTCCTTGGCCTGCAAGTCCCCCAGAACCTTCACTGCCCAGTAGCGGATATCCGTATTTTTACTTTTTAAGGCACGCGAGAGTTTTTCAATACAGGAATCCCCAAGTTCCCACAGGGTTTCAGCCGCCTGCTTCCTGACAAACCAGTTGGCATCCCCAAGCATCTGAATCAGAGGATCAATGATTTCCGGGGTATCCATGGAGCGCATGCCCTGAATGATGGATTGCTTCTGATCTACCGGAAGCTCCTCATCCATGAGCTTCACCACCAAAGCCTTGCAGGCCTTGCTGCCACCGACTTCACTTAGAACCTGGATGGCCCAGAACTCCCGATCATGATGCCCGCAGTTCAAAACTCCAATTACTTCATCCACGCAAAGCTGCCCAAGCTGAATCAGACCGCTGGCAGCAGATTTTCGAATTGTCCACTGAGTGTCATCCAGACAGTGAATCAATGGCTTGACAGCTTCCCGGACCCCGGTTCTTCCCAAGGCCGAAATCGCACAGAGCTTCGCCGGGAGTTCCTCCCCTTCAATCAGAGAAACCAGGGTTTCTACCGAGCGGCTCCCGAACTGGGAAATCACTTCGCTGATCCAGAACTGAATATCGTCATCATTGCTGCGGGCCATATCCAGAAGAGTATCCAGATAATGGCTGCCCAATCCGGCAAGGACTCTGGCCGCATTGCGCCTGACACCCCAGGAGGAATGCTTCAGGGCTCCAATCAGATGGGGAAGAGCACGCTCTCCATATCCTTCCAGCACCTTGACTGCTTCCTGGGAAACCGCTTCATTATCATCGCCTAACGCTTCGATCAGAAGCGAGATTGATTCAGCTCCCGGTTTATCCTTGAGCGATGCCACGGTTTCACGGCGCACCCGGTAATCCACATCCTGTAAAGCTTCCAGAATTGCTTTCATGCTACCCTCTGAGTCAAAGACATGATCACACAGACAAAGCGCCCCTCTCCCTCGGCCTGTTCTTCAGGCCAGAAGTAAACCGGCATTTCTTCACCTTCACAAAACAGGCTGATACGATCGGATTCCACCGAACCCAGAAAATCAAGAACATATTTGGAATTCAGGGCAACGCTCAGGCCTTCCAGTTCCTGCGATTCCACTTCAAGCTCTCTCCAGCCTGTTCCCATTTTATCCGAGAAAGACTCCATTCCAAAAGACGAACCCTTCACCTGGAAGGAAACCCGGTTGCCAATATCGCGGGAAACCGGCATCAGGCCCCTGAGATGATTGGTAAGCGGAAGACGGGGAAGGGCGATACTGCGCTCACCAAGGTCTTCGGGAAAGAAACCCTCGTAATCCATGAACTGACCTTCTGCCAGCATGGTCTGGAAAATCAGGCTTCCATGGCGGAGCAGAACGCGGCCTCCACCCTGCTGAAACTCCACTTCATCATCCGGAAGAATTTTCAGAAGATCCTGCACCGAAGCCAGACTGAGCAGCCATTCCAACTGAAGCTCTTCAAAACCTTCGAGGCCCAGGACAGATTCCGCAAGCCGCCAGCCATCCTGAGAAGCAATCTTCAGACTGCCATTCTCGGCGAAAAGTCTTACCCCGTGAAAGCCCTGAACCGTATTCTCAGTCTGGGCAGATGCATGGGCTCCAAACTTCAGGGCCTTCTTGAGACGGGCACCATGCAGAAGAAAGGAAAGATCTGCCTCAAGAAGTTCCACATTGGGGTATTCCTGCACATCACGGGTCATTGCCTCGAAGCGGGCCCCAAGATCAGGCACAGCAATCAGAAGGCGCCGGTTTTCGAGGTTTTCCAGCAAAATGGGATGCCGATCGGATTCCGGCATACTTCTGACACACTCAGAGAAAAACTGCCCCTGAACCAGAGCTTCGCCCTCTGAATCGACCTTTGCAGGAATTTCAGTCGAAATGAAAGTCTTCAGATCCGTGGCTGCCATTTCCAGCACGCCACCTTTGGCACGCAGGCGGATGCAGGTTAACTCCAGAATGGAAGTACTGCCCGGCAAAGCCCTCTGGACAACTTCAAGACCTTTTAAAAGTTCCGCACGTTCGCAATGAATTTTCATGCTGGCCCCTCTCTTTTAAAGATTTTTTTTCGCGAAGGAATGAAAACACAGGGAGATTGGGATCGCAAAGACGAAAAAAGAGCCCCTCGCAGCAACAAGCGGCCAGGGGCTCTTTCCTAAGAAACCAAATCCAGACGCTCCCACATAAGTTCACCCGTCATTTTCAGCTCTGTCCCGACTTCATGCTGAAACCACTTTCCAGGACTGTTCCGAAAATCGTAGTCAGAAGTATTCGGACTTCAAGAATTAAAACGATCCACTCCTTGTTGCCCTCTTGACAGACAGGGTAAAATAATTTCGAGGGCGTTGATCCGTGCGTCCTGCGACAGTGGAAGACTCCGAACCCCGCCAGGTCTGTGATGGAAGCAACGGCAGGATGCGCTTTCAGGTGTTTCAGGGTTTCCGTGCGGGGAGTCCTCTTTTCTTTTTCCAGATTCTTGACACATTTTACATGTGGCTTAAGGTCCTTGACATGACGTATAAATTTCTGATTCCCACTCTAGCTCTTTCCACGTTGCTCCACCTGGCCCATCATACCAATGCAGGCGGTTTTGGCCAGTCCACAGAGTCGGACACGATTGAGCTTCCCGAGCAGGATAGCCCTGTCTCTCCTCCCGAACTGGAAATGGTTTCAAAGGAATCTCTGGACGAAAGTACGTCAGCCTGGGAAACAACCACTCCGGAGAATTACCGGGGCTGGTGGATCTGCGCATCTCTCCGCTGCCGCATGTTCAAAGAGCCGGATCGTTCTTCTGAAGTTTTTCTGGAAATGACCAAAGGAGAAATGGTCTTCATTCTCAACGAAGAAAGAGCCGCTGATTCGGAATTTTCCGAGCACATCCGCTATGCCAAGGCTGTACGCATTTTCGGCACCGAAGAATCCGAGGAAATCAACGAAGTCAAAGGCTATGTGATTGAATTGGATGGCACCAGGCTCCCCCCCCAGAAAAATCGAGATTGACCTGGCCGGTTCCATTACCGTGCAGAATATTCCTCAGTATAATCAGGGACTCCCTGATCCTCATGCTGAGGAAGAAGATTATGCCGGCTGGAAACCCGGTGGCTACTGCGGTCCAACCTCACTTCAGATGCTGGCTGAATTCCATGGCTACAAACTCACCCGCGATCAAATTGCCCGTACCAGCGCCCGTGACGGCGAAATCAGCCTGGACAAAGGCACCATGCATGGAAGCGAATACATTTATGCCTGGGATAAGGGAACTGCCCGGGCCAACATCCCTGATGTCATGAAGAAGCTGGGCTTTCGGACCGCAGATCTCAGGCAGGGAGAAGACTATTCCCGGCTAAGATATATGGTTCGCCGGAGCACCCATCTTCTGGTCAATGTCAAAGGCAGAGTCAAATTCACGGATGAGGGCCCAAGCTACAAGACCGGTGGGCACTATATGGTGCTGGTGGGCATGGATGCCAACGACAATCCGATTGTCAACGACCCCTACCCCTGGAAAGCCGAGCAGGAAGTCCCCGTACAAAGAATTATGGATCGGGAATCCTTTGAAAACGCGTGGAGCCGGGGTGGCGCCATGTGGCTGAAGCTCATTCCCTAAACCAACCCCAGACCTTTGCCCCCAGACTCAGGCCATTCAAAACCGGACTCAGCAATGCCAGTCCGGTTTTTTTATGCCGGAAAATCAGCGAGGCAAAGCTGATGCCAAACCAGCGGAACTGGGCCGAAAACAAAGGCCAGGTTTTCTCCTTATGCCTCTTCATCATGCGGGCCTGCCAATAGCCATGCAAAAAAACCATGCGGCAGAAGCTTCTGAACGAGTCTTTTCTTTGATGACAGACCCGAAGATCCGGCTCATAACAGATGCCTACTCCCTGCTTTCTCAGGCGATAGCTCAAATCCAGATCTTCCCCATGTGAGACCAGTTCCAGAGAAAACCGTTTTTCACCAAGCAGGCTCTTTGTCCCCAGAAAGCAAAGACCCATGCAGAACGGAACTTCTTCCAGGGCCTTCTCTCCAAACGTCTGACGAAAGAAATGAAAGCGGTAAAAATCCCAGTCCGTCAGAATCGGAGCTGTCGCTTCCTGCCCTGCCGTAAGCGTTTCTCCAGAAAATTTCTGTAAGATCTCCCGACAGGATGAATCCGGCATGGTATCCGCATCCAGAAACCAGAAGCCTTCCGTCTGGCAGTGAGACAAAAGCTCATTTCTGGTGTAGGAAAGACCCCGATTCTCCTCCCGCTTCAGATGCCGGACTGGAATCTCTCCCCCGGTAGGAAACCGGCACTCGGTTTTACAACCATCGCAACACACCAGAATCTCCTGAATCTCGGGGGCAAAACCCTGCTGCAAAGACTCCAATAGCGAAAACAGAGTCCCGTGCATTTCATAGCAGGGAATCAGAACGGAAATTTCCATGCCGCTGTTTTTCATTACTCCATCCTCTCAAGAAATGGAGTTTCCGGCAAATGCGGAGTCGTTCAGTCTGGTTGTACTAAACTAGCTTCTCATCAATAACGTTTTGTATAAGCCTTGCTGCATGGAAAATGGTTACGATTTCTATGCTGTCCTCTCTGACTCGATAGACTATGCGGTAAGACTTGTGAATCCTCTCTCTTAAGTCTTCCCGTCCGTATTCAGGAACGATACGCCCAGAGCTTGGAAATGGTGCCGCCTTCTCAATCAAAAAGATTACCTTTTCGGCTGTGACTTTAGCGTAATAAGCAGAACGATTTGCGATGTATTCGCAAACTCTCTCTAGATCACCAGCAGCTTTTTCAGACCAGACTACCCTTAGCTTTCGAGCCATTTGGAGAGCTTTAGTTTTACTTGATCATGTTCCAGAGTTTGGCCATTGTCCAGCTGTTCCATGCCTTCATCAACTTGCATCTTGAAGCAAAGCTCTTCAATGACATCGTCAATAGTAAGGGTGTCTGGCATCTTCTCAATGAGATCAATAATTTGCTGTTTTAAGACTGACATGAAGTTTCTCTCCTACCCTCAATATACCATTTTACGAGCTAGCTATAAGTGTTTCTCCCAATTTTGCCGGATGATGAGTAGCTGAGCGGATTACCTTGAGCTTGACCCCATGACTTTCTCCAGCATCGCTTGAGAGAAGCTGAAGCAAGAATGAGCTTTAAAATGTTTCGCTCCATCAAAAATCTGACATCACTTGCTCAAACCCTGATTCACTCCGAATTTCACTCACCTTCCGAATCGAGCGGGTAAATACAGACGTCCATCCTTTCAAAAACTTATCATTCACGTAAAAAAATGTGCGGCACACTCCGAAAATTCCTTTGATGCGTGCATTTCTACGCCTGATCGGCCCAGCTTTTGTCTTCATGGCGCTTTCATCGCCGGGATTTGCCCTGCTCATGAAAGGCAAGATCGAGCTGGTCAAGGGCCAGGTGTATGTGTACCGCGAGGGCCGCACCCTTCAGGCTGTGGATGATATGAACCTCTATACCGGGGACATTCTGGAAACTTCCCGCTCTGGCTCCATTATGGTCCAGATGATGGACATGGGACTTCTGAAGCTCAAGCACTCCACCCAGGTACATTTTCCTGCTCAGGATGAAAACCAGATCCAGGTTTCACGCATGAATCTGGAATTTGGTGAAATCTGGACACGGGTTCGCCCCCTTCAGGTCGGCGAGAGCTTTCAGATCAAAACCCCGCATACAACAGCCATGCTCAATGGAACCATTGCCGTTCTGGGTCATGACACCCGTCGCAAGAAATCGAGCTTCTCCGTCATTGAAGGCCGGGCTGAAGTGCACCGCAGCCAGGATCATTTCTTTCTGGATACCTCCGACAAGCTGGTTCTGGACATTCGAGCCAATTCCAGAGAAAGAAAAAGCCGGATTGATGTCTTTGTTCTCAACCAGGAATGGAAGGATCTGATCACAATCCGGGAAAAAGTTGTTCGTCGCCTGAAGCGCGAGCAGATGATGACAGATGTCAACGGTGGAGCAGACTTTGAAAAGCCAGTGGTTCACATCGTCAGCCCCCGCGCTGAAGCACCTCAGAAAAAAGCCCTGGTCGAACTCAGGGCCACGGTTTATGACCCCAGTCTTGAGCGGATCATCATCCGTATCAATGGCAAGGTCATCAAGGACCTTCAGACAGGGCTCTCCGAAATTGTCCAGAATATCGAACTGATTCCTGGCCTGAATGAAATCGAAGTCGAGGCCATTGATCGCTTTGGAAACACGGGCCGGGATCTGCGCGAAATCCGGCTTTCGGAAATCCCGCCGGTCATTACCCTGTTTCAGCCCATCGATCAGGATGAACTGACTTCCAGATTTGTCGATTTGCAGGGAGTCGTGGATGATCCTGATGTAAGAGAAGTCCAGGTTTACCTGAATGGCCGTCGTATTGCCCGGGATCGGGCTACTCCGACATTTCTGATTCCCATCATTTTAGATATAGGCCACAACCGGATTCGGGTCACAGCCACCAACGGCATTGGCCTGAGCGGCGAAACCGAAATCGAAGTCTATACCGACACCAACGCCAACCTCATCATCAACTTTGATGAGATTCTGAACCAATGAAACCGAAATTTCTCATTCTCACCCTGCTTGCCACCGGCCTCTGGGCCACGGCTGCGGCATCCTCGGATACCCTTGGGGAATATCTGAGCATGATTGAGAATTCATCGGATTTCACCGATGCCGAGAAGGACTTCGCCCGCTCCCTGATTTATGAGGCAAACGGGGATGATTCGCTTCTGGACATGGTTCTCAAATCCCCTCATGTTCCCGAGCGCTCCAAACAGCTGGCCAAAAATTTTCTGACCACTGGCAAGGAGCCCGATAAAATCCGCTATCGTGATCCGGCAATGGATCCTGATTTTGAGCTCCGAAGCCCTCCTACCCGATTTCACGGGGATTTGAGCCTGAGGCTTCAGGATATCTATACCCGAAACGATATCTCAGATTACTTCCAGCTGAACAATGCCCACTATTACCGGGGTTTTGAAAGCCGTCTGGAAGGCCAGATCCGCTGGGCTCCCGAAGTGGAGAATGCCCCAACTTATGGCTATCTTGACTTAAGAGTCAGAACCCGTGATCCGGAAACCGAAATCGTCAACGCCTACATGCACAACCGGGAAAACTGGTATGCAGCAGGGACATATCTTGAGCCTTATACAACCGAATTCGGCCTGAAAAACACCGAGATCACGGGTTTTGCCGGTCATTTTGAATGGCTTAAGAAGTGGCGGGTGGATCTCATTGCCGGGGAAACCGTAGAAGATTATGTCACCGGTCTGAATGGACTGGAAACCATGGGATTCTATCTCACCAGGGACATTGGCCGGGGTGGAGCCGACAGAAGCGGCCTCTCTTACTACTACGCCAATGACGTCCACTACTATGGTCTGACCCAGGATCTCAAGCTTTATGACGGACTTACCCTGCACGGCGAATACATGCAGCGTGAATCCACAACCAGGGCCAGCAACCGGGGTGGTGCCTGGGAATTCGAACTCGACTATGAAAAAGACAAGGTTCTGTGGCAGAACGAATACCAGAGGATTACCCCAAATTTCAGTTCAACCCTGAACCCCGAATTCACCTATCTTACCGGTGTTCAGACCGATCGTGTCCAGCAGGAATCGAGTTTCACCTATCGTTTCGATCCATGGGTGGCCTCCTCGGCGACCTTCCGCCAGTATAATCTGGATCCGGTTGGCATTCGTCCAGAAATTTCCTTTACGGATTACACCTGGACACTTTCGACCCAAAGGCCTGGAAAGCCGATTTACATGGTAGTCCTCAAAGGGAATAACCGTGATGATGGGGCATTTACCGTAGATGAAAACAATTTCATCGGCATGGGCAGAACCGTTTTCAAGAACCGGGATCTGATCACCAGCGTGGAGTTCCTAAGAACCGATCATAATGACAAACTTCAGCCCAGGCTTTCCTATCTTCAGCATGCCATGGGAGTGGAATTTTCCCGTCCCTTCATGAAAAGACTGAAACTGAAGGAAAGAATCCGTTTCATCGACAGTCAGGTAGAAGACCCCACTTTGAGTCATGAAGCCCTTTCCCATCATCTTCAGGCCCGCTATCAGGTGGATCAGCGCACCACCCTTACGGGAGAGCACCGCTACCGCCGGGTTACCTCCACGGCTTTCCCGGACAAATACAAAATCCAGCTCGCCCTGGAAGCCCGCCGCAGAATTGATGAAAACTCTTCGTACTCATTTCGGGCCGAGTCTTTCAACTATGACGAATTCGGGCGCGGGTACGATGCCCGTCTGTTTCAGGCCGGAATGGACTTTTCATTCTGAGTCCCTCAAGAAGAAGGTGGCAGCAGTTTTTCCACCGTAAAGATGACATTCCTTAGGGCCAGCGGCTTGGGAATGAGAGCATCCACCCCGATTCTTTCCACAATGGATCCTGCATTGGTCTGACGCACGTAGATTCCGCCCCCGGAAATCGCCACAATTCTGACTTCGGGTTTTCCTCTGCGAACTTTCCGAATCAATTCAATGCCATCCATATCCGGCGTGGTGATATCCGTGATCATCAGATCCACCTGATTTTCATTCAGATGGAGCAGGGCTTCACAGCCGTTTTCTGCCTCACTAACAGTATACCCCCTGGACTCAAGAGTAATTCTCAGCACATGGCGGATCTCACTTAAATCATCCACCACAAGAATATGGGCCAAAACAGACTCCCGATTTCATTCACAGGTTCTACCTGCGCTTTAAATCTCAAGATAGGTCAGATATCCATCCCGAATCAAGACCAGTAAATGATTCCCATCTTTTTGCAGGCCGTCCATACCGGCATAAAAATCTTCGGCACTCTGAATCGAACGGCGATCCAGCTGAACAACAATATCTCCATTCCTGAGTCCAAGTGTCCAGCCTTTCAGGCCAGGCCGGACCTTTTCGAGCAGAACTCCTTCAGTTCCCTGATGCAGGGAAAACTTCTGTATGTCTTCCGGACGAAGAGTCTTTGCTTTCACACCCAAATCTCCGGAAACCGGAATCTCGGCCTTAACCTTATGGCCCATTTCTTCAAGTCTGACCATAAGAGTCATTTCTTCGCCTTTTCTAACAATCAGGAGCCGGGCTTCTTCGCCAACCGGAACCTCCTGAATCTTCTCAATCAGAATGCTTGGATCTTCAATCAGGGTGCCATTCATTTTCAGAATCACATCACCAGGCTGGAGCCCCGCCCTTTCTGCCGGAGTTTTAGCCACAACCCGACGAATAACAACCCCGCGGGGAGATTTCAGCCCCAGATAGCGATAGGATTCCTGATCCACCCCGGACATCTCCACCCCAAGCCAGGAGCGCCTGACTCTTCCGAACTGGGCCAAATCCGAAGTCACCCGACGGGCCAGATTGATCGGAATGGCAAACCCAAGCCCCTGTCCAGCGGCATTGATGGCCGTATTGATTCCGATGACCTCGCCCTTCAGATTCAGAAGAGGACCCCCGCTATTTCCAGGATTGATCGAGGCATCGGTCTGAATGAGGTTGGAATAATCCGCATCTTCATCCGCTGAAAGCTTACGCCCCTTGGCAGAGACAATTCCTACCGTAACCGTTTTGTCCAGACTGAAAGGAGAGCCGATGGCAATCACCCACTGGCCAACCCTCAAATCATTACTGTCCCCTAAACGGGCAACTTCAGAAGCATCAAAGCCGGAAAAGTTTCTGTCCTCAATCTTCAGGATGGCAATATCCCGACGGGGATCGCCACCATGCAGAACTGCCCGGTACTGCCTGCCATCATGCATGTTAATCAGGATTTCATCCGCCCCTTCAATCACATGATGATTGGTCAGAACGAATCCATTGGCATCATAGATAAACCCTGAGCCTTCCCCCTTCTGGGGAATGATGTTATTGGGATTCACGTAGTAATAGTCATAATAGCCTGGAACCCTTCTTACCGAAGGCATCCTGAGGTTTTTGCGGGAAACAATATTGACTACGGACGGGCCTGCTTCCTCCACAATATTGGCTATCGTATCATCAGCCATCAGGGGTTTGGCTGCAAGGAGAGAAGAAAACAGCATAAACGGGACCCACAGATTAAGCTTCATGGCACGCCTCCGGTTCAGAAACTGTACGATTTACCAGGCCACATGCTTTCGACCTCTTAGAATATCCCAGATCGCCAAGAGCCAGGCCTGTATCAGATACATACCGCGAGAAGGACCGATGAGTCTAAGAAGGACCAGAAGCGTCCCAATCAAGAACACTGCCGGGTGGCCCGTCTGAAACGCTATCAGAAATGACAGCAGCAGAAAAACCGGAGACAACCATCTCAGAATCTTACGAAAGATCAGGGAAAACACTGTATTGAAAGCTCGGGCTTCCAAAAGAATCGGAATATACCGCAGGACGCAGCGGAATCCGCGAATCAGCGTCCGGGTACGCCTTCGGGCAAGATCACGGTGAGCCAAAGACTCGAAAACCTTGACTTCAGGCAGGGCTATCGAAGGCTTTCCGCGACAAACCAGCTGGAGGCACAGCTCCATATCGGAAGGGCAGTCTGCCTGCAAGGGCTGAAAGTCAGCAACTCTCAAACACATCAGAGCCCCGGACAGGCCAGCATGAAAACCGCGGGCATTTTCTTCTCTTCTCAGACGATTTTCCCATTTCATATAACGGATTTCAAAAGCTTCAGCTTCTTCATATTCGACTTCAGCGGCAACGAGTCCAACCTCTTCTCCAAGGGCCCGGGAAAGTGTCCGCAGATCTTCCGGCTGAAAATGGGTGTCCGCATCTGCCAGAAACAAAAGACCGGCCTGGATTTCACTTTGAGAAGCCATCACGTTGAGCAAGGCACTTTTGCCCACCCGGACTTCAAAGCAAAAAACCCGGACCCGCTCTGGGCAGGTCAGCCCGGAAAGCCAGCCTTTATCAGAAAAGCCGTCCAGGCCAATCTCAAGCCTTATTTCAGGGAATTTCTCCAGAGTCCGATTCCAGACATCAAGCCATTCCTTACGGGGAATTTGATTCAGACAAATACGTAAAACCCCTTCGGTACGGTCTTCCAGAGCACCCACAAAACCTTTTTTAGGAAAAAGAAGCAGACAGGCGGGATAAAAACACCAGGGCCACAAAGTTAGCAGGATAAGCCCCAGCCATATCCATTCAGACATTCAGGTACTCCAGGCAGGGAGATTTTTCAAGAAACCCGGCCTTCAGAAGTTCCCGGGCAAAAACGGCCAGTCCCAGCCAGTCTCTGGCTTCCGGAAAATAGTGCAGTTTGCGACCGAGAAAATCGACAAAATCCCGGTAACTCAGATGTCGCGAATCCTTTTCCCAAAGTTCCTTGAGATGCATCTGACCCCAGGCTGCCGAGGATGTCAGTGCACTCAGAGCTTTCAGGATTTCCTGTGGGAATTTCTGGTAGGAGTCCTTACGAATCACCCATAGGGCAAAGACAAAGGGGAGTCCGGTTACAGATTTCCAAAGAGTCGCCAGGTCATGACAGATCACCTGCTCCTCCCCAAGCATGGTCTGGGCATGATCCCCGATCAAAACTGCGCCGTCATAAGAGGAAAAAATCTGGCTTACGGTCTCGGTCTGCAAATCCTCTTGCTCCTGATAGATAAACTCTGTATCCACACCAAGATGGGACAAAAGAAGCTGGGCCAGATGAATCGATGTTTCACTGGCTCCACTGAGAAGAATCCGGCCGCCTGAAATCTCTGAAAGCCGTTTTTTCGTGACCAGAAAGACCGAACCGGCTTCTTCTCTGGCCGCGATCAGAAGATGGGGCCAGATGAGATACTGATCAGAGTTTCTTAAGGCCTCAAAGGAGGAAACTGCCGAGATATCAAGTTCACCGCCAGCAATCGCCCGGTTCAGCCGCGAGGGGACTTCAAACACCAGCAAAGCATTTTCCGGGTGAAAACGGGCATTGGGCACAACGCCATTGGTAAACGGAAGCATTCCGATTCTAAGCATAAGGGAATTCTACCACGCCCCAATTCCGACCCGGTGTATTCATGGTGTATCCTTGCCCTCATGAACAATTTAGACAAACTCCTGCAAAAACCTCCCCAGGAAATCGTGAGCCAGATCCTGAACGCTCTGGTTCAGGCCGAATGGAATGAAAGACGCCAGACCGCCCTGAGTCTGGCCCAGATGGGGCCTGAAGGCCTGGATATACTGATGCAGGCTACCGAGAATGCCAAAGAAACCGAACTGGTTCAAACTGGCTGCTTCTGGGCAGATTTTGTCTTCTTTCAGCTCAAAAGCGGCCAGGAGGTCTGTAGCCTGCGGCGTATCTACGAAGCCTCGGATGCCAGCATCCGCAAACGGACTCTTGAACGTCTGATCGATGCCCCGATTCTCTCCGAATCCCAGCCTTTCCTGTATCTAGCTCTGGGGGATGAATCCTGGGATGTGCGGGAACGGGCCTGCCAGGGATTCCTGAAACTGGGCCGGGAAGTCGTCCCCTTTCTGGAAGAGCGCTTTCAGCACGGAAACTCCCATCAGCGATACTGGACTTTCCGCATTCTCGCCCGCCTGCTGGGCCCGGAAGCCATCAAGAGCTTTTCCAACTTCTTCAAACTGGATCCAAAAAACGAGGAACTGCAGATTTTTGCCGTCTCCAATCTGGGAGAAATCGATGAGCCCCGGATTGTCCGCACCCTGCTCAATTTTTTGCGGACAGAATCCTTTTTCATCCATGAAGAAGTTCACCGAAGCCTGAAAAAACTGGTCCGCACCCAGTTTGAGGAAATGATTCAGATTCTGGAACAGGAACCGGATGTGCGTACTGCCGAGACTCTCTTCAGGGTTCTGGAATCCGCTCTGAATGACACCATTCTGGAGCGGGCAAAGACTCTGCTTCAGAGTGAACACTATCCAACCCGCTATATGGCTATCTCCCATCTTGGAACCTACCCCTCCCAGCTCTGTGCCCGCCTCCTTCTGAAATGCTTTGAAGACCCCAAATGGGGCCTGAGACGCCAGGCCATGGAGAAGCTCTGCCAACTGGGCACCTATGCCATCCCCGCTCTTCTGGAAGGACTGGAAAGCAAAAGCGGCAATCAGATTTTCTGGTCTTTGAAAAGCCTCATCCAGCTTCGTGAGCCTTCCACCCTTCCGGCAATTGCATCCATCCTGAGGGAAAGCCCCAGTAAGGAGCACCGCATGATGGCTCTGGAAGCCGCTGCCATCCTTCAAAGTGAGGATTCGCCGGAAGTTCTGCTGGAAGCTTTTGACAATTCCATGTGGGAAGTCCGCCAGAAAGCCAGCGAACTTCTGCCCCTCCAGAAATTCCATCCTCTGGTTTCTCTTCTGTCCGGGGCAATCAGTGACAGCAACAATATCCGCTTCTGGTCATTGCGAACCCTCGAAAGCATCGGGGCCAAAGGGGCCGAGTCCCTGCTGCATCAAATCCAGACCCAGACCGACAACAACCCCTGGAACTGCATCCGCCAGCTAAGACTGGCCAATCAGGGAGTCCTGAAGCGAGAACTGGAAAAAAGTCACCCGATTCTTTCCCAGATTGAACTGACCATCCATGATGATAAAGCCTCTGCCCCCGCATCTGGTGGACCTCAGCAGATCGTCATTCAGCAGGCTTTGGGAATGGAAAGTCTGTATCACGTCAAACTTCCCGAAGCTGAAGGCCTGAACGCCTATCCCATCTCCGTCGATGAGATGTTTGAACAGGCCTGCAATCTTTCCGCTTCTGACATCCACCTCAAAATCAGCCATCCTCCAATCCTCAGGGTTCAGAACAAACTGATCACCATGCGCCACCCTGCCCTGAGTACGGGAAACCTGGTTCTGATTGTGCGTCAGCTTCTCTCTCAGCAACTGGTCCGCTACCTGGAAACCAATCACCAGGTGGACAGCTCCTACGAGTCCGACAAAGGCCGCCGTCTGCGCCTCAATATCTTCAAAACCCGCCTGGGCTATGAAATTGCCGGGCGTTTCATTACTGAAAAACTGCCTACGTTTGAATCCCTGAACCTGCCTGTGAACATCATGCAGAAACTGGCCAACATGGAAACAGGACTGGTCATTCTGACCGGCCCGACCGGTTCCGGCAAGACTTCCACGCTCGCCGCCATGATTCACTACATCAACCTGCTCTATCACAAGCACATCATCTGCATTGAAGATCCGATTGAGTACATCCATAACTCCAAGCTTTCCTATATTTCACAAAGGGAGATTCTAAGAGATGTTCCTTCCTTCCCCATGGGAATCCGGGCAACTCTTCGCGAGGATCCCGATGTGATTCTGGTCGGAGAGCTTCGCGATCAGCAAAGCGTGGAAACAGCCATGACCCTGGCCGGTACCGGTCACCTGGTTCTGACAACCCTGCATGCGCCGACTTCCACAACCGCCGTCGAACAGCTGATGGACTTTTTTGCCGAGGAACAGCAGGCCCATATCCGAAAGCAGGTTGCCTTCAACTTGAGAGCCATCATTTCCCAAAGGCTTCTGAGGCATAAAAACGGGAAGGAACGGGTCCCTGCCTGTGAAGTTCTGATTGCAACCCCTGCCGTCAAAAACATCATCCGGGATGGAAAAACCGAGCAGCTTCAGACCATGATTGAAACAAGCAAGAAAGAGGGCATGATTGCCCTGGATCAGTCCCTGAAGAACCTTCTTGATATGGGCAGAGTCACCTTCGAAGAAGCCTGGCCCCACGTCATTGATCAGAAGACATTTCGCGGGGGGAATTAAGCCGGGAACTGACAAGATCCCGCGAGGCCTTCAGGAGAGAATCCGCCACATCGGAGAGCAGATCGCGGCCGCTGGCCCATTCCGGATGCCCAAAAGCCTGGAGCATGACGGAATCCTCTTTCGTTTCTCCGTTCCGGCAGGCCCGAAGAGTAAAGGTCGCCTCCGCAAAGGATACCTGAAACGGGCCATCCTGACCCATGCGGCCAAAGGCTGTGTCCACTCCATTCTGCATGGACTGAAGCCAGACTTTACCCTCTGCCCTGACCCAGGAGCCTAACTCCTTTCCACATGCCGGTGGAGTCTCCACAATCAGAAATACTCCACTCTGCCTGGCCCTGCTGTCCAGAACCTCCCGAAACAGGGCTGGCGATTCCATCAGAATTGTCTGGAGTTGAAGTTCTTCTCCCAGCCAGACAGATGACTGGCGGGCTGAAAGCAGAGAGGTCAGACTAAAAAGCAGAAGAGTTTTTGTAAGTCGCATACCAGAAATTTCGGTCCCGGCCATGCCCCTCTGTTCCTTTTCACCACAAAGAAAAAATGCCGGTTGGGCAAGTCTGACAAGACTTGCCCAACCGGCATTTTCTTGGATCTGTCTTACTGGGCAGGAGCCTGTACAGGCACCATGGGAGCATATTCCGTCCGGTCAACCATGTCTTTGCTCGCCATCAGGGAAAGACTGAAGGATGTCACCATGAAAATCATGACGAGACCGGCCGTAAAACGGGCAACGGCACCAGCCGCACCTTTTTTACCGAACATGGCACCCCGTCCTCCACTACTGCTTGCCGAGGTTCCAAATGCACCCGAAAGGCCTTCGCCCTCTTCAGCCTGAAACAAAACGACGACAATCATCAGAATGGAAACGATGAGATGAACAGCAGTGACCAGCGTATACATAAAATTTCTCCCAAATTTTAAGGCAAAAATTAAAACACAGCGTGCCCACGATTTCAAGAGTTCAAAATCAGGGCTTTTGCATTACTTTTTGTATGAACTTCGACGATAATCATGGTGATATGGGCAAAATTCTGGTCTTTTTTCTCTGCATTCCTTTCTGTATTGCTCAAGCAGACCGTCCGGATGCTGCCCAAAAAATGGAACGTATTGAGCAGCGCTGGTTCCAGCTTCACTGGCAACAGTTCCAGGACAGCCTGCAACTTTGCCGGCATTTCACAGATTTTCTGAAAGCCCGTCAGAAGAATTTGACCATCAGTGAGTCCATGGCCCGCTTTCAGCAATTCCGGAAACTGAATTCCAGTCATATGGAAAGAGCCGTTCTGAGCCAGAACGGACTCAGAAGCCTGCACACATCCATCACCAATCTTAGAAAAGAACTCGAACTCCTTTCGGCAAAGGCCTTGAAAACCCGTTATTACCCTATGCTCGCCGAACTCAGGCAAAAGCTTCTCTATCAGGAAGAAACATGGCTTTTCCTTCTAAGAGAAATCAATCAGCGTCATCAGACCCTTCTGAGTGAACTGAACCAGAAAATCCAGGATCTGATGACCTCAATACGCACAAGTGAAGAAGAAAACTGGAAAAGCTCCCGCCAGAATCACCTCCTGATTCAGGAGGGTGAAATCGTGCGCCAGATCCGCCAGATGACTGCCAGTTCAGCGGCCAACCTGAAAAAACTCAAGGATTTCTATACCTGGTCTGAAGCGCGCCTGCGCGAACCCAGACTCCAGACTGCAACCCCGCCATTTGGAGTTCTGAAAGCTCTGGGCCCACGGGAAAAACAGGAATGGCATATAACTCTTTCCCTGCTAAGCGAAAGGATTGAGCAAGTCACCTCAGATCAGAAAATCCGACTGAAAGTTATTGAAGGACTACTTCAGAGCGAAACCGTACTTGCTGAAGTGAGCCTGCCTCACCTCTCCCTGCACCTCTATACCAACAACAGTCTTCATAAAAAGCCGGATCCTGATATTCAGGCCAAGAAAACCGCACCCATATCCGAGTCTCAACCCCTTGAAACAGGCTGGCTCTGATAGAGAATCCGGGCAAATATCGCCAAAGCCAGGGCCAGAAGGCAGCCCAGAAGTGCGCCAGCCAAGGGAAGCTTTTCGGGAGCGATCCCATAGAGAATACGGCTGTCCCTGGCCCAAAGGGCGACTGCCGCATGCTTCAGACCACTGGCCGGGCGAGCCAGAACAGAAAACCGCTCACCTTCTTCGAGAACCGCTGTTCTCAAAAGCAGGGCCCGCCTGAAAGCCTCGGCCAGATCTGCATTGTGCTCCTCCCTGAAAGGGAAAAGCTGGAGGATATTGCCATCGGGATCAGAAAACACGGCAGCTCGCCCAAGATCATCCTGAATCGCGGAACGGGAAGCAAAATAATCTCTGGAGTAATTGAGCAGGTCGATTTCGGCCAGAAACAGCCCCCTCACACATTCTTCGGCCCCGGTCCCCCTGGTCACAGCTGCAGGGCAGCGCTTGTGGATCACATTCCAGTAGAAAAGAGAAGGAGAACCCAGAAAGGAAAGCTCATGAAACTGCCCGGGTTCGGTGAGCTCCCCCAGACCACTTCCCTTCATCAGCATCCCCACCATACCCTGAAGCTTGGCATCTCCCTCTTCCCGGTATTCCCTGCTACGCTTGAGAGCTTCTTTCGCCAGCATATCCAGAACTTTTTCCCAGATTGCGGCAGGTTTGTGAGAATCAAAGACTTCGCGAACCCGGACTTCCCCATCCCTGAAGTCCACGCTGGCAGACATAATCCTTAAAACAGAGTTCTGGGAATCTTCCTTGCGATCCGCGGCCCAGGCCTTACGCATCCCCGGACGGGAAAATTTCTGGACTTCGTCGGAAATATAGGCTTGCCGGATCTGTTCTTTCAAACCACCTAATCCGTCATGAAACCCCCGCGCCAGACTTTCAGACTCCAGAAGATAATCTTTAACAGAGGTACGGACCGACTCCAGCTCCAGAGCGCTACCTGCAAGCCAGCCCAGACCAGCCGCCGGAAGCGTCGCCAGAATCCAGAAAATGACGGTTCTTAGCATTGTTCCCTCATGCAGGTCATGTTAGCATAATTCAGTTTTTTAAGATGGAGGTCTGTCCTGATGTCAAATCCATTGATTATTCGCCGTGAAGAAGCCGCAGATAAAGGCGCTGTTGTTCTGGAGCTGAAGGGCCGTCTGGATATGACTGTCCTGGAAAACTTCAAGAATCTGTTTTCCGATGAATTCTCGGCTGGCAATCACAAACTGGTCCTGAATTTTGCCGGCATCAGCTTCATTGTGTCTACCCACCTGGGTGTGATCATGTCAAGCTACAAAACCGCTCAGTCCAAAGGTGGCGATATCAAGTTCACCAATCTGACTGAAGAGGTATACGGAATTTTTGATCTGCTTCAGCTCACCAGCATTCTGAGCATTCACAAATCCGAGGAAGATGCCCTGGCTGAATTCTGATTTCCCGGTTCTTTTTCATGAATGCATCCATAGTGACGCTTTTTTTCATTCTGGTGAAAACACATGAACTCACTCTTCTGACAATTCCATTCCAGGCTTCTCTGGCAGAGCTGATTCGCGATATTGACCTGTCAATCCCAGGTGAAAATGAAGACGTTTACGAGAAACAAACCCGGGTAGTCAAATTGGATTACTCCCACGTTCAAGACGCCGTTTTCTATCCACAGAGAGCAAAAATCCCGAAGATGCTGAAAAAGGAAATGACCTTTGAAACCAGGCATTTCACTCAACTGAATGAAAAAGCCCAGCACATATCAGTGAGTCAAGCCGGTTCAAATCAGATTTCGAGTTCAAGGCCCTCATAGGCTCCGGTCAGCTTCAAATCACGATTGCCCGCAACGGCCCTGTATTTGATCGCTTCTTCAATGATCTGATCGATCTTGGAATCATCGTAGGAAGGTTCATGATGAAAGAGAAAAAGCTCCTTCACATTGGCTGAAGTCGCAATATCAATTCCGGTAAAGACCGAAGAATGCCCCCAGTCCATCTTGCTGATACAGTCGGCAAAAGTGAACTGACAGTCGAAGATGAAGGCATCTGCATCCTTGCAGAAATCAACGGCATTCTGAATCAGCTGCATATTGGTGAGGTTGAATTCAGAGTCTGTCATATAGACAATTTTCTTGCCGTTCTTCTGAATCACAGAAAAAGCATGGGTCACCTGGGGGTGATAAAGCCTTTCATTGCCAATCGATACGTTCTTATCCAGCTCCAGAATAGAAGATTCCTGCAGCTCCTCAAAATCGAAGCTGGCTGCAAGGTGTTCAAAAAGTACCGGAAAATAAGGGTAGGACATCTGGCTTTTAAACTTCTTTTCCAGATCCGAAATGACCCCTTTCACATGAATTTTATTGCCCGGAATGTAAGCCGGAACGAAAAAAGGAAAACCCTGAATATGATCCCAGTGCAAATGAGATAAAAAGAGCCACAGCTCTGCCTGTCCCTTCCCACAGGGACCGCCAAGCAAAGCTCCCGCCAGGTTCTTGATCCCTGTACCTGCATCGAAAATCAGACTATGCCCGTAGTCTGTTTCGACCTGAACGCAGCTTGTGGAGCCCTTGTACGTGCCAATACTGCTGTGAGGCTGGCGATTCAGAAAATTCTCGACAGCTTCTTCACTGCCCAGATCTTCCGGTTTTGCGGCCATGAGGAGGCGCTTCGCCTTGTCGCGAATCTGGGAGGACGTGCAGGGAGAGGCTATTGAGCCCGACACTCCCCAGAATTTCAGCTTCAAGGATTCGTCCTTTCTTCAAGCCAGTTCGGGCATTCTACATTTAGAGTATTATAGGAATCCAGACTCAGCAGTTCAAGCAAATGCGACAGGATATCAGGGCGAAACTCCAACTCCTGGGGTTTATCCACAAAACGATATCCGGTCACTCTGGTATCTTCGCCGGTAATTCTGGGTTCATCCTCACTGAATACCTCAAAGATCAGATGCAGAATATTGCGTTTTCCTTCCGGATGTATGGACTGAGCCACAGAAATCAGGCATCCAACTTCAACATGCATGCCGAGCTCTTCCTGAAACTCCCGGGCAAGATCCTCCTTGATGGAATCCGCTCCCCCGTCAGCTCCGCCTCCGGGAAGCAGTAAGGTACTGACTCCGTTCTTGGTATGCTCTGCTGCCAGAAATTTTCCACCACGCTTCAAAAAACCGGCGACCCGGACTCTGAGATTCTTCATATCTTCATTCTAGCACTCTCAAAACCTCCTTCCGTTTCATTTCATGCCAGTCACCGACAATTTTCAGAACAGGCTCCATGTTCTGTTGAACTAAAGTGGAAAGGAGCCCTGGAAGTCCCAGGCTCCCTTTATAATGAAATCCATTTTCAATAAACCAATCGTTCCCATCAGGAAATCTATGGCCATACCCAAACTTCTCGGACTTCTGTTTACCCCTGCCCTGGCTTTTTTCATCTGGTATTCCGGTGCTCTTGGAAACAAGCAGGAAATCGGAGGACTTGAAGCCAGAAAACCCGCATCCCAAATGCAGGTCAGAGTCGTTGTCAAACCTGTTCTTGAGATGCACGATGCGAAAACCTTCCGTTCGGTTGGGACAGGACGGGCCCATAAATCCGTTAGTCTGCATCCCCCGGTATCCGAGGAAATTTTAGAAGTCCTCTTCAAGGGGGGGGAAAGTGTCAAACAGGGACAGGTTCTGGTTCGACTGGATGATCGGGATGAAAAACTGGCCGTAGAACTTGCTCAGGTTCGCTTGAACGAAGCCCGGGTTCTCTTGAAGCGCTATGATTCCGCAGCCAAGGGAAATGCGATTGCCGAAAACGAGGTCGTTGCGGCCAGAGCTGCCGTCGATGTTGCCGAAGTCGTCCTCAAGCAGGCCCAGCTTGCCCTGACCCAGAGAACCGTGCTGGCCCCGTTTGACGGAACCGTTGGTATCCCAAGAGTGGATCCGGGGGATCGGATCACAGCCAGTACAGAAATTGCCCCCTTAGATGATCAAAGCCGGATTCAGGTTGATTTTGAAATTCCGGAAATCCTGATTGATTCCATCAAACCCGGAATGAAGGTCTTTGCCAGGACTCCAGCCTTCCCCGATGAACAGTTTGCCGGGACAGTCGAAGCCATCAATACCAGAGTCGATCCCCTGACCAGAACCATCCAGCTCAGAACCCTGATTCCCAATCCCAGGGACCGCCTCAAATCGGGAATGTCCTTTGAAGTCAGTCTCGATTTCACCGGAGCGACCTACCCATCCATTCCGGAAATCGCCCTCAAGTGGAGCCGGGAAGGTTCTTATGTCTGGGTCGTGCGCGAAGGAAAGTCCCACAAGGTCATGGCCCGTGTCATTGCCCGCTCCCGTGGCTATGTCATGGTAGAAGCTGAACTCAAGGCTGATGAGCCTGTCGTCGTCGCCGGAGCAGAGCGCTTAAGAGACGGGCGGGAAGTGCTCACCGGACAACTGAAAGTTCAGGAGTAGGGCCATGCCATATCAGGAATCCCTGGCATCTCTTGCCATCCGCCGCCCCGTCCTGATGGTCGTGATCAACCTTCTGGTCATGGTCGCTGGAGCCGCCGCCCTCATGAATGTGGAGATTCGGGAGCTTCCCGATGTGGATCGTCCCCAGATTACGGTCAGGGCAAGCTATGACGGAGCATCCCCGGAAACTCTGGACACAGAGGTAACAAGCGTTCTGGAGAGCGCCATTGCCCGAGTGCAGGGAATTAAAACCATGCGCTCCGGCAGTGAGGAAAACAGCTGCCGGGTCCGGGTGGAACTCCAGCCTGGGGTGAATATCAATGATGCCGCCAACGACATCCGTGAAGCCGTCAGCCGCAACCAGAGACAGCTTCCGGAAAACGTCGAGAATATTTTCGTCATCAAGGCCAATGACGATGCCGAGGCCATCATTCAGCTTGCCGCCATCAGTGATTCCCTGACCAAGGAAGAACTCGCAAAAAGGGTGGAAAAGGATGTCATCCCGGCCCTGATGGCCGTACCAGACATTGCCGAAGTCCGCTTAAGCGGAAACCAGCAGCGCGTGCTCAGAGTTCTTCTGAACCCTGCCCGCATGTCAAGCCTCAAGGTATCCGTGGCTGAAGTTGCCCAGACTCTGAGAAACGCCCGCCTGGACGTTCCTGCCGGAAGTTTTGAATCCATCGAGCAGGATTTTCTGGTCCGCGCCAATGCAACTGTAGTCGATCCGGATCTGCTGCTGAAACTCTATATCCGGGAAAATGTCCGGCTCGGTGACATTGCCACCGCCTTCTTCGGCCCTGAAGACACCGAGTCCTACGCCCGTCTCAACGGCCACCTGGTTATCGGACTTGATATTGTCAGACAGGCCGGGGGCAATACGATTGCCATTTCCGACGGAGTGAAAGTCGTCCTCAGGGATCTCAACGAACGTCTCAACGAACTGGAAATCTTCACTACTGCCGACGATGCTGAATTCATCCTGGGAGCTATCGAAGAAGTCATTTCCAGTCTGCTGATTTCCGTTCTTGTGGTTGTTCTGATCATTGCCCTCTTCATTGGCCAGTTCTTTGCAACCCTCGTTCCGGCCGTCACCATTCCCATCGCCCTGATCGGAACCTTTGCCGCCATCTGGCTCATGGGACTCTCGATCAATCTTCTGACCCTGCTTGCCATGGTGCTGGCAACCGGCCTGATTGTGGATGATGCCATTGTTGTCCTTGAGAACATCCAGCGCCACCGAAGACACGGAGCCGGCCCCCTGGCCGCAGCTGTTGCCGGGACCAATCAGGTTTTTTTCGCCGTCATTGCAACCACCGTTACCCTGGCCTCCGTGTTTTTGCCGATTGCCTTCCTGCCCAGTGAGACCGGTCAGCTCTTCCGGGAGTTCGGGCTGGTCCTGGCCATTGCTGTCAGCATCAGCTCATTTGTAGCCCTCACTCTATGCCCCATGCTGGCCTCCCGCCTGCCCAATGCCAGAGAAAATCACCCTCTTTTCAAACCAGTTCGCCGGCTTCTTGAAGATTCAGGAGATGAATTCTCCTCTCTTTACTCAAGGAGCCTCAAATTCTGCCTCAAATTCCGTTACCCGGTTCTGTTCGTCTGTATTCTTCTGTCCCTCTTCAGCCTCGATCTTCTCAAACACCTGCCCCAGGAGCTCCTGCCCGAGGAAGACAGAGGGGTTCTAAGGGTTATGGCCACCGGTCCTGATGGCTCTTCCCTTCTGTTCAGCGATGGGATGAGTGAGCAGGTTGAAGCTATTCTGAAACCTTATCAGGACGCAGGAATCATTGACACCATGTACACCACCATTGGGCAGTGGGATAAAAACCGGGCCTATACCGTTGCCACCCTCAAACCCTGGAAAGAACGTACTGTGTCCCAAATGGAGTTAAGCCAGGCCATCCAGAATGAAACCGACAAACTGGCAGGCATTCAGGTCATGATCCGAAATGCCAACAGCCTGGGCATCCGGGGGGCTGGAGGTGGCGGGCTCGAACTTGCCATCACCGGCGACAATTTCCCCAATATCCTGACAGCCGCCGAAAAACTGGCCGAAACCGTCGAAAAGGAAATCCCCTCCATCACCCGTACCCGGGTCATGTTTGACACCTCCCAGCCAGAACTCTCCTTTTCGATTGACCGGGACAAGGCTACCGACCTCAAAGTCTCTGTCGAAGCTATTTCCCAGACCCTCAGAGCCATGGTGGACGGCTATGAAGTCACCGATTTCAATATTGATGATGAAGGGGTGCCCGTCATTCTGGGCTCCATGGAAGGCAGCATCAAGGATCCTCAGGATCTTCTGAGCCTTTACATTCCCAATCAGGATGGGGAGCTGATTTCTCTTCTGGCCTTCGTGAGCATTGAAGAAAGCGGCGTGGCTGCCGAGCTCAACCGCCACGAACAAAGGCGGGCCATTGAAATCAGAATCGATCTCAAAGCCGATGCCGTACTATCCGAAACCATGCAACAGGTACAGCAGATTGGAAACAGAATTCTGCCCTCCGGTACAGCCATCCTGTTTCTGGGAGATGCCGCCGATCTCGAACAGGCCAGCCACGATGTGGCCATTACCTTCGGCCTGGCACTTCTGATTGTTTTTCTGGTGCTTGCCGCCCAGTTTGAGAGCATTGGCAGTGCCCTGATCGTGATCTTCACTGTGCCCTTCGGTCTGGCTGCCGCCGTCTATGCTCTTGCCCTGACCGGCCAGTCCATCAATCTCTATTCCCAGATCGGCCTGATCATGCTTGTGGGCCTGATCACCAAAAATGCCATTTTGCTGGTAGAGTTCATGGATCAGCTCAGGGAAAAAGGTCTCAGTGTTGAAGACTCCATCATTCGTGGAGTCAAAGTCCGCTTCCGGCCCGTCATGATGACGGTCTTATCCACCGTAATCGGAAGCCTTCCCCTGATTTTAAGCACCGGCCCCGGCAGTGAAGCCCGTTCCGCCATTGGCTGGGTTGTCTTCGGAGGACTCGGCATGGCAACTTTCTTCACCCTCTACCTGACTCCTGTTGGCTACGCTCTGATTGCCCCTCTCTTCAAACCCAGAAGCTATGCTGAAGATGATCTGAATCAGCAGATGCAGAATCTGGTTCTTGTTGATGAAACTGATGAGGCCTGATGGAGTTTTTCTCGTCGGCTCACAGCTGCCGGCTCATGAAATCGTCCTGGTGGAAGGATTCTGCGGCTTTCTGGAGGCTCTGACGGATCCTTCCTATTCGGGACAGATTCTGTTCTTCACCCATCCGAATCCAGGAACCCATCCCCTCGAAGAACAGTGGCAAAGTCAACAGATTCAGGCCAGCGGAGTCATTGCCATTGCTCCCGAAGTCCATTTGCTTGAATTCTGCAAACACTGGGGCCTTCCTCTCTTCCAGCCTCATCAACCCCTGAAATGGATTTATGAGCTGCGCACCCCAAAGAGTATGGATAGCCCTCAACCCGGAAAGCTCCTCCCGCGTGCCTCCCTTGAAGAGCTAAGCCACTTTGCCGGTTTTTATGGAAATGGACCCGGAAACCCGTTTTCCCTGCAAAATGAGATTCAGGAAATCCAGAAGCTTCTCTCCCTGAAACAGCCCTTCCTTGGAATCTGCCTGGGGTTTGAACTTCTCGCCCTTGCTCTTGAGCTTAAAGTGGAAAAGCTGGAGTTTTCTGAACATGGTTCCCGCTTTGCCGTTTTAGAAAAGCCCTCAAACCGGATCTGGCAGGTTGCCCAGAACCATGGCTATGGAGTCCCGGTTCAGCCTCTTCCAGACGGGTGGGAAATCTGGTTTGAAGATGTCTGGCCAGGATATATTCAGGGGCTTCGCCACCAGCATCTTCCCCAGTGTGCTGTGCAGTTTCACCCTGAAGGAGAACCCGGTCCAAGAGAACTTTGGGAAAAAACAACCCAAGCCTTTATGATGAGCCATGCGCATTCTGGTTCTGGGATCCGGCCCCATCTTCCCCTCTCAGGGCGGTGAATTTGAAAGCTCTGGCACTCAAACCATCCGGGCCATTCAAAACCTTGGCCATGAAGCCTGGGTTCTTAACAACAACAGTGCCTCCATCCAGCTTCAGCCAGGATTTGCCGATCGGGTATTCATTGCCCCGGTTCAGGCCCAAGAGCTTCAATCAATCGTACAAAAATCTCCTCCCGATCTGATTTTTTGTCATGCCGGGGGTCAGACTGCCCTGAACTGCGCTCTGGAAACCCCATCCCTAAAAAGCCTCTTTGCCGGCACTCCTCCTGAACAGATCCGACGCTCGGAAAGCCGCCAGGAGTTTGATCTGGCGGTTTCAGGAATGGGCCTCAAATGCCCTTCATCCGATCCCGGGACATTCCCGCTTCTGGCCAGAACCGAAGAAAGTCTGGGAGGGCTCAAGGCCCATATCCTTCGCACCCAGAGCGAACTGGAAAATCTTCTCATAGCCTTCCCGACAACCAGCTTTCATTTCCATCACTATCTGGAGGGCTTCACCGAGTTTGAATTTGAAGTCGTGAGGGATTCCAACGGCTCATCCCTTGTCATTGCTGCCCTTCAAAATCTTGATCCGGCCGGAATTCATACTGGAGATTCCAAAGTCATCTGCCCCCCCACGACCCTGCCCGCCTCGCTTTATTACTCCATGCGCGAAGCTGCCCTGAGACTTGCGAATGAATTCGAACTTTTAGGGGAAGCCAATATCCAGTTTGCCCTCAATCCGAAGAGAACGGAATTCTTTGTTCTGGAGATGAATCTGAGGCTATCCCGCTCATCCTGCCTGGCTTCCCGCATCACCGGCTGGCCGATTGCCTACATCACTGCCCAGCTGCTTCTGGGAAAAACCTTAAAGGACTTCCCCGAGTATGCTCACGAGCCAAGACTGAATTTCTTTGCCCAGAAAACCCCTCTGTTTCAGTTTGAGAGATTTCCCGGTTGCCTGGGGAAAACCGGCCCCAATATGCAGTCTTTGGGAGAATCCCTATGCCTTGGCACGACTCTTGAGGAAGCCATGGGAGAAGTTGAGGGTTCCTGTCCCCGCTCCATCAACCGCTTTGGAGGAACCCGCAGGGATCCTTCCCCCATTCATTTCCTCTCAAAATATGAAGATCCGGAATATTCCCCCCTGCCCCAAAGCATTCTGATTGTCGGGCCAGGGCCCTACAGAATCGGTACATCTCTGGAATTTGACTCATTTCTACTCACCGTCATGCTTCAGTTGAAACAGGCTGGCAAACCTGTTCAGATTCTCAATGAAAACCCGGCATCCTCAATCTGCGATCCCCTTTTTTCCGATCGAATCTGGCTTCAGAAACCAGGCCTAAAGAATTTGGAACATATTCTGGATTACGAAAAACCCGATGCCATCCTGCTTGCTGGAGCGGGGCAGCGGGGGCAGGAGCTTTCCCTAAGCCTTCAAAGCCCCACCCCCATTCTGGGCCATCCAATATCTTCGATCCGGCTATGTGAAGACAGACAGCAGTTTGAAGCCCTTCTGAAACGTCTGAAGCTTCCTTACCTTAAGCCTCAGGCAAAACCGGAATTTCCCTGCATTCTCAGGCCCTCGCACGTTCTTGGGGGTGAGAGCATGCGGGTTTTGACCAAAGCCGAAGATGTGACGGGTCCGACCTATCCTTTCCTTGAGGACTGGCAGGAAATGGAAGCCGATATCATTGCCCTGAATGGAGAGATTCTGGCCCTTGTTTTTCACGAGCAGGTGGAACCGGCAGGAATTCACTCTGGAGATTCGACCCTTATATCACCACCTTGTGATATATCTTCCCACGTTCTTAGGGAAGCCGAACATTTCAGTCAGATTCTGATTCAGGAGCTGAATGCCACCGGGCCCTTGAATCTCCAGTTTCTATACAAAAATCATAAAATCATGATATTGGAATGCAATTTAAGAGCCTCTCGCACCCTTCCCTTTTCTGCTCTTTCCTCTGAACAGCCCCTGCTTGAGCTTGCTGCCTGGACCCTGACTCATTTCTATGGAACAAAAAAGCCGAACCTGCCTCCCAAGAATCAAAGGAGGCACTGGGTTCGAAAACCCTATTTTGCCTGGGAACGGATCCGGGGAAGTCGACCTGAACTGGGAGTGGAGATGCGATCTGTTGGGGAAAGCTGTCAGTTTAGAGAAATCAAAAGTTTATCCAATGAGTCTGTTGGTAAGTTCAGAAAGCTACTTGGTCAGTAATGCCCACCGCTCATATGATTCCCTCTTAGCTTACAGCTTGTGTTTAATGAACGTCACCTCGAACGCCTTGCAAGGGCGGTATTGCTGCAGGCGATTGGTGAAAGTGAAGGCATCGTTCATCTCATAATGCTGAAAGATGTCGAGGCCGCGATCCAGGGAAATTTTCCAGCCGTGGTCGGTCACAACGTGACGGGCATGGATCGTGCCAGTACCGTCGAATTCCCAGGTAAAATTCACGCCAACGCTACTTGCTGACTCCTTCATTTTCTCGAAATTGGCCCTTTGCTGTTCACCTTTAGGTGTGTCTTCCGTGGTCATCAGATGCACGGACACTTCCTCATCTGGAGCCTTGTGCTTGACCACAGTCTCCAAAAATTCCATGAAGTTACGCATCTGGTAGAACAGGCGAATGTACGGATCGGTGACAGTGATCATGCTCGCTCCCTTGAGATAAGGACCGAGCAGCGTATCGAAGGAAAGGCCTTTCTGGTTCTCCTGGAATGTGAGGTGTTTTTCCTTGAGGATAGGCTCGACCGGAGCCAGAGATTCGGATGGGCCTTGGGACAAATCCTGTTGCGAGGCTTCCAGTATTTCCCCGTCTTCACTCTCGACGATGGTCTTGTGGTAGTAGCCGGGGTATTCCTCCTCTTCAAGCGTGGTAACAGGCTTGGCCCGGCCATCAATGTCTTGATATGCAAAGCAGACGTTGCCATAGGTGGAGTCGATACGCATCAGCTGATCTTTGACGCGCTTGCGCCCCTCAATTGCAAAACGAAGCAGAACTTCGACCTCTTCCTTGGTTGCTTCCCCATGAGGAAAGAGGATTTTCATCAAGCCAGAGAAGGTCTTATTGATGCCATCACGGTCCCGCGTCGAAATATCAGAGGAGAGGGAGAAGTTCTCTTTGTAGCGATCCGAATAATCCTGGTTGCGCAGCGAGCGAAGGATCTCGGCCAGATAGTCCACTACGAAACCGTAGCCGCTTGAGAACATCTCGCCTCGGATGATATCGACCTCCCAACCGGGGATATAGAAATGGATCCGGTCCAGAAACGCAGAGTCGTAGAATTTATCGGGTAGTTCGCAAAACAGGTCCAAGTGCTTGAGCATGTAGGGCACGGTGTGCTGGGTGAGCTGCCGTTCCACATCCCGTTCGTTGTACGGCGCCGTCATGGACATAAAGTCGAAAGTGTAGGGGTCTTTCAGTGTCTGCTGAGCCAGATCAGATTGGGGCATAGGCAAGGTCCTCGAAAAATTGGTCACCGCCTTGCCCGCGCGGTCATACAACCCGGATTTCAGTTACAGTGCTAACACGTCCCGGCTCCAGCCCTCCTCGATGGTTTGCGTTAGATAGAAAGTTGCCTCGTCCAGACTGGATGCCTTGGTGAAAATCTGGATGTGATGCCCCCAGGGAATCTGTGCGAGGCGCTGTGCAAGCTCAGTATCCACGCCGGCCCAAGGCTCGGTAGTCAATTTGGCAACAGCCCGTTGCCAAATTTCAGGTACGCAATAGAAACGGAAGAAAGCGCGGCAGTAACGTAAGTTTTTCGCTGAGAATCCGCCCACGTCCGGAAATTCAGCTTTCAGATCCTTACTGAAGGCATCAATGAATTTGGATCCCCAGCGCACGGTGGACTCACGTTCGACAATTTGTGCGCCAATTTCATAGTAGAGGGCAATGAGTTTGCTATTGGCAGCCAGTGCAACTTTCATTCGCACCGAATGGATCCGCTGCTTGATTTGCTTTAACCAGTTTACATAGTCGAGATTGGCGACAAGCGTCGACGAACTCATGTATCAATCTTCCTTCGCATCCAGGCCCGCGACCTTCTTCAAGGCCGCGCCAAGTTTGGGTTAGTTGACCTTCACACCGTCATCGAGGTCGATCTCCACCTGCTCAGTAGCCAGCGGGTAAAGCACTTCGCGCTCGTACTCGATTCATCATCAGCTTTGATGACCCCTTCAATCGGGCGATCTACTGGCTTGTTAAAAATGGTCTTAAGAGTCATTACACTTTCCTCGTTTATGCTTCGCAGTGAAAGATGTTGAATGCCCGATAGTACTTGTCATCATGCAGCCTTCCAAAGAGATCAAGCGATGCTCCGGACTCCAGAGAGTGGGTGTAAGCTCCCGGGAAAAACATGACGGTCGGTTTTTCTTTCGCCGTGCTCTGTAAATTGTTCAAAACGTTGTGCGAGCGGATATAGGGGAACACCTCGCCAACGCCGGACAAAAAAAGAACCTCGAAATCGGTGCTTGTCAACTTGGCTGCAATGGCCGGAACCAGGTGTGCTTCAGGGTCCAGGACGCCCTGCAGCAATTCCTTGAGCTGCTCTTTGGAGACGGAATCTTCTATTTCAATAATCCGGTCCCAGATGTCACGCTCTTTAAGAATTTCTATCGAAAGATCATACAGGTTCATCTCCAGAATCCGGATACCGGCCTGCTCAAGGCGTTTAGTCAGCTGATGCCGAAGCTTCTGCATTTTGACGGACTCTTCCGGCTTATAAGGGCATAGAAAGAACGGAACTTCGTTTCCGAGTCCTTGCTTATTGAGAAAACGCTGTCCCGAAATCACTGCAAAGAGATGCTGAAATCTGTCCTGCATCGGCATTCTAGCTATATCTGATGTCATTGCTTCGTTCCTTTTAGATCGGATTCAAATGCAGGGAAGTACAAAATATCCCCTTGGGATTAAGCAACATTCTTTCTGTAAAAGTGAAAAGCAATCTTCAGATTTCCTCA
>CAZDAM010000003.1:0-5402 GCA_964503595.1 uncultured bacterium
CGCTCTGTTTCAGGCATCATGCTCTGGTGCATGAAAGGGGCCGGGAATAAAAACCCTGGTTTCTTATTTTTATGCAAATTGCTCTAGATTTTCATTGACGGGTAATTGCTCAGGGGTTGCCGCAAATGTGGGTTTGGATCCGAAAAATGCGATCCTGTGCAAATTCAGGACAGGTTGGGTATCCTGCTTTACGAACCATAAAGGACAAATTCCAACAATCAGGAGAAAATATGTCAGCAAAAATTGATGCCGAGAAAGTCAAATCCCTGACCGCAGCGATGGATCAGATCACCAAGCAGTTCGGGACAGGCTCGATTATGCGCCTTGGATCTTCCAAGATGGCGGACAATATCGAGATCATTCCTACGGGTTCTCTGGAGCTTGACCGGGCTTTGGGAATTGGTGGATATCCTCGCGGCCGGATTGTGGAGATTTATGGGAATGAGGCATCCGGGAAAACAACCCTGACTCTGCATGCTGTGGCCAATGCCCAGAAAGCTGGTGGTGTTGTTGCCTTTATTGATGCTGAGCATGCTCTGGATCCCCAGTACGCCAAAGCTATTGGTGTGGATACGGAAAACCTCCTGATTGCCCAGCCTCAATCCGGGGAAGAAGCCCTTGAGATTGTGGATACTCTGGTGCGTTCCGGAGCCATTGATCTGATTGTGGTGGATTCCGTGGCCGCGCTGACTCCTAAATCCGAGCTTGAAGGTGAAATGGGTGATTCTCACGTGGGTCTTCAGGCCCGCCTTCTGTCCCAGGCCATGAGAAAGCTGACGGCGAGCATCTCCCGCTCCCGCACCTGTGCGGTTTTCATCAATCAGATTCGTATGAAAATCGGTGGTTACGGCAATCCGGAGACAACAACAGGTGGCAACGCCCTGAAATTCTATGCCTCCATGCGGCTTGAAATCCGCCGCACAGAAAACCTGATGAAAGGTACCGAGGTTGTGGGTACGGGCAATCGGGTCAAGGTCTGCAAGAACAAACTGGCAGCACCTTTTCGCACCGCCGAGTTTGAAATCATGTATGGGGAAGGCATCAGCTACGAGGGCTCTCTCCTGAATATGGCTGTTGAGGCTGAGATTGTAAGGCGTGCCGGTACCTGGTTCTCCTATGGAGATACCAAGCTTGGACAGGGTAAGGAAAATGTCAAAGCCTTCCTGAAGGAAAATATTCAGGTGCGCGAATCCATTGAAGCTGATGTGATGGAAAAGCTTTTTGGCAAGTCGAAAAAAGCCACCAAGGCCGAAAAAGCAGCTACAGCTGAGGCCTGAATTTGAATTCAGAGATCAGGGAATGGGCGCTGAACCTTCTGGGGGCAGCGCCCTTGAGTTCTGGAAAGCTTCGGGAAAAGCTCCTGAAAAAAGGTGGAGAGCCCGAGGACGTTGAAGAGGTTCTTGCCTGGCTTCAGGAAAACAGGTATGTGGACGATGAAAGTCTGGCCCGTTCCTGGATTCATAATCGCCTGCCCCAGAAAGGGCTCAGCTTTTCCGGAGTAAGGGAATTCTTCTTTCGCCACAAGGTGGAAGAAGCAATCTGGAAGCCTCTGTTCTTTATCATGCTGGATGAGTCCGAGATCTCGCAAAGAGAGTGGGAGGTCGCACAGATTCAGGTGCTTTTTCAAAAAAAGCCTTCTATGATAAGGCTGCCACAGGAAAAAACCCAGAAACGGCTGATGCAGCGGGGCTTTTCCTTTGCGGCAGTGAAAGACGCATTTGAAGCCCTGAAACACGAGGCAAAATAAGGTATGAAAGAAGAAGAGTCCAAGAAAAAAACTATTCTTCCCGATAATTTCACGCTCTTTCGGGATGCTGTGATTGCGGTGCTTTTTTCCCGGGATTTTCTGCTTCTGAGTGCGGTTCTCTTTGTCGTGGCCGTCTTCGTCTGGGCCTTTTTGTGGGTTCTGGCTCCGTTTCTGGTGGCGGGAATTCTGGCTTATATCCTAGAGCCAGCGGTCCGGGCCATGATGCGCTGGTTCCGGTTATCAAGACCGATTGCCGTACCGCTTCTGTTTGTGCTCGGGATTTTAGGGGTGCTTCTGTTTGTTGTGCCGTTCAGCATCCAGATTGTGACCAATGTAAATTCCATGGCCCAGGAGATTTCCAAGGTGGAGTATCGTCCCCTGATCCGCAAATGGACGACCCAGGTCAAAACCTGGGGGGATGAATATCTCCCTGATTCGGTGAAGGAAAACCTGGATTCTCCCCATTCGGCTCTGGAAGCCTACGAAGAGAAAATCAACAATGCTGTGGGAACTGTCAATCAGTATGCAGGAAGAGCCCTGAAACTGATTGGAGGCTGGCTGATTTCCGTTTCCAATTTTACGGTCAAAAGGACGATGGATATCTTTCTGATTCCGGTTCTGGCCTTTTATTTCCTTCTGGATTTTGAACGGATCTATCCTTTGTTTCTGAGTCTGATTCCGGGGGGATACCGTTCCTGGACCCATGCCTTCATGGAGGCCTGTGACTCAACTCTGAGAAATTTTCTTTTCGGGCAGGTGATTGTCGCTTTTGTCTTCGGAAGTCTGATGACACTGGGTCTGATGCTCATTGGCATCAAATTCAGTCTGGTGATTGGTCCCCTGGCTGGTGTTGCCAATATGATTCCCTATCTTGGGGGGCTGATTTCCCTCCTCCCGGTGGTTGGGCTGGCAATTTATCAGGGAGCTGCGGATGGCTCCATTCTGTGGATGCTGGGTCTGGTCGCCATACATTTTTCTACCATTCAGCTGATTGACGGGTTTATCCTCCAGCCCAAAATTATTGGGGGAAATGTAGAGCTTCATCCATTGGTGGTGATGCTGGCCCTTTTTATCGGGGGCGAAGTCGGCGGGATTTACGGCATGATTGTGGCCGTTCCCACCGCAGCGATTTTGAAGGTTCTGGGGCAGGAGCTTTACAGCGTTCTGTATCTCAGGCAATCCATACTCTTAAAGGAGCCGGTGATATTGCCGGACCAACTCTGAAGAAAGGCATATAGACATGATTCAGGAAGATGCTGAGCGCGCTCGTACAGTTGCCGAGCGTCGGGAAACGCATTCTGTCGATGATTTGCTGCGCGATGTTCTGGTTGCGCTTGATGACAAGAAGGCCGAAGAACTGACAGCTTTTTATATTGAACCGATTTCCACCCTGGCAGATTACATTGTCATTGTGACTGCGACCTCCTCCCGCCATTTGAATGTGATGGCAGATGCCATTCGCGATATGGCCCGCCAGGAAGAGGAATATCAGCTGATCAATCCCGAAGGAACTCAGGATGACAACTGGCTGGTTCTGGATTTTGGCACGGTTCTGGTCCATCTCTTTTCCCGTGAATTTCGTAAGCGTTATCGTCTGGAAGAAATTTATGGCAAAGGGGAAAGCGTGGACATTGCTGCCGTTCTGGGGAATTCTTCGCCCGATCAGGAATAGTTCATGCGTTTTGTCCTGCTTCAGGAAGGCCCGTTTGGACTGGAGCTTGCCGAAGGGCAGGGCCATCATCTTGATGTGATGCGTCTGCCTGAGCGCCTTTTTCTTCCGGGCCTTCTGGGTCTGAAGCGTTTTGATCTGGAAATCCAGAAAAGCGGTAAGGGCCAGTGGAGAGTTGTTCAGGCCCATCTGGCTGAAGTTTATGAAAAACCTCAGGCCCCGGTTTATCTGGTTCCTCTGATTGAGCCGTCCCGACTGGAGTTTGCCATTGAAAAGCTGGTGGAACTGGGGGCGGCTCAAATCTGTCTTTACCATTCCGATCATACAAGCTGGCCTAAAAAGAAGGTTGCGGCTTTCTGCCAGAAGATGGACAAGGCCAGAGCTTGGGTCCTTCAGGCTGCCCAGCAGTCTGCCCGCATTCCCCTGGCTCGCATTGAGGCTCCAGTCTGTCTTGATGATCTGGTTCAGCGTTACGGATCTGACTGTCTGGCACTGGTTGTAGGCACGGGAAAAACCCTGACTCCAAAGGAAATGAGCCTCGCATCCGTGGTCCTGATTGGACCGGAAGGGGACTTTTCCGAGCGGGAAATTGATCTGATGCGGGAGGCGGGTGTTCAGATGGGCGCTCTTCGTGGCAGGCACATCTTAAGAAGCGAGACCGCCCTTCTTTACATGGCCTCTCTTTACAATGCATCCCGATCTCTCTAGACTGCGCCCTATGAGCCGTGAATCCATCTACAGTTTTACCCCGGAAGGGCTGACCAACATCCTTTCCGAAGAATACGGGGCCAAGCCCTTTGTGGCCCGCCAGCTTCTGCGCTGGATCTATGAGCGCGGAGTGGATGACTTTGAATCCATGACGGATCTGGGCAGGGAGCTTAGAACCAGGCTTTCCAGCCGCTTTGATCTGAGTCTTCCTGTTGTTGAGAAAAAGCTTGAGGCCAAGGATGGTAAAACCATCAAGGTGGTTCTGAGGCTTTCAGATACGAAGCTGATTGAGTGTGTTCTGATGTGCGAAGATCGGGGGACGACCCTGTGTCTTTCCTCTCAGGTTGGCTGTGCCCAGGCCTGTATTTTCTGCGCAACGGGTCAGATGGGGATTCTCAGGAATCTCACCGCGGGAGAAATTGTTGCCCAGTTCCTGGTTTTGAGGAAGCTGAAACCCAAGGCTTTTGAAAGGCCTCCCAGAATTGTATTCATGGGAATGGGGGAGCCCTTTCATAACATGAATCAGCTTTTCAAGGCTCTTGAGACCATGATTCATGAAAATGGACTGAATATCGGGGCCAGGCGTATCACAGTTTCTACCAGTGGAGTGGTGAAGGGAATCTATCGCCTCATGGAGCTTCAGCCTCAGGTTCAGCTGGCAATTTCCCTTCACACGGTCGAGCCCGGGCTTCGCCGCCTGTGGGTCCCAAACTGCAAGGACAGTGTGGACGATATTCTGACTGCTGCCAGGGTTTTTACCGAGAAGACCGGCCGCAAAATCACTTTTGAGATGGTGCTTTTTGGTGGAGAGCAGATGCAGACGGCCAAGCTGAACAAGCTGGGAAAAAAGCTTCAGGGTATTCTTTGTGCCATCAACGTGATTCCCTACAATCCGATTCCTCAACTGGATGAGGAGCGCTATGTAAGGCCGAGTCACCAGGAAATCGAATACTTCAAATCTGTACTTTCCCGCTGGCATCGGGAAGTGACGGTGCGGATTTCCAGAGGAAGGGATATTCAGGCGGCATGTGGGCAACTTCTCCCTCAAACACCGGATTTGAAAGCTGGCGAACCCGTTATCCGGGGTTGAGTTCATCGGCCTTTGTCTCTGATCTGACTTCCCATGCCTATCTGATTGAAGGCATGGAGGAAGCCAGTGTCTTTGCCTACGGGCTCTGGCTGACCCGTATGCTCTCTTGTGAAAAAAAGGAGGAGCCTGGCTGTGGGGTCTGTTCGGGGTGCCGCAGTTTGAGGCATCCGGATGGTTTGCGTTTTTTG
>CAZDAM010000003.1:5502-77270 GCA_964503595.1 uncultured bacterium
TTTGAGGCATCCGGATGGTTTGCGTTTTTTGCCGGTGTTTCCTGAAGGGACCCGCATCCGAATCGATTCCATTCGCCGCATCCTGAAAAGTCTGGGGCAGGTGAAACTCAGTGGCCCGGAGAGGCAGATCATTGTGATTCTGGATGCCGGGCGCATGGGGAATGAGGCGGCCAATGCCCTGCTCAAAGGACTCGAAGAGCCGCCACCGGGAAGGATTTTTCTTCTGATCAATCCGGGGAAACATCCAATCCTTCCAACGATTCGCTCCCGTTGTCAGAGTCTTTTGCTGCCTTCCCTAAGGCCGGCTTTTCAGGAGGCTTCTGATTTGAACCGGGCGATTGGGCGCATGACAGGGTGGCATGGGGAAGCTCTCAAGGAACTGGATCCGGATCTGATGAGTCTTGATCTGGTGCGTTTCTTTAAAAGCCTGTCCCGTGAAGAAGCCGGACTGGAACTCAATGATATCGCGACTCTGTTTTTTTCCATGCGCCTCGATTTCAGGGTCTTTGTGGCCAGAAGGCTGAGTGCCTTGAAATGGCTGAAGGAAGTTCTGATTCGGGGGGTGGCAGGATCAAGAGATTTCGGGCTTGAGCTTTCCGAGACTTTTCTGGGTCTGCGCAAAGGATATGAATCCCGTTTGAAATCCATTGGAGAAAGCATGCTGGAGGATTCTTCCGAAGGTTTTCATCACTGGCTTTTCGGGGGGCTCAAGCGTTCCGGGGATTTTGAGAATTCCAAACGGGTTTTTGACGATCTGGAGAGACTGGAAGACGGGCATCTTCTGGCTTCTCTTGCGGGCGTCTTTCGGGACGTGGTTCTGCCGGATGCTGAGGGTCAGCTTCTGAGTGCAGAATACGAAGTCGTTCAGTTGATGCGTCAGCCTTTTTCGGCGACGGATCTGGCATCCTTTTCTCAGCGACTGGTCACTGCCCGCTCCATGCTTTATAATCAGCAACCACTCGAGCAGGTCCTCGATTATCTTGCCGTCTGGCTTCTGGGTCGTCTGGCCTGAAGCCTTTTTTTCTAAACTTATGAATGAAACAGAATTTGATCCAAATACCCAGGATGTCAATGACAATACCCTGGTTGCTATAGCTGATGGTCAGGGCAGTGGATTTGAGGAGGAAGACTTTTCCGAATCCTCTCCCGCCCAGGGTGTGATTGCCGGACTCAGTTTCCGCAACAAACGAGGTGTCTTCACTCTGAGACAAAATGAATTTGAACTCAGAGAAGGACAGGGCGTGGTTGTGAAAACCAATCGGGGCCGGGAGTTTGCCACGGTCAAGTACCTCGGACTGAACAAGGAAATCGATCGGGGGCGTGATCTCAGAATCTTTGAGATCATCCGTATTGCGGATGAAAACGATCTGGCCACGGAAGAACGCAACCGCGCCCAGGAATTGCACTCCCAGTCCATCTGCATGGGCAGGGTGGAGGCATTGGGCCTTCGCATGAGGATTGTCCGGACCGAGCAGATCTTTGATGCTTCCCGGATAGTCTTTTATTTCGTAGCTCCCCAGAAAGTCGATTTCAGGGAACTGGTCAGGCAGCTGGCCTCTGAATTCAGGACCCGGATTGAACTTCGGCAGATCAACTCCCGCGAACATGTCGCCATGATGGGAGCTGTGGGTGCCTGCGGTCGTCAGACCTGCTGTTCAAGTTTTCTGACCAAAACTCCTTCGGTCAGCATGGACATGGTTGAAACCCAGTCTCTGGGAAAAAATCCGGGCAAGCTCAATGGAGTCTGTGGTCGCCTGAAATGCTGTATCTCCTACGAAAATGATTTTTATCGCGAGGCTCTGGAAGGAATTCCGACCAAAAGCTCCTGTGTGGGTTGTTCAAGCGGTAAGAAAGGCCGTGTCTGCGGTGTGAATGTGGTCAAGGAAGAGGTGCAGATCCGTCTGGAAGATGACAGCTACATCACCGTCAGTTTTGATGAGATCCGACATAAGAAGAAGATTGATGACGAGCCTCGCAGGCCAAAGGCTGAACCTGAAGCTGAGAAAAAAGCTGTCAGCGTGGAAGAAAAGCCCCTGGAGCAGCAGGAGGCAAAGGAACCGGCCAGAGAGAAAGAGAATCGGGAGAGTCCAAGACGCCAGCGTCAGCGCAGAACGGAAAACCGTTCGGAAGAAAAAGCTGAATCCCAGGTGACTCAGGAAAAGGAAACCGGGGAAAGCCCCCGTATGGAAGCGACTGAAAAATCTGAGGAAGAGAATCGTCCTCCCCGTCGTCGGCGCAATCGCCGGGGTCCACGCAAAAGCAGAAACCCCGAAGCTGGCAAGCCAGGGAGCGGATCGGAGCAATGAGGGAAAGCATGGGAAATCCAGCCAGAGTACTTGGATTGATCGCTGGAGCCGGGGATATGCCCCGGGAGATTATTCGGGCAGCCCAGGAAGAAGGGTATGAAATTGCCTGTGTGGCTTTGAGCGGTATGGCCCATCCTGATTATGCTGAAGTCTGCTCCAAGACTCTTTATGTCCACCTGGGAGAGCTGGATAAGACCATGCTGTTTTTTCAGGAGCATGGGGTTCAGGAGCTCTTCTTTGCCGGAAAAGTCGAAAAAACCAGACTTTTCTCTACCGGACTCAAGCTGGACGGGACGGCCCAGCAGCTGTTTTCCGGCCTGATGACCAGAAATGATGATGCAATTTTAAGCGGAGTCGCCGAACTTCTAGCCAGCAAGGGTCTCAAGGTTCTTGATTCCACCCGTTTTCTGAAGAGCATTCTCCCCCCAAAAGGGGTTCTGACCGGAGAGGAATTGCCGGATGGAGTGCGCCAGGAGATTGATTTTGGCTATAAAATGGCCAAGTCCATCGCGGATCTGGATATCGGGCAGACAGTCGTGGTCAAAGACCGTATCGTCCTTGCTGTGGAAGCCATTGAGGGCACCGATGAGGCCATCCTTAGAGGGGGGAGTCTCGGACGGGTGGATACGGTTGTGGTGAAAGTGGCGAAGCCCTCCCAGGACCTGCGCTTTGATATGCCCACGGTAGGCCCGGTTACGATTCAGCACTGCATTGAGGCGAAGGTGAAGGCTTTGGCCTTTGATTCCGGAGCGACCATTCTTCTGAATCGTGATGAAGTTCTCAAAATGGCCCGTGAAAACAGCATCCTGATTGTTTCCCTGTAAGTGATGGGTACAGCGCAGGGTGGGACAAAGAACCTGCTGATTCTGGCAGGAGAAGACTCCGGAGATCTACACGGAGCCGAGCTTGTACGCGAGCTTTTGAAGCATCCGGGAATCCGTGTTTATGCTTACGGTGGGCAGCGCATGCAAAAGGCAGGGGCTCATCTTCTGAAAAATACGATGGATACCGCGGTTGTTGGCGTTTTTGAGGTTCTGAAAGCCTTGCCCCGCCTGTTAAGTCTGCAGAAAAGAATCCGCCAGTGGGTTGTGCAGAACCTGCCTCAGGCCGTGATCATGATTGATTATCCCGGATTTCATATGCGCCAGCTTTCCCATCTGGCTGGTCTGGTGTCGGTCTTTTATTATATTCCTCCCAAGGTCTGGGCCTGGAAGCCTGGCCGGGCCCGGCTTCTTCTTGAGCACTGCCGGAGGATTTACACGATTTTCCCTTTTGAGAACCGCTATTTCCCGGGGGAAAACACCCGTTATTTTGGCCATCCCCTGATGGATACAACCAGGCCCTCCATGAATAAAAACGAGTTTTTAAACCTCCTGGGCCTGAAGCCTTCGGAGCGTCTCGTGGGTCTTTTGCCGGGTTCAAGAAAAATGGAAGTCAGAACCATGCTTCCGGAATTTCTGAAAACGGCTGAGTCTCTTTCCCAGCGTCACCGGGATCTGGTCTTTGCCGTAGCCCGGCCGACGTCCATGCCGGAATCCTTTTATACCCAAATCAGAAAATCAAAGCTTCCGATTCGCCTGGTGGAGAATCAGTCTCTGGAACTTATCGGGGCCAGTCACCTGATTCTGGCGACATCGGGCACGGTGACTCTTGAGGCGGCAATTCTCAAGACTCCCATGCTGATCTGCAACAAAGTCCATCCGATCACCAAATTTGCTTTTGACAAGCTGGCCCAGACCAGGTGGGTTGGACTTCCCAACATCATTGCGGGAAGAGAAATCAGCCCTGAATTCCTGCAGCAGAAAATGAAGGCCGAGGAGCTTTTCACCTATGCGTCCCGTCTGCTTGCGGATGATGTTCTTTGGCAGCATCAGGTCGATGAGCTGGAAAAAGTCGTGAAGCGTCTGGGTGAGCCGGGAGTTGTTTCCAGAGTGGCTGGGGATATGGTGGCAAGCCTGTGAGTGATCTCAAGCTTTTATGGCCCTATCTCAAGCGTTACTGGCCAGCCATGGTGGCCTCCCTGATTGGGGCTGCGATTGTGGCTTTGGCAACCACTGCCAATGCCGAGGTTCTCAAGCACCTTCTGGATAAGGTGCTGGTTCCACCGGATGCCGGAGATATCCAGGCCTACTATGCCTCCCAGGAAGCCAATCTCCTGTGGGTGACGGTCATGGCCGTGGTGGTGACTCTGACCAAAGGTGGGGGAGATTTTCTGAAGTCCTACAGCCTAAGCTGGGTTCAGCAGAAGGCTGTCATGAATCTGCGCAAGGACTTTTTCTGTCACCTGCAGTCCTTGCCCATGAGGTTTTTTGCCACTTCCCGTACCGGGGATCTGATTTCCAGGCTGAATGCGGACATCATGGCGATTGAGAACCTGTTTCGTCAGTGCATCAACTCTTTGGCTGAGCCACTGGTCATTCTCTGCCTGATTTCCTATATGTTCTGGGTGCAGTGGAAGCTTGCTCTCCTGATTTTTGTGATTGTCCCGATTCTTGGAGTCGTGGTCCGGGCACTTTCCGTACGGTTGAGAAGGGCTGGAGAGCGTCTTCAGGCCAAAGCCGGAGATATTTCCGCCCTGGTTCAGGAAACTGTCACGGGGATTCGGATTATCAAGGCCTTTGGCTTTGAGAAGCGCCGCGAAGACTTCTTTGAGACTGAGCTTCAGGCCGGTTTCGGCCACTCCATGAAGGCGGTCAAGTATACGGCCCTGACCAGTCCGGCGGTAGAATTTGCAGATTCCATCGGGGTTGCCCTGATGCTCTATCTGGGTTCCAAATCCGTAATTGATGGAGTCATCAGCCCTGGGCAGCTGATTGCTTTTCTGACCTGTCTGGGGCTTCTGTTTCAGCCGCTCAAAAAAATCACTCAGGCGAATGCGCAGATTCAGGCCTCCCTTGGAGCCATTCGCCGTGTTTTTGAAATTCTGGAAGAGCCCAGGGAAATCGATTCTGGAACCCGAACAGTGGCAGATCCTTCCGGTGGGGTCATCCTGAATTTTGACAATATCTGCTTTGCCTATTCCGATGATAAGCCGGTTCTCAAACAGTTGACCTTTGAAGCTAGACCGGGCGAAACCATTGCCCTCGTTGGACCTTCGGGGGCTGGAAAAACCACGGTTCTGGGCCTTTTGCCCCGCTTTATCCGGGAGGGGTCCGGTAAAATTCTGATCAACGGAGAAGAGGCAGACTCCTATTCTTTGAAGTCTTTACGTTCCATCATGGGAATTGTACCTCAGGAAGTCGTCCTTTTTTCCGGAACGATTGCGGACAATGTGCGCATGGGTCGTCCAGAAGCAACGGATGAAGAGGTACGTGAGGCCTGTCGTATGGCCAATGCTCATGAATTCATCGAAAAACTTCCTGAAGAGTACAATTCAAGAGTCGCGGAAATGGGAGTTGGTCTGAGTGGAGGGCAGAGGCAGAGAATCGCCATTGCCAGAGCCCTGTTAAGGGATCCCGCCCTGCTTTTACTGGATGAAGCGACCTCGGCCCTGGATTCTCAATCCGAAACTCTCGTGCAGGAATCCTTGAAAACCCTTATGAAGGGGCGTACAACATTGGTAGTCGCTCATCGGATTACGACCATTCGTGATGCGGACAGAATTTTAGTGATGGAACAGGGACAGCTGATTGATTCGGGAAGGCATGAAGAGCTTTTAGGCCGCTGCTCTCTATATGCAGAGCTTTGCCGGGGACTGAGTGAGGCATGCCCATGACGAAGCGTGTCTTTGTTTCTGCCGGAGAGTATTCGGGAAGTCTTTACATGGCTTCCATCTTAAGGCGTTTCCACGAGCTTCATCCGGAAGTGAAGTTTTTTGGGGTTGGTGGCAGTGAAATGCAGGAAGCCGGGGTGGAGCTTCTCTACAATTCGGATTCCTGGGGTTCGATTGGTCTGGTTGAGGCTGTCAAGCGCTGGCGCCTGATTCCGGTTAATTTTCATCTGCGCAGGATTCTGGAAAAAGAGAAGCCGGATCTGCTGCTTCTGGCGGATTATCCGGGCTTCAATATGCCCCTGGTCCGTAAAGGTCAGGGACTTGGTATCAAAAGCGTTTATCTGTTCCCGCCCCGTAAATTTGCCCGTCGGGCCGAAGATGTTGCGGAAGCAGCCAAAGCCATCACCAGAGTCGCGGCAGAGTTTGAGCCGACTTATACGGCCTATCTGAAGGCTGGAGCCCAGGTGGATTTTGTCGGCCACCCCATGCTTGATATTCTGCCGCGGGAAGATCGGTACATGCTTAGGGAAAAGAATGGAATTCAGGCAGATGAAAAACTGGTTCTTGTCATGCCAGGAAGCCGGGCCCAGGAAGTTTCCATGCTCTTGCCCGAGTTTGCCGGAACCCTGCCCCTGATTCATTCTAAAGTTCCAAAAGTCCGCTTTGTGATGCTGGGTGCCTCCAATTTTGAGAAGGACTCCTGCATTTGCGAATGTCTCAAGGCTTTTTGTGAGCGCCAGAGACAAGCGGGTCTTAATATTGAACTGGTCTTTGAAAACCGTTTTCACTGGATGCAGCAGGCTGACTTTGCCCTGGTGAGCTCAGGAACGGCGACAATGGAACTTCTTGTTTATGGGGTTCCCATGATCATCTGCTACAGGGTTTCTCTTTTGACCGAAGTTCTGGCCCGCGCTCTGACCCGCGAACTTCCGGACAATATCGGGCTTCCCAATCTTCTGGCCGGAAAGCGGATTGTGCCGGAATTCATTCAGCGTCAGGCAACTCCTGAGGTCATGGCCAAGGCTGCAATCGAACTTTTATTGAGCCAGGAGATTCAGGATCAGATGCGCCTGGAGTTTGAGGATATTCGGGCCAAACTGGGTGGAACGGGGAGTATCGATCGTTTGTGCCGGGTACTGGCAGAAGAGCTTGGCTTGCGTTAGCGGGTGCTGTGAAACTTCAGGCGTTCCTGATCTCCGGTTTGTATCTTCTGGCGAGATTCGTGATTCGTCTGTTTCCCCGAAAGCTCTGGTTGAGGCTTTTCGGCTTTGTGGCCTGGATTCTTGGCTCCTTCCCGCTGGGACCGGCCCATAAAACGCTGAATGTGATTCAATCACGCCGTAAGGCCTTGGGGATGCCACTTCTGAATACAAGAAAAGTACTTCGTATCAATATCTTCTATCTTTTCAAGAATTTCGTGGACTTCTTTCATCTGTTGGATGGACCACCGCAGAAATTCATGAGTCTGGTGCATTGTTCATCAGAAGAGCTGGTCAGGCTTCATCAGTACAGGGACAGCCAGAAAGGAACTCTGGTCTGGTCTCCTCACTGGGGAAACTGGGAAGCCGGAGCCATTTTTATGGCAGTGAATGACTGCCCATTGGGCTCCCTTTATTTTGAGCAGATTGATAAGGGTCTTAATGGCCGGATCAATCAGGTGCGCCAGAATGTCGGAACCCGGCTATTTCACCAGCGAAAGGGGCTCCGCCAGGCAGTGGAGTTTCTGAAGTCCGGGGGGTTTTTATGTATTCTGGGAGATCAGGATGGAACCAGGGCGGGCTGCTTTCTGGAATTCTGTGGCCTGCTCTGCTCTTTCCCAAGAGCTTCGGAGCTGTTTCTGAAAAAATCCGATGCGGCTTTTGTGCCCGTTTACTGTGCCCATCGGGGTGATGCCTATGAATTCCGTGTTTTCCCGGAAATTCCCTTTAGTCAGGAAGAACTCAGGGAAAGCCCCCAGACCTTTCATCGCAGAATTGCCATTCTTCTGGAAACCATGGTGCTTGAGGAGCCCGAGCAGTGGCTGCTCTTCTACGACCGTTTCAAATTCCGGCACAACTCCCGTTTGCAGGAATGGGGCATTGAGGATTTCTGTCGCAGTTCGTTTCAGAAAGCCTGGAAAGGTGAAATCCCTCCTAAAGTCTCCGAGCCCTACCAAAGCGGGAGGATTGGCTAGAGCACTGATCCGATCCGGATTTTCAAGATAAATGGCTATATAGCCTTCCCCACCGGCTTAAGGGCAGCGCTCCATATAAAGAAGAGAATCAGATAATGATTGAAACGTCTGAGGCTGACACCCTCTCCCCAGGTCTGAAAAACTGAATATCCCCGTCTTTTTAGCAGGGGTTCATAGAATTTTCTGGAAACCTTCAGATCAGCAACATAGACTTCGGTGTGATGTACCGTCCCGGACGCATAGTACTAGGCTGAAACACTTCTGATATGCTGGGTGATGGAGCTTTTCAAGGATTCCGGGTCTGACTGGAGTCTGCCCTGGAATCAAAAGCGATCGGGGGGACGAAAAACATCACATCCTCCTTCTACATGGGTAAAGAGAGGGGTAAAGGTGCCAAGAGTTGCAATTATCGGAGCCGGTCTGAGTGGTTCTGTTCTGGCCGGTCGCCTGAGTCAGGCAGGAATTGTGGCTGATGTATTTGAGAAGTCACGGGGAGCCGGGGGGAGGCTTTCTACCAGACGGACGGACTCAGGCAGGGTCAATCATGGAGCCGGTTTTGTGCATGCCCATGATCCCGGTTTTCGTGATTTCCTTGCTCGTCAGGAAGGAATGCTCTGCCTTGAACCTGAAAGTGTACGCATCCGCTCAGGCTTTGGGGTTGTTTCTCAGGGAGAAGGCAGGCAGACATCCCGATTCTGTCATCCGGAAGGGATGAATCATTTATGCCGTAACCTGCTTGTGAATAGCAGCTTGAAAACGGAAAGCAAGGTGACTTCCGTGAAGAAAAAACTGCTTCGTGGCATTGAGTTGTATTCCAGTGAAGTGTCTCTGGGATTCTATGATTGGGTTGTTACAACCTGCCCACCGGCTCAGGCAGCCGAGATTCTAGGAGGTGTGGCCAGCTTTTCCCGAGCCATTGCGAGTCAGGAATTTCTCCCGGCCTGGGTTCTGGTGACTTTTCCGAAGAAAGAGGATCTTCCGGGATGGGATTTTGCCGAAGTCGATGATTCTCCGATCTATCAGATTGAAATCCAGAAATTTGCGGATTCCGTAGCCCTGAAAGCCACAGCTGCGGTGGATTTCTCCCGAAAATATCTGGATTCTGAACCCGAAGCGATTGAGAGTGAACTTCGTCTGGCCCTGGAAGCAATTCTTGGAAGAAAGATCGAGGAGTCCGGATTTTGTCATCGCTGGCGCTATGCCCGTCCAGCTACGCGTAATGAAGAAGGTTTTTATCGGGATGGCAGGGTTCTGGCCATAGGGGACTGGTGCCGGAACGGTTCTTCCGAGGATGCGTTTTTGAGTGCGAATCAGGCAGCGGATCATATGCTGAAGAAGATGGGGAGACTGTTTTGAAGCCTGTCATTGGGATTACGCTTGGGGACCCGGCCGGCATTGGTCCGGAAATTGTTGCCAGGGCTCTTGAGAATCTTCTGGATAAAATGTCTTCCAGGATTCTGATTCTGGGTCATCCAGGGCTCTTGCCAGACAGGTATCGTCCTCTCTGTCATAGCAAGGTGGACTGGGATGAAGAAATCCGGATTGGTGAGGAGAGTCCGGCTTCCGGCAGGATGGCCTGGAGCTGGCTTCAGGAATCTGTTCAGATGGCCAGGGACGGCAAGATTCAGGGCATTGTCAATGGCCCGGTCAGCAAGAAGGCGATTGCCTTTCATATTTCCGGATTTGTCGGTCAGACCGGCTTCTATGCCGAGGAGCTGGGTACAGAAAAGCCGGTTCTGATGTCCTTTTGGGGAAAGCGGATGAATCTCTGTCTTCTGACCCATCACATCCCCCTGAATCGGGTTTCCGATGAGATTCAGAAGCTTCCTCTTGTGGAGATGTTCAGAACGGGGATGGAGGGGTTTGAGGCTCTTCTGGGTTCTTCCATTCAGGCCGTAGTGGCAGGAGTCAATCCGCATGCCGGCGAGGGGGGTCTTCTGGATTGTGGCACGGATCGGGAAATTGCCCGAGCGGTTCAGACCTGCCAGCAGCAGGGTTACGCAATTGAGGGACCACTTCCGGGTGACACTCTTTTCACACCTCAGGCACTGAAGCGTTTCAACCTGATCTTCGCGGCCCATCACGATCAGGGGCTGGCGCCTTTCAAGGCCATGCATCCCTTTGAGGGACTGGGTATCAGCATCGGCCTCTCTGTTCCCAGAATGACGGTGGACCACGGAACTGCCTTTGAGCTGGCTGGCAAGGGAATTGCCTCTTCGCAGTCCATGGAGGATGCTTTATGGATGATGGATCAGATGCTGATGAGAAGATGAACTCAGCCGTGCTGCACGGATTTGTGGTGCAGAGCTTTTCGATAGGATCGCATGATGTCTTTCTTGAAGACGAGTCCGGAGAAGCGCCCCTGGCGGTCCAGAACTCTCAGATATTTGACTTCTTCCATTAGAAACCGGTCGTGGGCCACCAGAATGGGGTCATCCTCACAGACAGATTCATCATTGATGACCATGGCCTCGCTGGCCGTGCACCTCAGTCCCTTCTTGGCGTCCAGAATAAAGGGAGTCAGATCGTAATGGGTGATGGTGCCGACTCGTCCGGTGGATTCATCCTCGACGATCAGATAACCATCCTTGGTCTGGTTCAGCCTGGTCAGAACCTGAAAAAGGGGCAGGTCGCCCCTTACCCGATCAAAGGCTTTCTCCATCAGATCCCGGACGTGATAGGTCCTCAGGATATCCAGATCGTGTCCGTCCTTGAGGTGAATCCCTTTTTCCCAGAGTTTGATGGAGTAGATGGATAGCTCATAGATGCTGCGGGCAGCAATGACGGCGGAGATGCTGCCGGCCATCAGGGGTAGAATGATGGTGTACTGATGGGACATTTCACAAAGAACCAGAATCGCGGCAATCGGGCCATGAGTGGTTCCGGAAACGAAGGCGGCCATACCGACCATGACATAGATTTCCAGTTCGGCGACCGGGAGATAGGGGCTCAGAAAACCGTGGAGGGCGGCACCGGTAATGGCACCCATGACAAGGGATGGAAAGAATACGCCGCCAGAGCCGCCGGAACCCAGGGTGATGGAAGTGCAAAGAATCTTGAGAAGAAGCCAGACAATCAGAAGAGCTACCGGAACGGCAGGTTCATGCAGAAGCTGGTGCATGATGAGTTCGCCAGGTCCGGCCATATTGCCGAACTGAAGAACAATGCACCCAAAGATGAGACCACCCAGAGCCGGTTTGAGCCAGTCGGGAATCCGAATCGAGGCAAAGGCTTTTTCGACAACGCTTAAGGTGCGGATGAAGAGAACGGAGCATGCTCCACAGAGAACTCCCAAAAGGCCGAACAGGGCAACATCAAGCAGGGTTTCGTGATATTCGACCCCGATATGAAGCAATGGCTGATTGCCCCCCATACGGTGAAAGGTCACCGCTGAGATGACGGATGCGACAATGATGGGAGTGAAGGTATTCGGGGCAAAGGTACCCAGGATCACTTCCAGAGAGAAAAGAACCCCCCCGATGGGGGCATTGAAGGTTGCGGCAATTCCAGCCGCTGCTCCACAGCCTACGAGGATTTTGATGGCATTGGCCGGAATCTTCAGAAACTGCCCGAGTCCGGAACCCAGGGAGGATCCGATCTGGACAATGGGCCCTTCCATTCCGGCTGAGCCCAGAGAACCAAGGGTCATAATGGTTGCCATGAGCTTGGCAGCCGCAATTCTTAAACGGATTACACCGCCCTTCATCAAAACGGCATAGATCACTTCAGGAATTCCATGGCCCTTGGCTTCACGGGCAAAGGTGTAGACAATCATTCCGCAGATCAGGCCACCGATGGCCGGAATCAAAGGAAACAGCCAGGCGGGCTGACTCTGCTGAAGGGAGACGGAAAATTCCTGCAGGGTATGAATTCCAGTCTTGAAGACCCAGGCACCAAGAGCAGTGGTGTAGCCAATCAGGGCGGCAAGGACAACCAGAAAATAATGGCTTGGAATGTGCAGACGGCGAAACAGGAGGTGAATGAACACCCGGAATGTTTTCATGCGTCTGGAATGGGCCATAACAGGGGTCATTCTACAGGGTATATCTCAACCATCAAGTACAATTTCTGATGGGTGTAAAAAAAGCTTGCGAAAAGAAGAAGTCTTCTGTATTATCGACCTCCTGATGCGAAAGTAGCGCAGTGGTAGCGCATCTCGTTGCCAACGAGAGGGTCGTGGGTTCAAATCCCATCTTTCGCTTGCAAACGCCCGCTGAATCCTAAAGGTTTGGCGGGTATTTTTTTATTCCAACCAATCGGATCTGCATTATAGTTGGAATTTTATGCGGTAGAAATGCGGCACGAGGCTTTACACAAATCCAGCATGATCCGAGGATAGCCCTATCTTGATGAAATACACATGATGTGTGTATAATAAAAAGGGGCATGAATAGTCGCGAAATCATCAGAATCCTGAAAAAAGCTGGCTGGTACAGGGTTGAGTCTAATGGTAGTCACCATCAGTTTAAGCATCCTATGAAGCCCGGGCGTGTGACTGTGCCACACCCAAACAAGGACGTGCCAGTGGGAACTCTGAGAAGCATTGAAAAACAGTCAGGGGTAAAGTTTCGGTAGGAGGAGTTCATGAAAATCTATTTTGCTCTAATCCACAAAGAAGAAGACTCTGATTATGGGGTTTCGTTTCCAGATTTGCCGGGATGTATTTCGGTTGGCTCTAGTATGCAGGAAGCTTTGAAGATGGCAGAAGAAGCTTTGGCCCTTCATATCAAAGGCATAACAGAGGACGGGGAGAAAATTCCCGAACCATCTTCCGTAGAAAATATTGCAAGAGATAATGGGGATGCGATAGCGATTGTGGGGATTCCGCATAACCCAATGACCCTGGAAACCAAGAGAATCAATATCACGATCCGGCAGGATATTCTTAATGAGATTGATGCTGCCGCAGAGCTTGCCGGAATGAGCCGTTCAGGTTTTCTTGCTTTTTGCGCCCAGAATCAGATTCAAGGCAAAATATAAGAATGTCATGGTTCCGGTTTAGAGTTGAGAAGTATCCAAAAGATATAGGCTCCTGTCCAAGGCTTCCCGAAAATGCTAAGGTTCTGGCATGGAAGAACAAAAGAAACCCTCGTATAAAGCAACTTATATTGCCTGGTTCGGCATTCTGACGAATGAGGCCATCTATCTTCTGGTCCTGGTTGTTCTGGCTTTCAGTGAAAGCAATTTCCAGGATATTTCCCTTGAAGCTTTGCAATCCTGGCAGGGCTTTGGTGATGTGGGTCAATCGGAAGTTTTTCTTCCTGTACTTGTTGGTCTGGGTGTGGTTTCCCTCCTTTTGACAGGGGCCTTGCATATCTTCGCCGAGCGCCTGATCGGGGAATGCAGCACTCCGGAGGAGTTGAGCCGCAAGGTGCTGATTGCCTGCGCGGTCGCATCCATTCCAGCGAACATGGGCCTGGTAATGGCATTGCTGGGTGGAAAAATCCTCTGGGTGATTCCGTTTTTTGTGCTGACCTTTTACGGAAAGCTGAAGTTCTTTCCCGGTTTTTATCTGCCGAAAAGTGCCTGAAATGCTAAAATTTCAGGAAGTATGCGGAATTCTCTTCTGAAAAATCCGGTTTTGCTCCTCCTCCTTCTGGGTTCCCTGTTTTTACGACTGGGGCTTGTTCCACTTGTGGGGGAGGGCTATTCCCGCTGCCTGAAATCTGCCGTGCAGAAGGATTGCTGTGAAGGAGGGGGTTTTGAAGACTGTGTTTCTTCGCATGCTCATCATGAGTTTCACCCGGAGGACAAGAGTTGCCTTGATCTTCCGTTCTGGGCCGAAGCTGAAGCCAGAGAGTTTCACGTTTCTGGTCTTGATGAAGCTCCCTTGGACTTTTCTTTCCGCCAGCTCCTGGATTTTCCCCTTGGAGTTTCTTTTGGAAGGCTTGTGCCAAGGGGCCCACCTGATGAGGGGAAATCCTCCCTCTGGCAGTTTCAGACTGTCCGCCTGCTCATTTAGATCAGTACAGAGTTTAGCTTTTTGCCAACAATGTACTGACTGACCGGCTCTGGTCCGGTTCCTTATCGAAAATGAGTGGTTCATGAAAAATTTTCTTCCCGTTCTTGTGATTGTTCTGGCTGGTTTTGCAGCCTGGTTTGTTCCCATGTCTTCGAGTGTGCAGGCTTCAGAGGTCTGTTCGGTTCATCATGTTAAGGAGTGTCCTTTCTGCAATCAGGAGCTTGCCCTTAAAAAGGGGATCTGCAAAGAGCATAAAGCTGCTGGCAAGGATATTCCTGAAGCTCTTTGTTACCTGTGCAACAAGGAACTGAAAAAAGTCTTTATTCAGGAAAAGGACTGGTGCAAAGGCCATTCTGTTCCTGAATCCCAGTGTACGACCTGCCTGATTCACGGTCACTGATTCGGAGACAGCATGAAAAACGCCCTGACAATTTTCGGGGCCATGCTGGTCTTTCTGGGAGTTCGTTATATCAAGACTTCCAGAGGGCCGGAAATGGTTCCTCCTGTACAGAAAACAGAAGAAAATTCCTATGTAAAAATTCCATCGATTGCACCTTTGAGGGCCCGTCGCTCGGAAAGAAAACCAAACCCTGACTGTACCCGTGCCATGCAGGTAGTAAGGATTGAGGATCCCGATCTGATCCCAGAGCGCCTTCAGACAATTCTGATTTCCAGTGGGGATTTTTCGATTCAAAGATCCTATCCGGCAGAACTGGATTTTTTGCCCAGCAGGCTCAGGCTGATGACAGCTCGCACTGCTTTGACGGTTCTGAATCTCTTTGTGACGGATGGAGAGGAAGTTCTAAGTGGTGATGCCCTGCTTGAAGCGGAAAGCCGCGAACTCGCGGATGCCCAGTCAGCCTGGCTGAAGGCCCAAAGAGCCCTTGAAGTCCAGAAGGAATCTCTTTTTAGAGAAGAAGAGCTGCTCAAGTCCAGTGTGGGTAATCAGAGGGATCTGAGTCAGGCCAGACGGGACTTCATTCAGACCCAGTTGAACCTGGAGATTGCCGGGCAGAAGCTGGCCTGGTTTGGCTATCAGAAAGAAGAATACGAAGAGCTTGAGAAGCGGCGAACTGTGGATGCCCGCTTTGTACTGAGGGCAGCTTCACCGGGGAGGGTTCATTCCCTTGAAGTTGTTGTGGGAACCCATGTTGAAGAAGGGCACAATCTGTTAAAAATTGCGGATTCCTCCCGCTTGAGGGCTCGCATCTGGGTGCCTGTTGGTCAGGCTGACTCCTTTCATAAAGGTCAGCGCTTTGTGGTTCAAAGCCAGAATCGTCAGACCGAAGGCAGGATTACCGCTGTGCCCTCATTTCTGGACTCCCATACACGCCAGATTGCCGTTTGGGGTGAGTTTGAGAATCAGGATTTTCTCGCCGGAGAATTTGTAACCGCCGAACTTCAGGAAGAGCTGAAAAACCGGGTTGCGGTTCCTCTTGGGGCCATTCAGTGGGATGGTTGCTGCAATCTGGTCTTTGAGAAAATCGGGGAGGGTGAATTCCAGCCCCACAAGGTTGTGCTTTATGAGCGGGGGGATTACAAGCAGGTGGTTTCCGGTCTTCAGGAAGGCATGGAAATTGTGACAGACGGCGCTTTTGTTCTCAAATCCATTCTGATGCAGTCAGAAATGGGTGATGCCTGCTGCGGGTAGATTATGAAGCGCCTGATAGATTTTTCCCTGAAACAGAAAGCCGCTGTCGTCGTGATTGCTCTTCTGATTATGCTCATGGGGGTTCATTCGGCCCTGAATCTTCCTCTGGACGCCTTTCCGGATACGACACCGGTTATGGTCCATGTCAATGCTGAGGCTGAGGGGCTTGGGCCCCTGGAAATTGAAGAGCAGATTCTAAGACCCCTCGAAAGAACCCTGCTGGCCACAGCAGGAGTTTGGGAAATCAGATCTCTGGCCCGTTTCGGCTTTGGCCAGATCATTCTGATTTTTACGGATGGCACAAAACTCATGCATGCCCGTCAGTCAGTCCTGGAGCGGTTGAATGGATTTCAACTGGTGGATGGTCTGGCTCCCCCTGAGCTTGGACCACCAGCAACTGGAATGGGCGAGGTTTTCCATTACACCTTAAGTTCTCCAATCCGGGATTTGAAGAGTCTGATGGATCTTCAGCGTTATGAGCTTGAACCCCGCTTGGCTTCTGTTTCAGGAGTCGCCGAGATCAATGCCTGGGGAGGCCTTCTGAGGCGGGCTGAAGTTCTTGTGGATCTCAAGAAACTTAGAAAATACGACCTGCGTCTGAAGGATGTCTTTGAGGCGATTCGGAGCCAGGTATCTGCCCGGGGAGGGGGTGGAATTGCTCTTGGAGGGGAATATCACCTGATCCAGGGTGATACCCGGTATCGAAAACTGGAAGACATTGAGAACGCGGTTGTGAGCACGGTTGAAGGTATTCCAGTTCTGGTTTCAGATATTGGCCAGGTGATCGACGGGCATGCCCTCAGAAGGGGGGCGGTTTCCATGAACGCAGAGGGAGAGGTATTGCTTGGACTGGGTTTCATGAGCTTCGAACAGAATGGCCGTGAAGTCAGCAGGGGGTTGGAACAGGCCCTGGAAAGTGCCCGCGATATTCTTCCGGAAGATGTGAGTACCCAGGTGATTTATTCCAGAGAAACCATCGTGAATGCGGTCTTGCAGACAGCCGGGAGCAATCTGGTTTTTGGTTCAGCTCTGGTATTTGTCGTTCTTCTGGTGTTTCTGGGAGATCTTCGTGCCGGGTTGATTGTGGCTTTGAGCATGCCCTTCTGTCTTCTGTTTGCCTTCTGTGGAATGAGGGTTATCGGGATTCCGGGAACCCTGATGTCACTGGGGGCCATTGATTTTGGGCTGGTGGTGGACTCCAGTGTGATTCTGGTGGAAAACACCTGGCGAAGGCTCAGGGGAAAACAGGATTGCAATCGGGATGAAACTGTTTCTGAAGCTTCCATGGAAATGCGTCAGGCAACCATCTTCGGAGAGCTGATTCTGATTCTGACCTATCTGCCCATTCTCTTTATGGCCGGGGCAGAAGGAAAGCTTTTCAGGCCCATGGCAATCACCATCATGCTGGCATTGGCGGGTTCTTTTCTGTGGTCGATCTTCATTGTCCCGGTACTTTCCTCCTGGTTTTTGAAGCCCGGGGTTCAGAAAGAAGCCCGTTTTTTGAAACCGCTCAAAATCCTTTACCTGTACTGTCTCAAGAGTCTTCTTCCCCGCAGGAAAATAGCTGTTGCCTGTGCTTTTCTTGCCCTTATCGGTGGCGGCTTTATGGCATCCCGGTTGGGAGCACGTTACCTGCCCAGACTGGAAGAAAATACTCTGGTGCTGTCTACAGTAAGAATGCCGGGAATTTCTCTTGAGGAGAATCTGGTGCAGTCGCGGGATCTGGAAGCATATCTGCTCAGGCGTTTTCCCCATGAAATTCGGGCAGTTTTAACCCGGATAGGGTCGGCCGAACTGGCTACGGATCCCATGGGTCTGGAGCAGGCCGATGTCTTTTTGGATCTTTTTGATAAAAAGCATTGGAAAAGGGCTCACTCTCAGGTAGAGCTTCAGGAGCTTGTCCGCAGTGAACTGGAGTCTTTTCCGGGCATTAAAATCGTGATGACTCAGCCCATTGAAATGAGAATGAATGAGATGGAGGCGGGGATTCGTTCCGATGTGGGGATTCTGATCTATGGAGAAAACTTTCAGGAGTTGGCCCAAAGAGCATTGGAAGTGGAAGCTCTGGTCAAGACATTGCCGGATGCAGTGGATGTCAGCGCCGAAAAAATCACCGGTGGACCGATGGTAAGAATTCAGGCCCATCCTTCAGAGCTTGGACGTTATGGTCTGATGGGGGAAGATGTTCTGAATCTGGTGGAAGCGATCGGAGGAGTTCCGGTGAATCTTCTGATACAGGGAGAAAAGCGCTATGACGTTGTAGTTCGACTGCCTGAAGAGATGCGCCAGGATCCCGAGAAACTCGGGGGTTTGCAGTTGATGACAGAGGCTGGAGGCCAGATTCGCCTGGATGCTGTTTCTGATGTTGTCATGGAAGATGGGCCAGTGCTGATTTCCCGGGAAAGAACCCGCAGAAGAGTTGTCGTACAAGCTTCTGTAGCTCATTCGGATGTGGGCGGTTTTGTTACAAGACTCAAGGAACAGCTGGAGCGCTCCCTGGAGTGGAATACGGGGCTTTCCTTTGAGCTTGGAGGTCAGTTTCGCCATTACGAAAGTGCCCGCAGGGGATTGGTTTTCAGTATTTCCCTGACACTGATTCTGATTTTTTTTCTGCTTCAGGCCAGCACAGGAAATCTTCGGGATACCTTCTGCATCATGAGCGGGGCTCCGTTCGCTGCTCTTGGAGGTATTCTGGCCCTTTCCCTTATGAATCTTCCCTTTTCGATTTCAGCAGGAGTCGGTTTTGTGATTGTCTGCGGAGTTTCCATGCTCAATGGCCTGGTGATGATTTCCACTCTTAGAAGAAGAGAAAGGAAATTCCTGAATCGCAGCCTGATTCTGGCGGCACTGGAACGCTTGCAGCCGGTTTTGATGACGGCTCTGGTAGCATTCTTCGGGTTTCTTCCGATGGTTTTCAGCAGTGGGATCGGTGCAGAAATTCAGCGACCTCTGGCGGTAGTGGTTGCCGGTGGGGTCATTTCGGATACCTTGCTGACTCTGCTCATTTTGCCCTGTCTTCTGGGGCTTTTTCACAAGGAGGTGGAATGAAAGGAAAATTCTTCTGGATGCAGGCTTTCGAGGCCCATCCCTTCAGCGGAAACCCCTGTCCGGTCTACCTGTTGCCAAAGCCTCTCGAAGAGGTCAGGATGCTGGCGATTGCAAAAGAAATGAATCAGTCGGAAACGGCTTTTGTCCATCGGGAAAAGGGCAGGATTCATGCCCGCTATTTTACCTGCCTGGAGGAAATTCCCATGGCTGGACACCCGACTCTCTGCACGGCTAAAGCCCTGGTAGAAGCGGGCTGGGTTGAGGCCGGGAGCCGCATAGGGCTTCATCTGCCGGCAGGTGTCTATTTCTGTGGAGCTGATCAGAATGAGGCTTACATGGAGCAGGAGCCGATTGCTTCCGGAAACCGGCTCTCAAAGGAGTCTGCCGCGGAGTTGGGAGGCCTGAATGCGGATGATTTCTTTGCTCCTCCCCAGATTTTCAGCACCGGGACTCCGATGCTGATGGTTCCTCTAAAGCCGGGAAGGCTTGCCGGGATTCATTTGAACCGGGAGGTCCTGACCCGTTTGAAAGCCGAGATGGACTTTTTCTCCGTGCATTTTTTTGAGTGGGATGAAGAGAATCGGATCACCCAGGCTCGTCATCTTGGTCATGATGGAGAGGATTCCTTCACCGGTTCGGCAACCGGAGCCATGGCAGCCTGGCTGGCAGCTCATGGTTATGTGAAGGATAGATTTACCGCCCTTCAGGGGGAGTTTGTGGGTCGCGAAGGCCGGGCCGATGTAAAAATTCTATCGGATTCCATCAGAATCCAGGGCAGGGTTCGTACTCTGGTTTCGGGGGAATTCAACCTTGACGGTTTGTCAGGTGAATCAGAAGCATCCCGCAGATCATTCCAGCCATAACCGTGAGGGATGGAATCTGAAGGGTTCCTGTTGAGACAATGGCAGGTCCGGGACAATAGCCGCCAAGACCCCATCCCATGCCAAAGAGGATGGCTCCAAGAATCAGTCTGGAATCAATCCGACTTGCCGTGGGCAGATGGAATTTCACATCGCAGACCGGACGGCTGCGCTTTTTGGTGAGATGCCATAGGGGAGTATTGATCAGAAGGGCTCCACCCATGACGAAGGCAAGAGTCGGATCCCACTGGCCGAAAATATCCAGAAAGCCAATGACCCGATCTGGTCGGACCATACCGGAGACAATCAGTCCTGAGGCAAAAAGAAGGGCGCTGAAAACCGTGATGAGAAGCTGCATGTCAGACTCCCTGCATGATAAACATGCGCACAAGGGTTGCGGTGATCATTCCTGAAGCCATGAAGGTGAGAACGGCGGCAATGGAACGGGGTGAGAACCGGGCCAGACCACAGATACCGTGTCCGGAGGTACAGCCGCTTCCAAGGCGGGTTCCTGCGCCGACCAGAACACCTGCGGCAAAGAGATGTATCAGATTTCTGCCGGTGTCGGCGGATTGAAAGAACTCGGGTCTGATCTGATGAACCAGTAGTCCTGTGAGCAGGATGACAGTCAGAAACAGGAGACTGGGCATGCGGTTGTCCCCCCTGGAAAACAGGGAGCCCATCATTCCGGAAACACCCAGAATACGGCCACGTCCAAACATCATGAGAGCGGCGGAAAGCCCAATAAGAATTCCTCCGATTAGACCAAGAATCCAGGGGTGCATATCTGATCTCCTTATAGCTGAATGATCTGGATGAAGGTAATGAGAGAAGCCATCGCGAGCAGGATGGCGAGAAGCTTTCTGAGGATGGTTTCAGGAATCTTGCCCGCAAGCATGCGGCCAGTGAAAGCTCCCAGAAGACAAAGCAGAATCAGTTCGATGGAGGGGTGAAGCAATGGAGTCAGAGTTTGCATCCATCCGAAAAGACCCGCGGTGGAATTCATGCCAATGATCAGAAGGGAAGTCGAAGAGGCAATGTGGGCAGGGAGAGAATTCAGGCTCATCAGAACAGGTACGGCCAGAAATCCTCCTCCGACTCCGGCGATTCCGGTGAGAATTCCGACGCCGAATGCTCCCGGCAGGAACCATTTTTTCCGGTTTGTGGCTGAGGAGGAAGGGGCAGAAAACATTTTGAAGGAAGCATAGCCAGCCGCAGTCCCGAAAATGGCGAGACGCATAGAGTCCGGGAATTCAGATCCGAGCTTTCCTCCCAGGGCTGCTCCAGTCATGGAAGGAGGCATGAACATGAGTGCTGCCTTCAGATCGAGCTTACCATCGAGCCAGGCTTCAAAAGCACCCCCAAAGCTGGCAATGCCAACAATGAGAAGGCTGTAGACAACGGCTTCAGCGGAATTCATTCCGGCCAGGGTGAGAATTGGAATGGCCAGAATGGAGCCGCCTCCACCGGTAAGTCCAAGCAGTATGCCGGCACCAAAGATCCCGAATCCGGCATATGTCAGACTGATTTCGCTCATTTCTCGCCTTCAAGTCCGCAAACAAGGTTGGCAGGGACAGATTCCCTGATTTTTTTGGGCTGGGCCAGATTGAGGTTGGCCATGAACTGAACAAAACCGTCCTCACTGAGTGTCAGGCGTGGATTCAGCTTTTTCTCCTGTCCAACTGTGGAGCTGGTATGGCCTTTGTAATCGTGGGCCGGGTAGATCCGTGTTCCTTCGGGTAGAGTGAAAATCTTGCTGTGCACGGACTGATAGAGCCTGTGGCTGTCTCCCTGCTGGAAATCCGTACGGCCACAGCCCCGAATCAGCAGGGCATCTCCGGTAAAGACCATATCTTCGCAGGCATAGCTCATGCAGCTGTTGGTATGTCCGGGAGTCATCAGTCCCCGGATTTTATGTTTCCCGAAAGAAAGTTCCTCTTCATCCTTTAAAAGAATGTCTGCAAGCTCCACCCCACTGGCGTGGCTCAGAACAATTTTAGCTCCGGTTTTCTGGCGGATGTGACCTGAGGCGGTGATGTGATCAGCGTGAACATGGGTGTCCAGGATATAAAGAAGCCGGATGCCGAGTTCATCGATCAGTTTGAGATCCCTCTCCATGGTTTCACGAACGGGGTCGATCAGAATGCCTTCCAGGGTTGTTTCGTCTGCGAGCAGGTAGGTATAGGTGGATGATTCGTGTTCAAACAGCTGATGGAAGATCATGGGAGTCTCCTTTTTACCCGGTTTTCATTCTGATTCTGCCACAGCCAGGAAGGAGGCAATATGACCGGGATCAGGATTTGAATTTTTTTTTCATGAAAATCCAGGATTGACATCTGGGAATTGGGTCTTAGGATTTCGGGAAATTCTAGGAAAGGATTACCTGATGCGTAAACTTGCTGTGTCTTTGATGGTGGCTTTCTCTGCCGCTGTTCCTTCTTTTGCTGATTCGGAAGCTCTTGCTCCTACACTTGAAGGCTCTCTGCGCCATAGTGGGGCAATTTCCCGCATGAACCGTATTGTCGGCGGTGTCGAAGCCCAAAAGGGAGAATGGCCTTTTATCGTAGGTCTGATCCAGAAAGGCAAGCCCACTTATGATGGTCAGTTCTGTGGCGGCTCCCTGATTGCTCCCCAATGGGTTCTGACTGCTGCCCACTGTGTAAAAAGTGGCAACAACACGGCAAGTCCCCGTTCCATGGAAGTCTATCTGAATGGTCATGATTTGACCGACGATTCTTCCGGATACCGGGTGAATGTGTCCAAGGTCATTCCGCATTCCCGCTACAATGAGAACAATATGGACAATGATATTGCTCTTCTGAAGCTGTCCCGCCCGGTGACGGATGTCACTCCTGCTCCTATTCTGGAAAGAGGCAGCCGCCTGGACGCTCCTCCTTATGTTTCCCGGGTCATGGGCTGGGGCAATATGAAGGAACAGGGCAGCAACTTCCCGGCGAAGCTTCAGAAAGTCGATGTGCCTTTTGTCGATCGCCAGACCTGTGATCGGGCGATTGGGAATCTGGTGAACCAATCCGGAATCATCAGTGCCAATATGCTTTGTGCCGGTTTTTCCCAGGGTGGCAAAGATAGCTGCCAGGGCGATTCCGGAGGTCCACTGGCAGTTCAGGATGGCAACACCTGGAAACAGGCTGGGGTTGTCAGCTGGGGAATCGGCTGTGCCCGCCCGAATGCCTATGGAGTTTACACCCGTGTGCAGAACTATCACGGCTGGATAGAATCCCAGATGCGCTGATTGCCATCAGAAAGCAGAAGGTAAAAGCCCCGCTTCGGCGGGGTTTTTTCATGTCAGGAAAAACGGTGACGGGTGCGGTTGGCAATGGCTACCAGGGAAAGCATGACAGGGACTTCGACGAGTACCCCGACCACGGTGGCAAGGGCAGCACCGGAGTGGAGTCCGAAAAGGGAAATGGCGACGGCCACAGCCAGTTCAAAGAAATTGGATGTCCCGATCAGACAGGCTGGAGCAGCAATCGAGTGGGGCAGTTTCATTTTCCAGGCTGCCAGATAGGAGATTGCGAAGATGCCGTAGGTCTGAAGAGTCAGGGGAATGGCAATCAGCAGAATGATGAAGGGTTCCTTAAGAATGGTTTCTGCCTTGAAACCAAACAGAAGAATGACGGTGAGGAGAAGCCCGATGATGGAAAAGGGTTTGAGTTTCACAAGCAGGTTTTCAAGCTTTGGAGCAGGCAGGGCCTTTCGGGTGAGAACTCCGGCAATCAGGGGCAGAACCACATAAAGCAAGATGGAAATCAGAAGCGTTTCCCAGGGGACCTGGATATCACTGACGCCAAGCAGAAATGCCGAGATGGGGGCAAAGGCAAAGACCATGATCAGATCGTTTACCGAAACCTGAACCAGGGTGTAGTTGGGATCTCCCTTGGTGAGCTGACTCCAGACAAAGACCATGGCGGTACAGGGAGCCACCCCTAAGAGGATCATCCCGGCAATGTATTCCTGGGCTTTGTGGGCCTCTACCCAGGAGCTGAAAAGAACCCGGAAGAACAGCCAGCCCAGAAAGGCCATGGTAAAGGGCTTGATCAGCCAGTTTACGATCAGGGTCAGGGCGAGTCCTTTGGGCTTTTTCTTTATGTCCCGGATAGCGCTGAAATCAATCTGAATCATCATGGGATAGATCATGAGCCAGATCAGAACCGCAACAATCAGATTAACGTGAGCAAATTCGAGAGAGGCGATTTTCTGGAATCCATCAGGCGAGAGAATGCCCAGAAGCACTCCAAGTCCAATGCTTAGCGCTACCCAGATGGATAGATATCTTTCAAAGAGTCCCATATTCTTTCTGCTCCTCCAGATTTTCAAGGACCTGAATTCTGGCTTCATGTGACAAAAGGGCTACTTCACAAAGTTGCCCGACTCTTTTCTGAATCATGTCGATCACTCTTTCAAATGCCTGATCGATTTCTTCCGGGCTACCCTGAATCCGGGATGGGTCAGGCAGCTCCCAATGAATTTTTAACCCATTGCGAAGAACCAGTGGGCAGGATTCCCGGGCAGCCTGATCACAGACTGTGATGATGGCGTCGAATTCCTGGTTTTCAAAATCATCCCAGGACTGACTTTTCAGACTCTGGGTGGGAATGCCAAGAGCTCTCAGGTGTTTCAAGGTCAGTGGATGGACTTCTCCACTTGGTTGAGAGCCTGCGCTGAAGGCCTGGATGAGACCCTTTCCACAGTGATTGGTCAGGGCCTCGGACAGAATGCTGCGACAGCGGTTATGGGTACAGACGTAAAGGATTTTCAGCATGAGGTTTCCTGGCACAGTTCGTAATTCAGCTTTGCCAATTGGGATTGAATGGTGTCGGTTTGGGACTCGATGATCTGCATCAGGACGCTGTGAGCCCAGGAAGGGAGATCCGGGTGTAGTTTGTAGTAAACCCATTTTCCTTTTCGTTGGTCCAAAAGCAGATTGCAGTTTCTGAGTTCGGCCAGGTGACGGGAAATTTTGGGCTGACTCAATTCCAGACAGGTTTGAATTTCGCAGACACAGAGTTCCCCGCTAAACCCGATTAGAAGGATGGATTGCAGGCGGGTTTCGTCTGCCAGACATTTGAAAAAGGTCAGAGGTTCCAGAAGAGATGGTTCAGTCATATGCGAAATATCGTATATATGAAAAATCGTATATGATCAAGTAGGATAGGTGCCGTGTTTGAAAACAGGAGTTTATGGGCGAGATTTTTCTGACTTTTCTCAGGCTTGGCTGTACATCTTTTGGTGGTCCAGCGGCTCATCTTGGGTATTTTCAGGATGAATTCGTCAGAAGGAGGGGTTGGATTTCCAATGAAACCTATGCCGATCTTCTGGCTCTGTGTCAGTTTCTTCCTGGACCGGCCAGCACCCAGCTGGGCATTTCCATCGGACATTTAAGGGGTGGATACCCTGGCGCATTTCTGGCCTGGCTGGGTTTTACCCTGCCCTCTGCCCTTGTCCTGATTGGATTTGCCCTATCCGTGAAAAGCTTTTCCCATCCGGCTTTGGAGGGAGCTCTGCATGGCCTGAAGATTGTTGCGGTAGCGGTGGTAGCCAAGGCCATTCTTGCCATGGGAAAAAAACTGTGCCCGGATGCTCCACGGATTGCCATGATGGTACTGAGTGCGGTGATTCTGCTTTTTTGGCCAGATGCATCTGCCCAGTTTGTCGTGATTGGAACCGGGGCGGCACTGGGCTGCATTTTTTTACCGGGGGGTCAGTCCGGTGTGGCCCGGCCTGAATCTCCCGGTTCGCGTCGTATTGGCTTTGCCTGGCTGCTTTGCTTTGGAGGACTTTTGCTGTTTCTGCCTCCGTTGGCACAGAGCTCAGTGCTTGCCCAAAATCTGGAAGTATTCTATCGCACCGGAGCTCTGGTCTTCGGGGGAGGTCATGTTGTCCTGCCTCTGCTGGAAAAATCACTGGTACCACATCAAATCAGCCAGGATCTGTTTTTAGGAGGATATGGGGCAGCTCAGGCTGTGCCGGGACCACTTTTTACGCTGGCGGCATATCTGGGAGCAGTGTCTTCCGGTTTTGCCGGAGGTGTTTTTTGTCTGATGGCGATTTTTCTGCCTTCGTTTCTGCTCATTTTTGGGGTGATGCCTTTCTGGCAGAATCTGCGTGGTTATCCCCGTGTACGTCAGGCTCTTTCAGGAGTGAATGCTTCTGTAGTAGGACTCCTGGTAGCAGCTTTCTACGATCCGGTGTTCACAGGGGCCATTTCAGTTCCACAGGACTTTGCTCTGGCTCTGATGGCTTTCTGCGCTCTGCATTTTTTCCGTACTCCTGCCTGGCTTACGGTACTTCTCTGTGGGGCTGTTGGGGCCTTCCTATAAAATCCGGGCAATCATCAGCCTGAGCCAGAGTCCGACCGGGGACAGAATCCCGGTCGTTATCAGTTTGATTTTTCCTTCGTGAAGGATATGGATGGTGGGAAAGACCTGAACCTGCCACTGCTTTGCCAGCAGGGCCTCTTCATCGCTGATTAGATGAAATCTGTAGCCCTTCTTGCGAGCGTACTCGCTCACCTTGCTATCCGGGCCGGATTTTACGGCGATTCCGATTGCAGTATAGCTGGAAGAAAAGGCACTGATGGTTGGTGATGTCGTGAGACAGATGCCGCACCAGGTTGCCCAGGTATAAAGAATCACCGGCTTGTCATGACTTGCTTCCAGCAGGTTTATTTTTTCTTTATCGATAGTTTCAAGAATGGAATGTTCGGGGCTTAGGGGGACTGTCTGATTGCTGTATCGAAAGGCTTCGATGAGGCCAACACAGAAGCTGAGCCCCAGGAAAATGCCCACAGCTTTCAGGGTTGTCTTAAGGGCGGATGATAAAGAGGTAAGTCGTGACAGATTGGTTCTCCTGATATAGAGCTTTGCAGGGGCTACTTTTGGATGAAAACCCCAAATAGGGTACAGCATTTAGTTGAACATCCGGGAGTTCGGTGAGGATGCCCAAGATGGATTGTTCTGCTTTGAGTGTATATGTCTTAAAGAAACCGACCCTTTCATACGACAAATTCTGTCGTATAAAATACCCTGTTTTCAGGAGATATATATCCTATCAGAGATGAGATCCAAAATCAGGATTTCTCTGTTCAGTGCTCTAGATCCCACTTAAAGCCTGAAATTCACTTTGAGCAAAATCATCTGTCATACCGGCCAGAAAGTCGACGACGAGGCGAATTCTGAGGCCGAGTTCCCGCCTTTCCTCCGCGGCGTCAACCTGCTCGCGGTAAATCTGGACATATCGGTTGGGAAGACGGCGCAACAGTCTGGCCTCAATCGGGAAACCGCGATCCTTGCCCTTTAGAATGTCCTCCATGTCGGCTTTTTTCAGGGTCAGGAGGGGGCGGTAGAGATTGAGCAGTCCGTGAACCACCGAATAGCCCCTTAATTCGAGGGTTTCCACGTCACGATGGGCGAAGATGTGGTTGCGGGCGACTTTTAAGAGAGTGCTTAGGGCGGTGTGTTCCGGGGCTGGAGCGGCAATCAGGGGTTCAAGCATTTCACCGCTTAGAATACGAGGCAGGCAATCAACAAAACGTCGGGCGGCGAATTCACAGAGACTGTGCTGAAGGGCAGTCCTGAATCTTACAAAGGAGGGGACGTTCCCCTGTCTTTGCAGAAGGGTGAGAAACCGATCGAGAAAACCCTGTTCCTCAGGTTTCAGATGACGGCCGAGATCCTGCCAGGTTTCTTCCAGCAATCGTCGGGTTTCATGGACTGTAATCATGTTTTTGTCCATGCCGTCTTCCAGATCGCTCACGCAGTAGGAAATATCATCTGCGGCTTCCATGATGAATGCCAGTGGATAGCGGGCATGATTGGGAATTCCGAGCTTTTCCCGGGCGGCGACAATGACCGGCTCCTCGGTCTGAAACCAGCCTGCCTTGCGGCGGAATGGGCCCTGGGTTGAGGCCCCGGCACTTCGGATATATTTCTGGGTTGCCAGAATCTGGGGATAGGTCAGGTTCAGCCTGTGAAGTGTGATGATGATGCGCTGGGTGTGGGCATTGCCATCAAATTCCATCAGATCGGCTTCCATCATTCCGGGTTCTTTGCCTCGTCTGCGAAAAGGTTCGTAAAGGCGGGGAACCTCGGTTTTAAGCCACTTCATGAGTGAGGCTTCGCCGAAATGCCCGAAGGGAGGATTTCCCAGATCGTGCAGAAGGCAGGCCATTTCCACGATGGAGACAAAAGGGCCCTTGAGTTCTTCGGGAACGGCAAAATCCGTGTTGCCCAGAAGCCTGATGACCTTGAGAGCAATGAAACGCCCGGTTTGTTCCACTTCGAGTGAGTGGGTCAGGCGGGACCGCACCGCAGCATTTTTTTCCAGAGGATGCACCTGGGTTTTGAGCTGAAGTCTTCTAAGGGCAGGAGAGCCGATGATTCGGCCTCGGTCGGATTCTAGCTCTTCCCACAGTTCTCTGGGTTCTGTGGAAGGGGGGCGGTATCTTAGGGGCTGGATGAGGCGGTGCCAAAGGCTTGATGATTGCATGGCTCAAGTTTACCCAAAGCAGGTCAAAAGGGCAGCATTCGGGCTTAAGTGTTCTTTCCGGGTGAATTCGGCACATGCAGATGGATGACGAAATAAAGTCTTCGTCTCGGGATTGCCGATAACAAATTCAGGGTATAAAATCCTTTTTTTGTTCGAGAGGGGGACCACATGGCAATAGAGAAAGTCCGCGCTGCATATACTCGTCTGGAAGAATTGGCTGCCAGGCTTGAAGAGCTTCGTAATCATCGGGCCCAGGAGCGCTATGAATGGGTGAATCAGGCACGTGAGTTTGTGGAAACATCTTCGGTAGCTCGTTCCGAGGCTTTAGGGCAGTTCCGTACCATGCACCCGGAGCCGGTGGAGATTGCAGTTCCTGAAGAGCATCGCAATCCATGTCTTCAGTTGCATCCGGCCAGGGTTGAAGCCCTGATTGCAATCTATGAGGAAATGGTTTCAGAGAATCGCGGACCGTTGTCCCGTCAGGAAATTGAGTTTTTCTTTGAGGATTGCGATCTGGTAGAAACAGCCTGAAATGTCAATTCTCTGAAATGAGCTGCTGGTTTGTACACCAGCGGCTCATTCCGTTTTATCGGGCTTGGCAGTCTGGAGCGTTTTGAAGGTACGGATTTGTATCTCTACCAGTTTGCCGGCAAACCGATGGCCGTCGAAGAGCTTGAGGTTCTCAAGCAGATCTTAAACACCAATGAAAAAACCCAGGCCGAAATTGTGACGCCGGTTTTAGAGCGGGGGACGAGCGGCAAGATTTACTTTCGTCTGCAGGATGAAGAGGATCGGAACAAAGCTGAAGTTGGGGAAACCGAACCGTTGGTACAGCTGACTTCACGGGGTTTGGAAGTCTGGCGCTGGTTCAATCCAAGAGAAGAGTTCAACCTCATGTTCAAACTGAATCTGGAGAAAAAATGAAACAGCTCCTGGCGCTTGTTTTGCTGGCCTCACCGTTCCGGGCTTCGGATCGCATTCTGGATTATGTCAATCATCCGGAAAATCTTCAGAAGACCATGGAAAAAAATGCCTTGGAATCGATCGGGGAAATGAGGATGCTGGAACTGATTCAGGGAATTCTGAATCAGGCTGGACTGGGGGTTTCCTATTCGGTTGTGCGAAAAATCCAGGGCTATGATGTTCATGAAGTGAAGCACGAGAATGGAACCTCGGCATGGATTTCGCCGTTTGCGGGTGAATACCCTTTTCCTTCAGAAACTCCCCGGAGTCCAGGTTTTCAAAGAGTTGGGAAAAATCCCATCCGCCGGTTTTTGCCGGCTTTTCTCCGGGCTTCAGGCCAAGGCTTAAATGATAGGTCATTCCAGCCAGGCTCAGATAGATCTCCCGGATGTCATAGGGGTTGTGCGGGGAAAGAAATTCCCTTTCCTCTGTTTCAAGTTCAAAGTCAGGATCCAGCCATAGCCCGAAATCTCCCAGGACGAAAAGCTCTCCATTGGTGAGAAGATTCATGAAATGGGCATCCCGATGAAGAATTCCCTGCTGCTCCAGAAACTGGCAGGCGGATTCAAGCTGCCCAAGACATTCAGGGACCTGGGCCTGATTTTGGGGAAGCCAGCTGTAAAGACTGTAGGGGAAAAAATCCAGAATCAGCAGAATTTCCTGGGTCGTATCATGTCGGGCTTCCACATAGTTTCGGATGGAGGTCTGATTTCCCCAGTATTCAAAATAAGAATCCGGATGCTTTTGCAGGTTCTGCTTCACCTGGGCAGGGAATAGAGATTTCGGGTTGAATCGGGGTGGCCGCTTTCCAGATCCGTCAAGGGAATGCCTTCCAGAAAAACAGGCATTCCCTCAATCTGGACAATCTGATTCCAGCCCCAGCCGGGTTTGACCGAATCAAAGTCCGCCAGCCCAAGAATTTCCTCCTGGCTCATGCCAAGAAGCTTGTTGCGGATGGAATGAAATCTCAGGTGGCGATCTGATATGGGTTCCTAGTTTTCTGCTCGGATCACACCACAGCCAATGCGCCCTCCCGAGCCTCCGATGGGCTGGGTAAAGTGATCATCGGGCTGGGCGTGGATCATCAGGGTAGAGCCGTCACTGTCCAGCAGTGCGGGCTGATCCTGTGTTCCATGAAGGCTGACGAGTTCGGTGTAGACTTCGGTTTCCACGGTTCCGTCACGGTGAACAATCAGATTTGGAAGGTTACCTTCGTGAGGGCCTTCGGGATTCAGGAAGCCGTGCGGTTTGCCCGAGGGCATGATGTGACCTCCGGCAAGCTTGAAGCCGGCTGAGGTGTCTTCACAGGTGCCTACATGATGGAAATGCATGCCGTGTTTGCCGGAAGGCAGCCCTCCGGCCTTGATGTGAATCAGGACGCCGTGGGATCCCTGAGTGTATTTGGCATGACCAATGATACGGCCATTATTGTCGATGATATTGCTGTAGGCCTGGGAGCCAAGATGAGCCTTATCAGCAAAATTTGTGGTGAGCAGGCCACTGATGGCCATTGTTGCAAAGGCTATTTTTTTGAGCATATTCTCTCCCGTTCACAAATGAGACCCGAGTCTACCCCAGAGGCTTGAAAACTGACAGGAATGTTCGAAAATCTAAAAGGCTGGAGTCAGTTGGTTTCTTTAATTGATGCATGAAGTTTATTTTTGAGGCAGAATGGAATCTTATGCAAATCAGCCAGCAGACAGATTATGCAATGCGCATCCTGATTTTTCTGGGGACCATGCCTGCCTCCCAGGGGCCTTGGCCTGCTAGGCATATTGCTGATGTTTATCAGATTCAGCTTTCTCATCTGAATAAGGCCATTCAGGCATTGGCAGATAAGGGATATGTCCGCTCCACTGCCGGACGCAATGGCGGGATTTCTCTGAATATTCATCCCTGGGAGCTCTCCCTTGGGGATGTGATGCGCTGCACCGAACCGGAATGGAATCAGAGTGACTGTCTGCGCGGATGCGAGGATACCTGCATTCTGGCAACCATCTGCCAGGTCAAAAAAGAATTTCTGAAAAGTATGGGAGTGTTTCTGGAGCGGCTGGATCAGGTGACTCTTGAAGATGTCCTGATCAATCGCAAGGAACTCTCGGATGTTTTCTGGGATCGCCTGGAAGCCAACGGGCATGTCACTCTTGTCTAGGCCCTGAATGAAGACCCGTAATATTGCTTTGGGAGGTTTTGCCCTTGCTTCCCTGGCAGGTTATATCAATGCTTCCATGCTTCAGGTGTTTCATGTTCCGGTCAGTCATATGAGCGGAGCGGCCACCAGGCTGGGAGGCGCTCTTGGGACAGGGCATCTGGCGGATGTTGCTGCCGGGTTCAGTATTCTCCTGTCCTTCTTTCTGGGAGCTGCCTTAAGCGGTTATCTGATCGACTCCCGAGTCCTGGAGCCCTCCCCCCGCTATGGCATGGCCCTGATGCTGGAAGGAATGCTTCTGGCTGGGGTCTGTCTGGTCCATCACGAGCTTCTGGGGGCTTCGATGGCAGCTTTTGCCTGTGGTCTTCAGAATGCCATGGCAACATCTTTTCGGGGGCTGGTCCTCAGGACAACCCATGTAACCGGGATTCTGACGGATCTGGGTCTTTATGCGGGGAGATTTCTGCATGGGGAAAGACCCTCCCGATCCAATGTCTGGATTCTGGTTTCCCTTTTGACTGGATTTGTGGGTGGAGGGTTTCTGGCTCTTTATCTGATGCCCTTGCTTAGACAGGCTCTTCTGTGGCCTTCGGCAGCAGCGGCCTTTTTAGGTGGTCTGGGGTATTTTCTATGGATTCGCCGGTAGTTCCTGCCCTTGTTCCTCAAACTGCCCGATTGCCGGATGACGAAACTCTGGATCGCCTGTCGCATGATTTGGGCTATGGTCCTGGCTTTGCGGTTCTTGAGAATTGCCCGGCTTCTGATCTGGCAGAAAGACTTTATCGTGAGGCCAGGGAGCTGCTTCCTGAGTTTCAGCCGGCGGGAATCGGAAGGGGACAGGACAACACGGTGGTATCTCAGATTCGGCGTGATCAGACCTTCTGGCTCGATGGAACGACTGAGCCCCAGCTTGAGTTTCTGTCTCTTCTGGAAGCCCTCCGGCTGGAATTGAACCGGCGCCTGTTTCTGGGGATTTTTGACTTTGAGTCCCACTATGCCTGCTACAAGCCCGGAGCCTTTTACAAGAGGCATTTTGACAGCTTTCGCGGAGCGAAGAACCGGGTTTTGTCAGTGGTTACCTGGCTGAACCCGGACTGGAAGCCCGGAGATGGGGGCGAGCTGAGAATCTGGCCTGAAAATCAGGACGCGCTGGATATCGCACCGACTTTTGCCCGGACCATCGTTTTTCTGAGTGAAGAGATGGAGCATGAAGTGCTGGTGACCCACAAGCCCCGCTTCTCGATTGCAAGCTGGTTTCGGGTCCGGGCAGCCAAGGTCAAAACCCCTGGGGTTCTGCCTTCTTCTATTGCCGGTTCATTTCGATCGGGCCCCAGCTGAAGCCGCTGCTCTCAAGAGTCATCGGCAGGCTGAAAAAAGAAACTCCGATCATAAGCACCATCAAAAGACCGTAAAACTGATCCCAGGTCCATCCGTTTTTCATGGTTTCCTCCTTGCCATTCAACTCATTATCGAGAAATTCCGGCTAGGAAAACAGGGCCAGATCCGGGAGAGTTTTCAGGGAACAGAAGGGACCAGTTTATGGATTTCCTCCTGAAGGATGCGCATTCCCCGGTTCCAGTCCTTATCGCAGTGAGCCGAGATATTGAGACGGAAACAGTTGGCATGGCGGCCGGAGGTAGAGAAGACGGTGCCGGGAAGAATGAACACTCCCCGTTCGCTGAGTCTCCAGAAAAGAGCCTCGGCATCCAGATCCGGGACTTCCACCCACAAAAAGACTCCTCCGGAAGGCATGGTCATGCGGGAATTTCCCGGCAGTCGGGAGGGGAGATCCAGAAGGATTTCATCCAGGGCCAGATTCATGGCTTCCATGCAGCCGCTGGTGACGAGAATTTCCTCCGGGTTGATGGGAGTGCCGCCTTCCACCATGTGGGCGGCCAGAATGGTTCGAAGTTCGGTGAGACCGGCGACCGGGGCATAGGAGAGGAGACTTGGCTGAAGCATGGCCTCCCGGAGAAGATCGGCCAGGGTCTTCTGGGGCATCAGGCTGAGATGAAGGCTGGCGGAGCCCAGATCGAGCATATCGGGCTTGCGGAAAAACTCGGTGATGCCTTCATTTTTGGGTTCGGGACGGGTGGCAATCGGAGAGCTGGGTCTGTGTTCGGCCCGCCTGACGAAAAAGCCGGAGTGTTCACGGGTTTCGATTTTTCCGAGACTCTCCAGTTCGTAGTAGGCCTTGAGGATGGTGTTGCGGCTTACTCCCTGCTGATACATCAGATCCCTGACGGAGGGCATGCGGCTTCCGATGGGATAAACTCCCTGTTCGATGCCTTTCAAAAGCGTGGAGGCAAGGCGCTGCCAGGCAAAACCATCCGTTCCCATCAGCCTCCCATGGCCAAAGCCAGAGTCTCAACCTGCTTTTTGGTGTTGAACATGTGAAAAGAGAGCCTCAGGTTTCCCTCGCGAACGCTGGCATCAATTCTTTCCTGCCTGAGTCTTTCTTCCAGAAGAGCGGATTCCATGTTTTTGAGCTTAAGGCAGACAATGGAAGACTGTCCACTGGGCTCACAGACTTCGACATTGCCAGAGGGGACAATATCAAGAAAGTGCCGGACCAGAGCCATATTATGCTCTTCAATCTGTTTCAGGCCGATTTCAAGAAAGAGCTGAAGGCTTCCTTTCAGAAGGGCCATGGGAAGCATGTTCGGGGCCTGTCCGCGATCAAAGCGCCGGGCGCCGGGCAGGGATTCGGTGGTGTATTTCACCAGGCTGCCGACTTCCTTGCTGTTGGGGCTGGAAAGCCAGGAGGCATGGGTACGCCGAATCTGGTCCAGGGCGTTGGGAGAGAAGCGGGCAAAGGCATGACCATAGGGGCCGAGCATCCATTTATAGCTGACGCAGGCCAGAATATCGATCACTTCCAGCTCTTCCTTGCGGATCCCGCGTGAGCCCAGACACTGTGAGGCATCGACCAGAAACAGGATGCCCCGCTTCTTGAGCTCTCTGCCAAGTCCGACAATATCCAGGCAGGTTCCGGTATCAAAACGCACCAGACTCAGATCCACGAGTCTGGTCTGTGGTGGCAGGTTCTGGATAAGCTGGCCGATATCGGTGAAATCGGCGGGCTTCTGACGATGCAGGGTGAATCCCAGCTGCTCTTCATTGATCATCCAGGGCAGAATATTGGAAGGGTAGTCTCCTTCCATGACAACGATGGCATCGCCGGGCTGGTAGGTGATGCCGTTGACCACATGGGAGATGATTTCGGATACCGAGGTGGAATGGGCGACTTCATCGGCAGGACAGCCAATCACCTGGGCCAGAAGAGTCCGCATTTCTTCTGTCAGATCGACCCAGGCCCGGTAAGGATAGCCGGAAGGATCCATTTCTCTTTCCAGAGCTTTCAGGGCCAGAGTTTTGGCACGGGCCGGAGAGGGGCCGAAGTAGGCGCTGTTAAAAAACAGGGTGGAGAGATGGGCAAATTCCTGCTGTACGGTCTCAGACTCCAGTGCGGCCATCATTCCTTTTATCCTTTCTTATCCCCCGGCCTCACTGTAACACCGTTAATCCATAGGGATCCAGATCTGAAAAACAGGCAGCAAAATGTTTGGTAGTCAACGATTAGATGAAGCTGATTTTTTACTCTCTGGCCTTGTGATAGGATCTTTGGGCTGGTGCACCCACCATTATTTCTTTCACTCTTCACACAGAGCTAAAAGCATCAAGTCCTGTACTTTTCTACTGCATCTGAAGGCTGCTCTGGCCGATAAGGGTGTGCAAAAGTTACAAAAGTTCTTGTTTGTTTTCATCTGTTTTTCTACTGGGCGTTATGTGCGGAATGTAACCTATTTTCAATGGAGAATGTGTAGTGTTTTCTTGCAAGCTGTGTGATGCTCATCAAGCAAAGATCTCTGAGCATAAAGATGCAAAAAGCGGCGAGATCCTGTCGATCGCTTTTTGTCAGTCCTGTGGTTTGGTGCAACAGACCGAAATTGCCTCAGATGAAGCGCTAAAAATTTATTATTCACATCATTATCGAACGGATTACAAGAACACTTACAAGCCTAAACTTAGATACGTTTTTCGTGCAGGCAATGCGGCGTTGAAACGCCTGGAATTTCTGCAAAGAGTGATCTCGAAGCCAGAGGCGAAGTCGCTCATTGACATAGGTGCGGGTGGCGGCGAATTTGTCTATCTGGCCCAGAAGAGTGGATTCCTGGCGCGTGGGATAGAGCCGAATCAGGGTTATTCGGAATATGCGCGTGACGAATATGGTGCTCGCGTGGATACCCTTATGCTGGATACATTAGAAAACGCATCTGCAGATGTTGTTACGCTGTTTCATGTATTTGAGCATATGGCCAAGCCGCTAGAAACCATGCGTAAGATTTCAGACATCCTGACCAAGGATGGCTATCTCTTTATTGAAGTTCCGAATATTCTTCAGGCTGATGCTTCGCCGCATAACATCTTCTTCAAGGCGCATTTGTTTTACTACAGTCGCTACACGCTTGAGGCTGCAGCTGCGCCGTTTTTTGAAACATTGTTGGTAGAGGATGGTGGCAACCTTAAGATGCTATTTCGAAAGAAGTCCGTTGCCTTGCCCGCAGTTGTGTCACAAAACTCTGAAGCGGTTATCCAGACACAGCTGCGACTACACCACAAGGGGTGGATTGAATACTTATTCAAAGCTGGAGGAGCTCTCAAGCTTTTCCGGAGAATTGTTCAGTCTCGACAGGAGAGCACTCTGGCGGATCCAAGTGCTAAAGCATTGCTTGACCGCTTATTTTTGCAATAGCAGGACTGCCTCACTGCTTCCCATCATGGAATTCCTCTCTCAGGCTACCTCAAACTGAAAGACATCATCTCGTTCAGGCTGAAGTCACGGTTGAGAACGCGCAGGCGGATGGAAGAAGTGCGGCTTTCAATCCGGCGCTGAATGAGATGCATGATCAGGCGGGAGAGGCGGTTTCCCCAGGGGGTTTTGCAGGACCTGTGCAGGAAGTTCTGCAGAAACTGGGGGCAGTGTTTACGAAACAGGTCATCTTCAAGGCTTAGAACCAGTTTGACGCTTCCGGGCTGACCCTGGCGTGAAGTCCTTCCATAAAGCTGAAGATCAATCCGGCAGGATTCATATTTCTGGGTGGCCACGACATGAAGTCCGCCAAGTTCCTCGACCTCGCGATCCACATGAATATCGGTACCCCGGCCCGCCATATTCGTGGCAATCGTAATGCCGCCGAGTTCTCCGGCCTTTGCCACAATCTGGGCTTCCTCTTCATGCTTCAGGGCATTTAAGATTGTGCAGGAGAGATCGGAGGCGGCGAGTTCATTGGCCAGCCATTCGCTTTCTTCTACGGAACGGGTTCCGACAAGAACGGGCTGGTTTTTGCGATGGACTTCGCGAATATGCTTGAGGATGAAGGACCATTTCTCATCAAGGGTGGCGCAGACGGTGACAGGTTCAAACTCGTAGGTCCGGGGAATGCGCTTGGGGATTTTCATGGTAGGCAGACGGTAGATCTGCCACAGTTCTTCCTGAAGATTCTGAAGGGTTCCGCTCATGCCTGAGAGGCGCTTGTACAGGCGGAAGTAGCGCTGAAAACTCATGCGGGTATGGGTTTCGGTTGGATCTGATAATTCGAGTTCTTCCTTGGCTTCAATGGCCTGATGAAGGCCTGAGCCCCAGTTGCGGTGTTCCATGATCCGGCCTGTTGCTTCATCGACAATCACGACTTTGCCTTCTTCATCAATCAGATACTGCTGGTTGAGGTGATAGAACTCACGGGCAGCCAGGGCCTGATGCACCAGAAACTGGCGTCTTTCCTTGGCTTTCCACATGGCGGGAAGGGGTCGTACCAGTTCATCCACAAAGCTTTCACCAGCTGGAGTCAGGCGAATGTCCTGGAATTTACGGTTGACGGTGTAGTGTTTGTCGGGTCGCATCTTGCGGGCGATTTCACAGGCAATCTGGCTGGCTTCCTTGAGAAGTTCGTTTTCTGAGGGGATGGAAATGATCAGCGGGGTGGTGGCCTCATCGGCCAGAACGCTGTCAGCCTCATCAATGATGGCGGTGTGAAGGCCGCGCATGACCATGGGTTTTGGGGGTCTTCCCTGAAGATTCCGGATTAGAGAACGGTCCCAGTCCAGATCCTCCTGGCCCATCCGATCCCGTAGAAAGTCGGCCAGAAGCTCTTTGCTGGTGGTATAGACAATATCGCGGGAATAGGCTTCCTTTCTTTCCCGGGGGCTCATGGAGCCCGTAACAGAGGCTCCTCTTAGCTGGCAAAGAGAAAACAGGGGCTGCATGAGTTCGGCATCGCGGGAAGCCAGGTAATCATTTGAGGTGACAACATGACAGGGAAGGCCGCTCCAGCCTGCCAGAACCGCCGTGATGCCGGCGACGATGGTTTTTCCTTCTCCCGGTTTCATTTCGATCAGGTAGCCATCAAACTGGGCCAGCACTCCCATGAGCTGAACTGGGTAGGGGCGCATTCCAAGAGAGCGAAAGGATGCTTCGGCCACCAGAGCCAGGGAGTCGGCCAGATTCTGTTCTTCCGGATTGGGATTTCCACGAAAGATCTTGCGCGCCGATCTGATTTTTTCCTGAAGCTCTTCGGGGGACAGATGGGCATGCTGAAGGGAAATCTGGTGGATGGCTTCGGCTTTTTTGCGAAAAACCCGCGGGCTTTTGCGCAGGCGGTGGATCAGGCGGAAAAAGGAATGAACCCAGGCATCAAGGCCCTCATAGGACTTTTTTTCCCTTGGGACGTGAAAGCGCTGGAATTCGGCGGAAAGATCCATTTCGTCAGAATTGGTAGCGCTTCTGAAGAAGCTGTTTCAGAAAGAGCATGAATTGACCCATCACGGAGGAATCCGCCAGCTCGATACGGATTTCCCCGGTGCGCCCGTGCAGGGTTTTGAGGTTCTCGTGAGGATGGAAGACGGCCCTGGCTTCAAAGAAGGATTCCTGGGTCTTGAGCCCGTCTTCTCTTTCCACGGCAATATCACCGCCACCGTACCAGCCCAGAGCCATGGAGGGAAGTTCATCCTTTTCATGGGGAATAACAGTAAACTGGGTGACGGGCAGGGTGATTTCGGACTGCCCCCTGAATTTGAGGCTGGCCTGGGGCTCTTTGAGTTCGAACAGGTCGTAGGCGTTTTCCTGGGAAACAACGGCCACGAATTCAAGATCCTGAGACGGAAGGATGGCCCCGAGTTCGGCTCCAGCCTTGGCCCAGGTGCCGAGGTAGCGACGTAGATCCGGGGCAATCCAGGTGCCATTGGTTTTGGCCCGCACGGTAAGTTTGTCCCTGCGATCCTTTAGAAGATCCAGCTTGCGGCCGAGAAAGGCAATGCGTTCGGAGATGGGCTTCAAATCGGCAACCCGGTTTTCGCGGGCCTTGATTTCAAGCGCTTTGGATTCCTGAATCTGGGCCCCTACCAGCAGAATTTCCACGTCCAGATCCGGGTTTTCCAGGCGGGCCAGAATCTGATCCGTCTGAACCACGCTGCCACTGGGGGCAATGATTTCCTTAAGAATACCGGGGGTCTGATTGTGGATGCGGGTGTAGTCACGAGCATGGATAACACCGGGAGCCCGGATGGAATTGGACATGGGGACATAGAAGAGGAGTCCGATCAGAAGGGAGATGGTCAGAATGGCGAGGCTTACGGCCCTGAGCCGGACCATTTCCAGGGCCGGATCAAAAAACAGGTAATGTATGAGGTTGTAAACAGGCTTGAGGAGCCAGGTCCAGGCGGAGATGGCCACGATGATCAGACCGACTTCAAACCACTGGTCCAGAACAAACAGGGCAATCCCGGCAGAAAGCAGAACCCGGTACGCCTGGGAGGCGAAGCCATAGGAAAGGAGCCAGAAGGACTCGGTGGCACTTGAGGCGGCTCTTTCGATATCCGGCATTCCCAGGATTTTACTTTCCAGAATATAGCGCCATTCCTCGCGGGATCTCTGGGCCAGATTCGGAATTTCGAGAACATCAGAGAGGATGTAATAGGAATCCAGACGGGTCAGGGGATTTCCATTGAAAAGAAGGCTTGAAACGGAACCGATGAACATCAGGTTGAAGGCCAGGCTGTTGATGACTCCGGGGCCGGTATGAGACCAGACAATCGTGGCCAGAGCAGCAATGAAGAGTTCGACAATCATGCCGGCGGCACCAACCAGGGCTCTTTGCCAGCGGTTTCGGAAGGCCCAGCTTGAAGTGGCATCCATATAGGGCAGGGGAGTCAGAATCAGAAACATGACCCCCATGGTGTGAACTTCCCCCCCGAAGCGGCGGGTAGCCATGGCATGACCCATTTCATGCAAAAACTTCAGTCCGGCCAGACAGATGTAAAGCAGAAAGATATTGGATGGGGCAAGGACTCCCTGGCCACTCTGATAAAGGGCCTGGGGGTTTTCCAGGGCGTACCAGAACCCGGTGAAAACCACTAGGGCCCAAACCAGAAACCCTCCCCTGGAGAAAATCATTCTGGTGACATTGTCGTAGCGGACAAGCCAGGTGTGGGGATCCCACAGGGGCATGCGAAAGAACAGGAAGGACTGGATCTTGCTGGTCAGCTCCTTCTGTTTGGTGCGGGAATAGCGCTCAAAAACGGCCTCTGTATCCGGGGAGTTTTCCACATAAAGCAGGTTTGAGAGATGAAGCTGGGAGAGGAGACGGATGACGGCGTCCTGGGATGGGGTGTCATCCGGGTTTTCCCGGAGGGATTCTTCCCAGAGATCATGCACGGTGGATTTGGGGTTCAGGCGCATGACAAAGCGGTAGGCCTCAGGAGAGAGGCGAAAAAAGCGGGAATTGAAGGGGTCTCTTAAGACGTAGCACATTTCCCCACGAAAGAACTGTTTGTGGCTTTGGATGGCGCTGTGAATTCCGGCCCGAAGTTCGGCAACCCGATACCAGGATTCACTGAATAGATTCCCGATCATGTTCTACCACCAGAGGTACAGACGCATGGTGTCCGTAATGCGGTGAAACAGAATCCAGCCGACACTGCGTCTTCCGGCCTTGATGCGGGCCAGGCCGCTCATGCCGGGTCGCCACCAGCTTTCCGGGCTCTCTACGAACCGGGCCTTCAGTTCGAAGGTGTTCCCGCTTCTGGGGTCTACTCTGGCAACAGGGACCAGGGTTTCGATTTCAAAGGGGTATTTCATCTGGGGATTGCTCAGAAGAGCCATTTCTCCCTGTCCGGGAACGGTAATCTCATCAATATCTCTTTCGGGAACCTTCAGGATGAGATACATGGCCTCAGGCTGGGCAATCTGGTACAGAAGATCGCCTTTGTTGATGGGGGCGCCCATCAGCTTTTCCTTTTCCCCCTCAACAATGACTCCATCCTGAGGGGCCTTGAGATCGGCCCTGTTCAGGTAGAACCGGACCCGTTCCAGCTCGGCTTTGGCCTGAGCCAGACGGGCTTCGGAGATATTCATGTCTGCGAGTCGGCCATCGGCACGGGCCTTCTGGGTTTCCCTCTCATAGCGGGTGACTTCGGCCTGGGCTTCGGTGATTTTGAGATGGATTTCCTCGGTGTCGATCTGAATCAGGGTCTGGCCTTTGGTGACGGTATCCCCGCTATGGGCCAGTACATTCAGAATCACTCCGTCCATGGGGGAGGAAATGTAGGAAATCAGATCGGTTTTGAGTTCGGCTCCGACTTCCACATCATAGTCCCAGGTGCCAAAAGTCAGAAACAGAACAGAGGCGAATCCAATCAGGGCCAGGAGCTTGGCAAAGGAGTTCTCCGGGCCCAGAAGCCACTGAACCTTGTCCTTCAGATAGTTTTTGAGGCGCTCGCCAGCCCATTGATCGTCGGCATGAAGGCGGGCCAGAACCGGGGCGCTTTGATTGGCAATCAGTCTCAAGGCCATGATTTCCTGGGGGTGGAACCGGCTTGAGGCCTTTTCAATGGTCAGAACTCCGGCGGGCTCATCCCTGAATCTTAGGGGGAGGCTGATCACCTGAAAGGCACCGCACTGGGACAGAAACTGCTGGTGGGCAGTCTGAATGGTTCCGGGATCCTCATGTCCGGGGCAGAGGATCTCTTCGTTCTGATCCAGGCTCTCTTCCATGGCATTGGCCAGACGGACACAGGCTTCGGTCTGGGAGTCAAAGCGCTCGAGATGGCTGATGGCCTGAATTTTGATATAGGGGTTCTCATGCCAGCCAAGGCTGACCCGGGATACCTGAAACCGGGAGCAGAGATCGTTGACCAGGCTCATGGAGGCCAGCTGAAACCGCTCGGCCTTCAGAAGCTGGCTGATGACTTCAAGGGAAGAACCGATCATGCCCTGTTCGCGGGTTTCCCCTGTGTCAGGCAGATTTTCCTCACTGATCATGGCCAGCAGTCTGGTGCGGATCAGGAGCTCATTCAGGGCTCTTGAGGGCAGGGGGCCCAGAGCCAGAATGATCAGGTGAGGGGTCTGGGAACGTTGAGTTTCGTAGGCGATCACGTTCTGAAGTTCGGGAACTTCGGTGCGGATTTTTTCCAGGGCACAGCCTTTTTCCCTCACCCTGGGCAGCATATCCCGTCCCGATTCGGCGAGCTGTTCCATGAGGGAATTGGCGTGTTCCTTCGGGTTGAATACGGCATCGACCTGAATCTGCTCTGGGCCGGGAGAAAGAATCAGTCCGGTGTCAGCGCTACAGATTCCACATACGATTCGCAGATAATCGGACCAGAATGCCTCACTTTTTGGCATCTGGCGCAGGGTTTGAAGTTCTGAAAAATACTGGGTCTGGTTCATGGGGAACTCGATTCTTCCGGTTCCGAATTTTCTCATGGATATCCGGATTTGACCAGTTTCGCTTTATCGATTCATAAAGTTCATTTAAGGTATTGAAAATAGATCATTTCTATTCTTACGTATGGTAGAATTGTCCCCTGAATTTGCCGATTTTTCAGGTGTTAGAGATAAATTTAGGTAGTACAGGAGTCCTATGTTTAAAAAGATTGTGCCGATCACTAAAGATGCCCATAAGAAAACAAAGATCAAAGCGTTGGCAAATTTCGAGTTTGCGAAGGACGTCAACCTTGCGGCCGTGATGGTCCATGAGTTTTCCCGTGCGGCAGCGACTTACCCGATTGTGTTTCTGGAAGACAAGGAAAAGGACCAGTTCCGTCCTACGGTTCTTCTGGGCCTTGAGCAGGGCGAAAACCTGTTTGTGAAGGAAGGAAAGTGGGAGGCTTCGTACATCCCGGCCATCATCCGCCGCTATCCTTTTGCCCTGGCAAATACAAACGAAGCGGATAAGTACACAATCTGCCTCGATGAAGGCAGCGATCTGGTTAATGATAAAGACGGCCAGGAGCTTTTCGACGGCAAGGGCGAACCAAGTGAGCTGATGGAGCGCGTGAAGCGCTATCTGGGCGAGCTTCAGCAGATGGAGCGTTTCACTCAGGAGTTCTGTGCAGCGATGTCCCATCTGAACATGTTCACTCCCCTGAATATGAAAGTGCGCCTTGGCAATGAAATCAAAAACATCAATGGGGCCTATGTCATCAATGAAGAGCGCCTGGGCTCTCTTTCGGATGAAAAATTCATCGAGCTTCGCAAGAAGCAATACATTCCGGTGATTTACTCCCACCTGAGCAGTCTGTCCCAGATTGAGCGTCTTCTGACCTTCAAGGACAAGAAGGGTGGAGTGACTCCAGATGCCATCGAACAGTTCTCGGAGACCGTGAATTGAGTTTGGTTCTCTTCTGTATCCCTCCGCCGTGCCAGGCGGAGGAATGAAAACAATCGGGATTCCGCTACAGGTGTAGCGGGGTCCCTTTGGTGTTTCTTGGCAATTTTCGAAAAACGCAGGAAAAACTTATGAGCTCAAAAATGAAAAGCCTTGTCAGAACCCAGACCTACATGAAAGCACGCCGCTTTTTTCAGAAATTTACGAAGAAGAAGGAGGCCGCTCCTCAGGTGCTTGATGGCAGACGGGAACGCTTCCGTCTGGACAGCCTTGAAGAGAGAGTTCTGCTTTCAGCAGATCCGGTTACGGAGACGGCTCATGCGATTTTGCACGAACCTCAGAAGAACGAGTCCCGAATTGAGCTTTTAAGTGAGGCTTCCCTGCGTCAGCCTACCCTAAGCCTTCAGGAACAGCACCCTCAGGCCGCAATTGTTCTGGATGCCGGCACGCTTTCCCAGAACAGAAATTCCCTGGAATCCTCCCTTGTGATCGGCGAGAACGAAGTTCTTGGCGGCAGTGGAAATCTGGGCATTCACCTGATGAATGATGGCACCGTTGCTCCCGGATATTCTCCCGGAGTTCAGAATGTAGCCAGCTTCACCCAGGCCGAAGGTGCGACCCTTGAAATCGAAATCGGGGGCAGTGGGGTTGCCGGGGCCTCCGATGGTTTTGATCAGCTCAATGTCTCCGGTCTGGCAAGCCTTGGTGGCAAGCTTGAAGTCACCCTTCTGAATGACTACAAACCTCAGGTCGGAGACACTTTCGACATCCTTACCTTTGGCTCGGTGAGCGGAGAATTTGATTCGGTAGGCGGTCTTTACGGATTTTATGCAGATTATTACTTCGATGTGGTGCAAAAATCCGATCGCATTCAGCTGGTCGTCAAGGAGCTTTTGCCCGGAGATACCTTCGAGATTGCCGCTGACGAGGCCTTTCGAGATGCCATGTCGGAGTTTCTGGCTCAGGATTATCTCAAGAAGCCGACTTCCATTACCTTTACCGGCTCCATTGATCTTGGAGATGCCTTTTCGGTTGGAGGCACCTTTACCCTGAATCAGGTCAGCACCGGTCAGGATGTCACTTTAAGTGATGGGTCCACAGTCAATGTTTCGATCAAGACTCTGGGGATGCGGGGCGCTTCAGCTTCTTTGGGTGGAAGCTTCGGCCTTCAGTTCGGCGGAGCTGATCTGGGAATTGCCATTTTTGATGCAACTTCCGAAGAAGATGGCCGCAGTTGGGTTGGAGCCCAGGGAAGTCTGGAAAGCGTTTCTCTTTTGAATCTTGGAAGCTACGGCATCCAGGGAGAAAACCTTCAGCTTGACATCTTCCAGGCCCTGGGAGAAGACAATGATGTTTTAATCGATTTGTCGGAAACCCCGTTGAGTATTTCTGATGGCAGTGGAACACTGGCTGAATTCTCCAATGACGGAGTTTTTGGGGAGTATCTGAACGTGGCTGGAAATCTCCAGCTCACCATGCCTTTTTTGAATGTCTCCGGAGATTTCTTTGTCTCCGCGGATGATGCCTCCCTGTTTCTGGCCGGAGAAAATGTCACCGCTAGCTTTGAAGCCGGAGGCATGACTCTGGGTGTAAACAATGCCCGCTTTGGGGCCTACATTTTTGAAGATCAGAGCATGGTTCTGGAAGCAACCGGTGGCCTTGTCATGAGTGGAGGCGATTTCACGCTTCCTACTGGCGATTCTGTGAGCCTCAAATACAACACCACTGGCATCGAATTCACCGATCTGGAAATGGCGATTGGGGAGAGATCCTTCACTTTTGGAACCATCGAAGCTTCCGAAGAACTCCTGGAATTGAGCATCAGTGGCTTTGAAGCCAACCTGGGCGGAGTGTTCGGGCTGTCCGGAGACTTCGGTTTCCGCAAAAACGGGGAAGATCTGAATGTGGTGGCTCAGAATGCTGCCGTAAGCCTGAATGCTGGCGGCTTCAAGGCTGGAGTGAAAGACGCCACCCTGGGTCTGAAAATGAGCGATCTGGGAACCGCCATGGAAGCAACCGGCGCGGCCTGGTTTGAGCTTGGAGATGCAGTTTCCCTGAGTGCTGACAGTGTCCAGGTGCTCTATAACGAAACCGGAGAAGACCTGATTGGAACCAGTCTCTCGGCTGCTTCTCTGGAATATACCTTTACAGCAATTGAGGGTTCGACGACCCTTCAGCAAGTGGCTGTAAGTGGGGCCAGCCTGGAAGTGGCCGGCTTTGTGCAGGCCAGCGGTAATCTTGCCGTCAAGCGGGATGAAGTTGCTCTGGAGCTTTCGGATGAGTCCCTGGTTCTGGCCGAGCTTTTGACCATTGGTGGCAAGAATGTAAGCGCCTTTGCCGGCCTGAATGGTGGCTCTTCCTCCGCTTTGGGCCTTCAGATCAGCGCCCTGACTTTCGGGGTCGCCCTGATGAGCGAAATCGATGGTGAGGAGAGAAGCTGGACAGCCGTCTACGGGGAAGCCGAATCCGCCGGATTTGTCGGTCCAGACAGCCTCACGATTTCTGCCAGTGCCCTGAAACTCGAACTGAATCTGGCCTCAGAAGACGGCCTGGTAGTGGATTTCTCGGAATTCAGTCACAGCGTTCCCGTTGGTGTGGGCGAAAGCCTCAGCCTTACGATGGACGCTCAGCGGGGCGAACTGATCAGTGTCAGTGGCAACCTGAACATCCGCATCTTTGATTTCTTCGCCGTCTCCGGAGGCTTTGCCCTGGAAAAATCCACAGAAACTCTGAGGCTTTCGGATGAAAGCGAAGTGGAAGTGGAGCTTCTGACTCTGGGAACCCAGGGAGTCTCGGCTTTTGCCGGTCTGAATCATGGCAGTGACAATGCCTTTGGTTTCTCTTTGGGAGATGTGAGCCTGGCTTTGGTCATGGCCACAGAAAAAGAGGATTCCTCCCAGTCCTATGTGAGCCTGAAAGCTCAGGCTGGCAGCGTAGCCTTTGAAGGAATCCCCGGAATCACCATTGCCGCAGATACCCTGGCCGTGGAACTGAACCTGGCATCAACAGAAGGTCTTTTGGTGGACTACTCCACCAAAGCCCTTACCGTACCCACGAGTTCTTCCACCAATATGAGCCTCACTATGGATTCCGAGGATGGCGAGCTGGTACGCGCTTCCGGAAATATGGATCTGGATCTCTTCGGCTTTGTGCAGGTTTCCGGGGGCTTTGGTTTTGAAAAGAAAACTGAAGTGGTGACTCTGGCTGATGGCAGCGAAGCCGAAGTCGATCTGATGACACTGGGGGCAAATGATGTCTCCGCATTCGCCGGAATCGCAGCTTCAAGCTCAAGTCGGGTGGGCCTTGCCTTAAGCGGACTGAATTTCGGTCTGGCCCTGATGTCCGATAAAAGCCGGGATGATCGCTCCTGGCTGGCCCTGAAAGGAAATGTAGGGGCTGCCAGTTTTGAGGGAATTCCTGGAATGGAGCTGGCCGCAGAATCCCTCAAGCTTGAAATCAACCGCTATACCGGAGAAGAAGGCGCATCCACAACCGAAACGATTGTGGAAACCTCCACGGAAACGGTCACGACGGAAAATACTCAAACCACCACAACAACAACCAAAACCGACACGATCTACAAACTGGATCTGAATGGGGTTGTGGCTCCGATTACTTTGAAACTGGGCGGAGAAACAGCCACGATTCAGGTAAGCAAAGGGGCCGATTCGGATTCATTGCTGACCTCGATCAGGCAGGCTCTGGAAGGTTTTGCTGCCATTGGCGAAGGCAATGTTACCGTAAGTGGCAATCTGGTGGCGGGCTTTGAAATCCGCTTTCTGGGCGATCTGGCGGGAACTTCGGTGGAAGGCCTGAGTGTTGAGACCAGCTTCTTTGAAGTTTCCACAAACAGCTCGGAAACAAAGAATGCTCTGGTGGGCCGAAGTGAAAGCCAGACTCTGACTATTTCCAATCCAACCCTCAAGGGTTCGGGACGCTACACCTTAAGTCTGGATGGCAAGAGCACCGGCGAAATCCGTTTTGCCGGATCCGATGTGGGCAACAATGCCCGCTATATCCGTGAGGCTCTGGAAAAAGTTTCCGGTATTGGAGCGGGTAATGTGAAGGTGGTCTACGACCAGAACTCCTCCACAACCAGCCAGCGCTATATCATCACCTTCAAAAAAGGTCTGGCCTACACCGATATCAGCCTGCTTCAGGCCAATAACAATGGTTTGAAGAATGCGATTGTGGCCGTGACTCCGGGGCAGGATGGTTCCGTTGCCAGAGGAGAAACCAACCGGGTTTCCATCAATACCCTCGGCGATGTGGATCTGAACCTGCGCTTCACGATCAACGGCAAGGAATACCGCACGGATTATTTTGAGTCTGACTCTTCCGCCGACAAAGTGAAGTTCATGATTGAGCGGGAAGTCTACAGGGATGATATTGAAGTCCAGGTGACCGAGATCGCCAAAGGCACCTGGGACATCACCTTTGGAGGGGCTGCAACTGGGGTTTCCCTGGATGATTTTCTGGTGAATACATCGCAAAGCATTGAGTCTGCCAAGCTTCTGGTTTCCCAGATGGGTAAGACGGATGTAGAGACGGAGACGACGACTACCAGCAGCACGGAAACCATTGAGGTGGAAGAGACCACGGTTCTGGAATATCCGGCAGATGTGGTGGTGGACTTCTCTGAGAGCAATCTTGATGTTCTCACCGGACCCGACGCGACCATTGGGATTGATTTTGACGGAGATCTTGGAAATCTCCTGAGAGCTTCCGGAAATCTGAATATCAATCTGTTCAATTTCTTCTCGGCATCCGGGGCTTTTGCTCTGGAAAAGTATGCCAGCGAAGTGACCCTGGATGATGGAAGCACCCTGGAAGTGGATATGCTCACCATCGGCGGGCATGGAATTGATGCTTTCGCGGGCCTTAACGGAGGAAGCCCTTCCCGTGTTGGCTTTGAGCTCGAGGCTGCTGATTTTGCCCTGGCGATTATGACTGGCGTGGAAGACCCGGCTCTTCAATACACCAGCCTTCATGCCAGTGCCGGAAGTGCGGCTTTTGTTGGCTTTGACAATCTCAGAATTGCGGCAACCGACATCGAGATCCAGATCAATCAGGCTGATGAATACGGCTTTGTCGTGGACTGGCTGAAATCTCCTCTGGCCCTGACGACTGGCCCTGATTCTTCCACAGAAATGAATATGGATGGCTCGCGTGGAGAGCTTCTGAGCCTGTCGGCCAATATGGAAATCGATGTGGCCGGATTCTTCATGGTCAACGGACGCCTGGCCTTTGAAAAGTATGAATCCGTTGTGAAGCTTTCGGATGGCAAGGAAGCCGCAGTCAATCTGATGACGATTGGCGGCAAGAATCTCAATGCCTTTGCCGGAGTCAACGGAGGCAGTTCCGATCGGATGGGGATTGCCATCGACAATACGGAATTCGCCCTGGCCATGCTTCAGGAAAAAGGCGAAGGAGGCCGTAGCTGGACTTCTTTGAAAGCAACGTCTGATTACGCTGGCCTGGTGGGCCTTGATGGAATTCTGACGCTGAACGGGCAGGGCATTGCCGTCAATATCAATGACAGTGCTGAGGATGGCACGGTTGTGATGTATGGCGAAGAGGGCATGGCCATTCGGACCAGCGCGGATACCTCGCTGATTCTTGATATGAACCACCCAGGCAAGATCATGCGGGCTGAAATCTATCGGGCTACTCTGGATATTGGTGGTTTCATCCAGATTCTGGGTGGAATCTATTTTGAGAAGGCCGAAAACGTCGAAGTGGATGTTCGTACCGGCCTGCCGCTGGACTTGAGTGCCAATACTGGTTTGAGCTCCATCAGCTCGGATCTGCAACGTCTTAAGAATGATGGAATTCTGAGTGAGGACAATCAGACTCTGACCAATCTGAAGGTGGATTCCCTGACTTTTGGAGCCGGAGACGTTGATGTCTTCGTTGGCTACGGCCCTTATTTTGTGGATTCCAACAATGATGGTGTCATCGATAGTCATGACACCCCCAACGAGGATGCATTCGGGTTTTCCCTGGAAAATATCGATGTTGGCTTTGTCACCATGCAGGCGGCCAAATCGGTGGATCCGAACGGCGTCATTCCCAAGATGTTTGCCCTGAAGGCGTTCTGGGCGGATCCGCTTGATATTGACTGGGGTTTCTTCAAATTTGATATCGATAATCTGATAGTTGAAGCGAACCAGGGTTCCAAGTGGAAGGGCACCCAGGCCACTCCATTCATTGATTTTGCCTCAAGCTTTGAAAACGGCTATGCCATTCCGACCCCAGGCGGCGATTCGGACATCGTTCTGGATTACAGCTCCTCCGTGATCGGAGCGTCTTTTGGACATACGCTTCTATCGATTGAGAATTTCTTCACGATTGAAGGTTCCTTCGCATTCTACAAATACGGTGGCATCACCGTTGATATCGCTACCGGACTTCCCGGAACCCTGCCTACCGGAACTGACGGAAATACCCGTACCGGTCTTCAGCAGCTGAAGAGTGCGGGCTATCTCTCGGATGACAATTCCCGCATCATGGCAATGCCGATGAATGTGATCACCATTGGTGGAGATCAGGTCAATATCTATGTGGGCGATGTGGATGATCCATTGCTCTCCTTCACCGACATTGATTTTGGAATTGCCCTTTATACCGCTGATAAGGGAATTGATACCAAAGGGATCATTCCCCGCATGTATTCCATGCGCGCTTCCATTCCGGATGCCGTTGATATCGACTGGGGCTTTTTGCAGCTTGAAGTCAAGGATCTGGTCCTAAAGGCCAATTCCGGAAGCCAGTGGAAGGGCCTGACCGGTCTGAAGCCCTATGTGGATTACACCACAAGTTTTGAAGAAGGCTTTGCCATTCAAACCGGAAATGAGCCCGTTATTCTTGATTATAACCGTGGCTTTTTGGGCGTGGAAATGGGTTATGCCCTGGTGAATATCGGGGACTTCCTGTTTCTGAACGGCTCCTTCAATCTGGAAAAGACCGACAACGTTGCGATCGATATCGTAACCGGATATACCTCATCTTCCTTCTGGACCGCTCCTTCCAAGGTTCAGGCCGGTCTTCAGAAGATGGGTGGATTGTCTTCGGACAAAACCCGCATTGAAGATATGACGATGTCCGGCTTTGTTCTGGGCGGGGACAGTGTCAATGCCTTCATTGGAATGGGTCCTTACTTTGAGGACACCAACGGGGATGGCCGGATCAATTCGGATGATGTCAGAAATGATGGTGCCATTGGCTTTGCCGTGGACAATCTTGATATTGGTCTGTCCATTTTCAAAAGCATCAAGGCTCTGGATCCGGACAAGGTCCTGCCGACATTCTATGCCCTGAAAGCCAGTGTGGATGCGATCGGTCTGGTTGGAATCGATTTCTTTGAACTCTCAGCCGAGGGCGTGACCCTCAAGGCCAATTCCGCGAGCAAGTACAAAGGTGCCCAGGTCAGTCCCTGGATTGACTTCACTCAGAATTATCCTGATGGATTTGAAGTTTCCAAGGGCAACGGGGAATCCGTCTTCCTGGACTTCAGGGATCCGATTCTGGGGATCAATGTTGAACGGGCCACCTTCATCATTGATAAATTCATTCATATCCAGGGAGCCTTCTCCTTTGAGCAGGGAGCCCGTCACCGTGTCAGTGTCGATACGGGAGTGAATACCTTCACAGGCTCTGCTCTGGCGGGCACTCTTGCCCAGCTGGAGCTCAAAACCGATGCTGAGGTCTCTTCCGACTGGACCCGGATTGAAAACCTGGAAGTGATTTCCACCACGATTGCCCTGAGTGATGTGGATGTTTTCGTAGGCTTCGGGGAACCTGATTTTGATCAGGACTTCAAAGAGCAGGACGATCTTTTCGGCTTTGGTATCAAGGACGTGGATCTGGCCATCGGCATGTTCAAGATTGCTGCCGACGTCAAAAACTTCCCGACTTTCATGGCCCTTTATGGGGCATCCAGCCAGTTTGAACTGTTCACCGGTCTTGATTTCTTTGAGTTCTCAGGGGAAGCCCTTCAGATCGAGCTGAACAAGGGAACCAAGTGGAAGGGCTCCGTTGCAGCTCCGACCATCAATTTCAAGGACAGTTTCCTGCCAGTTGGTGATAAGCCGGCTGGAATGGAGACGGTTGCCGGAACCGAAAGTTTCTACCTAGATTTTGCCGGTCCGGTCATTGGAGTCCAGGTCTTTGATGCTGTCATGAGAATTGACGGCTTTTTGCACATCGCTGGTGATTTTGCCTTCCGCAAGGAAACCACCAGGCAGACCATTAAAACGACTCTGGGATCCTATGAGGATGTAAACCTTGAGGCCATGAGCATTGCGGCCAATGATGCCTACCTGTTTGCCGGTCTGAGCTATTACGATTTCTCTTCCGGGGAAATGGAGACTCTGGTCGGGGTTGAACTGGAGAATGTGAATGTCGGAATCGGTATGTTCAAGCCGACTCTGGACAATTCTCCCCTGATTACATCCCAGAAATTCCAGTTCACCACGGTCAAAGCCCATGCCGATCGGGCGGCCCTGGTAGGAATTGAAGATCTTCTGACTGTGGATCTTCGTGATATCACGATTGAAGCCAATCTTGGCAAAGGCAGCAATCCACTTCTGAAGCCTTTCATTGATTTCTCGGAAGATCCCTATGTGATTGAAGTTGGTGGAGAAGAAGTCGTCTTTGATTATGACAACAGCTGGCTTCTGGCATCTGTTGGTCTGGCCCATCTTCAGCTTTCCCAGTTTCTTTACCTGCATGGCTCTCTTGCTATCAGCAAAGCTGGAGCCCGTGAAGTCAAGGTCAATGCCGGGGAGTTCTCCTCTCTTCTGGGTGGAGATACGGTGACCCAGAGTGTTGAAACCATCACCATCGGCGGACAGGATCTTTACGGTTTTGCCGGAATCGGCGGACCTTACCGCGAGGATTCCAACGGGGATGGTGTGATTGATGATCAGGACGGGGTCAATGACTCTGCTCTTGGGGTCAGTCTGGAGGATGTGGATTTTGGGGTTGCCGTGATGACAACGGTTCTTCCCGGAGGCCTTCCTGCCAAGGGTCTGCCGACCTATGTCGCGACCAAGGCCCATGTTGGACGGGCTGCCCTGATTGGTATGGAAGAGTTTCTGGATGTGGAACTCAACAAGGTGGAAGTCAATATCAACACTTCCATCATCAAGGGACTGCCACCTCAGGCAGCTCTGGTGGCCCGCCTTCCGAACATCAATTTTGAAGAGTCCTTTGAAGAGGGTTACTACGCTGTTCCTACCGGGGCGGATGATGTCCTCATGGACTTCAATAATGAGCTGATTGAAATTTCGATTGGCTATGCAGAAGGAAACCTGGCCGGAATTCTTCAGCTCAGCGGTTCCATGGCCTTTTCCAAGCGGGGCTCGGAAGAAGTGACCTTAACGGATGGAACCAAGAAAACGGTTTCCACTCTGAGTCTGGGGATTGGAAATGCCTACGGCTTTGTCGGCTACGGAGGTTACTGGAGAGATTCCGATGGCAACGGCAAGATCGATGAAAACGATATTCCGAATACCTCAGCTGTAGGCCTTGCCATTGAAGATTTGAATGTTGGCGTTGTATTCATGCGCGCCATTGACAATACGGATGTCTATGTCGGAGCCCAGGCCGATCTGACCAAGGCCGGATTCGTCGGAATTCCGGGAGTTACCTTTGAAGGCCGTGATTTCAGCCTCAGCCTGAATGCTTCCGTGACCGGTCCTGCCGTGGATTTCTCGGTATCCGGTGCAGATGGTGGGGCATATCATGTGAAAACCGGTGAATTTGATCCGGAAACAGAAGAAGAAATCGATATCCTTCTGGAGCATGATGAGAAGCTTCTGGCAGCCCAGGGTGTTGCTGAAATCAACTTCTTTGATGTGGTTCAGATTGACGGAGCCTTCGATATCACAGTCGCAGAGTCCGGCATTGTGCTGTTTGCGGATGGCGATGCCTTCATCGGTGCGGGTGGCATTGGAATGTCCACCAGTGTGACCGGTCTTGTGGCCATTGAAGATGGTATGGCCATGCGTCTGAATCTGGAGCAGGGTCTGGATCTTGGACCTCTGGCTTCCTTTGATGCGGAATTTGAATTCCGGATGAATACCTTTGGCCGGGACTATGTCTATGTGGTTCCGGAAAAACTCAGGGAGAAAACCGGATTCGATGAATTCGTGGTTTCAGCCAAAGCACCCGGACAGGATGAGGTTTCCGATTTCTATGTCTCCCTGACCGGAGAAGGACACCTGAGTCTTCTGAGTGCTCTTGATATTGATGGTGAATTTGCAATTGTCTTCACCGAAGACAGTGCCCGTCTGGAAATCGGCGGCATCATCGATATGCCTCTGTTTGAACCTATCGGTGTTACCGGAACTCTCGGGTTTGAGGATGGCGGGCTTTACGGAGCTCTTCAGCTCGGACATCCATCCGGTTCGACTCTGATTGATGCGGGAGTTTTCTCCATCAGCGGTTCTTTCCTGCTTCAGATCAATACGACATCGGAAACCCAGACCGTCAAGGCTCTGGACTTTTCTGAAGACGGAACCATCATTGGTTTCACTACCAGAGAGATTGCCGCGGAAGAACTCTATATCGCCGGAACTGCATCGATTGAGCTGGCCGGATTTCTGGAAATGTCCGGCTCCGCAAGCCTGAGGCTGAGTTCTGAAGGAGTGGAAGCCGATCTGGCCATGAGCCTGGATCTGGGAGCCTTCGGAAGCCTGGAATTCAAAGGTGCTGCCGCAATTCTGAATACTGAGGATGAGGGCGCGGTCTTTGCCCTGAGCGTGGAAACCAATGTTGTCCTGGGCATGGATATTGTCGGAATTCAGGCTGGAGCCCTGCTTCAGATCAATACCAGCTCCATGCACGAATATGCAGGTGTTCAAGCCGGAACCACCTTCCTTCTGGAGCTCGACGGGGCCCTGAAGCTTCTGGCCTTCAATATCGATTTTGCCGGATCGATCAGCGTGATTGACGGCATCTTTGAACTCCGAGTTGATGAAGCCAGTCTGAGCTTCTTCAATTTCGTGAATATTGAAGTCAGCGGATATTTCCGCTCGGATGGAAAATGGAGAGTCAGTGGCGAAGCCCATATGAACATTGACATGGGTCCACTGGAACTCAGTGCCGGCTTTGAACTCACGGTCGGGCACGACATCTTCCGGGCAAGGGTCTATGGTTCTTTGGATATCAATATCGATATGGGGCTTTTCTCCATCAATGAAACCCTGGCAGGTTTTGAGGGTCTGATTGAAATCACGGAAGCCTCGGCCCACCTGAAAGCATCCGTTACCATTGTGGGAATCAGTGTCTCCGGTTCCATGACCTGGAGCTGGGGTGCTCCTCCGGTGATTGCTTCCCAGGTTGGCGACACCGTCATCCTTCACATGGGTGATGATGCTGACAAACGGGGCGATCTCTATCTCGACATCGTCAACGAGACCTATCACATCGAGGAACAGAAGGGAGTCCTGACAGTCCGCGCCATGGGTGAAACCATGGAATTCCGCAACGTGAAGCGGATTGTCGCCAAAGGTGGCAATGGCAATGACACCATCATTGTTGGCACGGGTGTTACCGCCAAGCTCGAATTTGATGGAGAAGACGGAACGGACACTCTGCTGATTGCCGGAGGTGCTGAGGGCTCTGTCATTCGTGGTGGTGCCGGCAATGACTATATGGTTGGTGGAAACGGCGGCATCTACTATTACGGGGATGGTGGCAATGACACCTTCATCGGGGGCGATGGCGGCGAAATCATTGACATGGGTACCGGCAAGAACACAATTACAGCTGCCGGTGGAAATGACGTTATCTATATCGGAGCCGGGAATAACACGGTAGATGCCGGTTCTGGCAATGACACCATGTATGTGGGCTGGAACGGGTATCTGGAGCTCACTGCCGGATCCGGAGAAGACATTGTCATCATGGATACCCTGGCTTCCAACGAGTCCCTGAAATTCAAGGATCACAGTCTGGAATACAGCTTAAGGGCCATGGACTTCGGTGATGATCTCGAACTGATTCAGATCAGGGATACCGCGGCGACCACAAAAATCGAGAACAATGGTGTGGACAGCTGGGGTTCCACCGGGCTTTATCTGGAGTCGTCCGGAGTGCTGGATGTCACCGAAGCAAGTCTGATCATGCCCAAAGGGCAGGTTACCCTGATTTCTCAGGGCATCAACGGGGTTCTGAACACCCAGATCGACACGCTTACGGTTGTAAACCATGCCACAGGTTCTTACGCGGACATTGTCATTCGTGAAGTCGATGATCTGAAGATTGTGAAGAATGGTCTGGCCCAGGGAGGCATCTATACAGCCGGGGGTCAGATTGATATTCAGCTGAATGCCCACGAAGCCAATCTTCATCTCGAATCCGGAATCATCCGGACCCATGGAGCCGGAAAAGGCATTCGCATTGTTGCCGATGATGTGGACTTCAATTCCGGTAAAGACATGGTTACGGCTTCGGGGCAGTTTGAGCTTCTGACCCGTTCCCAGTCTCAGGGTTACCGAATCGGTGGCGCTGGTCAGTCCTCCTTTGGCAATGACTATACCCTCGGCTGGGATAACGGCTACCTGAATTTCTCCATGAAAGACGTGGAAGCTCTGACTGACGGCTTCAGTCTCCTGAAATTCGGCACCGAAAATTCCACGGCCCTGATGTTTGTCGGGGATCTGGAAAATGCTGACGTGGATGTGAAGCATTTTGATGCCAAAATCACGGATGTTGCGGAATTCCATGCCCGCCGGATCAATATCGTCGGGGATGTTCAGGCTTCCCAGAAGGTGACTTTTGCCTCCGAACTCCTGGAAATCTGGCGAACCAATATCAACAATCCGTTCGGACAGCCGGACTCAGGGATTACAGGCACCGAACTTGTCCTGAATATCAGTGAGCAGATGCTGGTGACCGGCTACATCCGGGCCGAGGACAGCCTGAAAATCCGGGTGAATGGATCGACGGGTCAGGGTGCCATGGTGACCTATGGAGCCGAGCCGAATTCCTTCACGGCCGATCAGGGCAGTTCGATTGTGACCCTGAATGATGGTGCCGTCCTTGATATTGAAACGTCCGGCTCCATTTACAGCGCCACGAATATCGAGGTCATGGGCAAGAACTCCCAGCTGAAGATGAAGGCGGGAACAGGACTTACCATCCTGGAAGGAGCCGTGGTCGCGGCCCGTTATGACAACAGCTCGATTCTTCTTGAATCCAGCAAGTATCTCCACATCAATTCTGGTGGAGCGGTTACTGCGGGAGCCCGCTTTGATGATATCAACGGGGAACCGGTTGCCGTAAAAACCGGGGCAAATGCTTCCATGACCCTGAAAACTTCCGGGGAAATGAAGCTTTCCGGCTCGATTACAGCGTCGGGAAGTATGGAACTGAGTGGGGGCGGGGCAGAATCCGACTACAAAGATTACTTTGATACGATTCCCGGAAAAGTACTTGGAAAAATGGTGGCATCGGATACGGTGCTGGCAGCTCTTCAGGCTGGAAACATTGATTCAGCCTTAAGGCAGCTTTTCGCTGAAAATCATCTGGATCTTGGCAACAGTGTCAGCGTGAACGGAGTCGGTTCCTACACTTCTTTCAATGATCTGACTCCGGAACAGAAAGCTCTGGTGGCTCAGGCTCTGGGCTATACCGTCTATGAGGGCACCAATTACTACAATCCGGATGCGCCTGCTGGAAGACAGCTGATTGATGCCTTCATTGAAGGCAACAGTCCATTCCTGCAACCGGGACAGACTCCCGCGGATCTGGGCTATACCTGGCATGCAGGCACTTTCTTTTACAACCCGCTCACCGGAGAAATCCTCAGTGGTTTCAAACAGGGTGTGTCCGCAGACTATGACAATGCGGATATCAACTGGGGCAGTGCGGGAGCTCCCGCTTCCGGCACCGGTTTTGATGCCCTTACCGCAGATCAGAAACTCAAGGTTGCAGCTCATCTGGGATACCAGACCGATGATGGCAAGGATTTCTATAACTTCAATGCTGTTCAGGGTAAGAAAGTGGTTCGCACCTTCACCCAGGGACTGGTAACCCAGTACCGCAATGCGGATATCTACTGGGGCAATGTTGCCAAGCCGTCGGATTCCCAGTCATTTGCAAGTCTGAGCGCTGAACAGAAAGCTGTTGTAGCCAGAACTCTTGGTTTTGAGATGGTCACTGGGGGCGCCTATGTAAATCTCAATGCCAGTGCCGGCTTACAGGTGGTTTCACAACTGACAACGGCTCCAGCGGATTACCGGTTGTCCCAGATTGATTTTGCGGGAGTTCCGGCTCCTCAGGAAGGGACAGCCTTTGAATCCCTGACTCTGGAACAGCGCAATCATGTGATCAGCGCACTGGGATACGAAGTCTTTGAAGGTCTGCTCTATATCAATCCTGAGAGCGGATCTCTGGTCACGACATTTACCAGCTACAACGGGGTTGAGTGGGGCGATGATCTGGCGGCTCCGGCCGAAGGCACGCCATTTGAAAAACTGTCCGGCCAGCATCAGCAGAAGGTTCTTGAGAGTCTTGGCTACAGGGTTTTCACCGGAACGGCCTACTACAATTCCGACGCAATCCCAAGCAAGCAGTTTGTGCAGGGTTTTGTCGAGGGAGTGGACTATCTGAATTCGGCCATAACCTGGTCCAGGGTAGAGATTCCGGATGCAGGCACAGCCTTTGAGGACATGACTGCCAATCAACAGAATGCCCTCCTCAAGTCCCTGGGCTATGAAGTCCACAACAACACGGTCTTTTACAAGGCAGGAGCTCCGCTTGAGACCCGCCTGATGACAAATTTTGTGGAAGGTCTTCATTACAATAATGCTGATATGCCTTGGGGCGAGTCCGGAACGGCCGTGACCAACCGCTACATTGTGAATGACGGAACAAATCAGTACGTCATCTACACTCTGGATCAGGAAAATGATGGAATCATCGATGAGATCCAGATCCAGAAACCGCATGAGCTTCTGGGCCAGCGTGGGTATGGATTCCTGCTGACCGGTACGATTACAACACTGGAAGATGGCCGGGATCTGGTCATTGCCAGTGAAGATGACACCATCATCCGGGGCAATATCAACCTGTTGGGAGCAAACTCGGATCTTACGGTTCAGTCCGACAAATGGGTCTTCTGGGAAGGGGCTGCGAACGTAACCGGAAATATCACGGTTCAGGGTGGAGTTTCTCTGGATGGAACCAGTCTGAATGGTGCCCGTGCCGACGGGACCAGTGTTCTGATTACGGCAACTTCCAAACTGGTTACCAGTGGCGCTGGAACTTCGATCACCATTCAGGGTGGTCAGGATGTGGACATCATTGGCCGCATCATTGCCGGTGGAGCCGCAAACAGCAATGGAGTCCAGTTTGCCGGGGATGATTCCCGTGTGGATATCACGGCCGGGCAGCAGATCTATGTTGACAGTGTCGTAACGGCCGCCAAAGCGGTGACCTTGACCACAACCGGTGTTCCTGGAGCCGATGATGCCTCCCAGGGAGTGATTGTCACTACCGCGGCTGGCCTGACCACGGCTGGTGAAACCAGTGACAATTCGGGTGGACTGGTAAAAATTGATGCTGTGGGTGGCGTTCAGATTATGGGGATTGTTCTCTCCGGAGGCACGATTTCCCAGACCTTTGATGCCAATGGTGTCCTGACAAGTGAAACGATTGCCTATTCTACCGAAAGGTCATCTGTTGAAATTTCCAGCCAATCCCAGACCTATATTGGCGGGATGGCCCGTACGGAAACCGGGAATATGGTTGAAGTCGGTGGTGTGATTCGGGCAACCCAGAATATTACTCTGAGCGGAGGAACAAGCTCGGACGATATCGGAGTCAAGCTCCCCGGTTCCGCCAAGGTGGTCACCACGAACCGCGACAGCAGCATTGTTGTGAATTCCGCTCAGGATGCAGAAATTTATGGCCTCCTGATTGCCGGTGGAATTATTACGGATCACCGGGATTCGCTGGGCCTTTATCTGGGGACGACTGTTGAGACTCTGGATGGAAACTCCACAATTTCCGTAGAAGCAGGACATCAGATCCGGCTTGGTCGTGATCTTTACGCTGGCAAGCTGATTGATCTGAGGGGCGGAACGGATCCTGCCGATGGATCCTCGGAATTTGCCGGTCAGGGCGTTGTTGTGGGTGGAGCCGTCCATCTGAAGACTTCCCAGGCTGGTTCGACCATCAATCTGAGTGCTTCCGGGGATACCTCCATTCTGGCTCCGGCCTGGACCCAGGAAATCATTGCGGATGGTTTTGCCGAGTTTGCCAGTGGCAAGCTCAGCCAGGATGTCAGCCTGCATCTGATTGTGAATCTGGGAACCCATACGGTGGAAGGTACGGTTCAGCTCAGCGCTCAGGAAACCCAGAACAATACCGGGCTGGCTTCTTTGGTTGCCGATCTGAATGCGGCACTTCTGGCCACCAACTTTACGGTGACGGCTTCTCCAGGTGGAAATCCCGTGGTTGGATCCACCCAGCTTTTCAATGCCAATGATCCCGAGGTAACCATCCGTCTGACGGACGGTCGCCTCATGCTGACTTCGGCCTTTGAAATGACTCTGAAAGGGGATTCCAGCGATTCCCTGATTGGTTTCACCCAGAGTGGGGATGTAGCTTCCACCCGAAGCTACACCATGGATGCTTCAGCCAGTGGCTCCGTCATCAACATTGGTAAAAAAGATGCCCCCAACGGTCAGATTTATGTGGCAGGCAATCTCAGGGCTCATTCTGCCATCAATCTCTATTCCGGTACTGAAGGGGACGGTTCCCAGAATTTCACTCTGGGAGCAACCGGGATTCTGGAAACCCTGAGTGGCAGCGTGGAACTCAATCCGGGAGATCATGGGGTCATTACCGGGACAATCATTGCCCGCGGTCGCGGTGCCGACATTATCGTTCATTCCAAGCATACCCTTGAAATCAAGGGAACCCTGAAAGCTCAGGATGACATCACGATCACGGCAGGCTCAATTGAGAAGGCCGGAGAGGAAAGCATCCGAACCCATGGAACCAGTGAACTGATCACTTTTGATGATGACGGCCGGATTCTGATTCAGGGTCTGAATGATGTTGTCATCAACAGTGTTGTTGGAACCGGGGGCGGAGCCTTAAGGGAAGTAACGGTTGAATCCACAACGGGTACCCTGACTCTGGAAAAAACCTCGGGTCAGATTGAAACCGGTGGTCAGCTGAACCTCAAAGGCAAGAATATCGATCTGGCAGGTACGATCACCAGTACCCGCGCGACAGATGCGACTTACGATCATGAAATTTCCATTCAGGCTGAGAATGATGCCAAGGTTCATGGAAACCTGACTCTGGCTGGCTCACTTCTGATTGAAACTGGTGGCAATCTTGAGATTTACAACACCAGACTGATGATCAACGGTGAGGGGCAACGGCTGAAAATCCAGAGTACGGGTGATGTCCGTCTGGGTACAACGGCTCCGGTTCAGGGCCAGGCCAGTGATCGTGCAGTCATTCTTCAGGCCAATCAGCTCATGGATATTCGAACGGATGGGGCCTTCCTTCTGGGAAGTGATGCCCAGCTCTATACAACCGCGAATCTGAGCGAGATGAAAATTCAGGCTCTGAGCGCGTCGATCGTCGGCTCCATGAGAGCCGGAGCCAGCTTTGATGGAACTTCGTCCTATACTTATACAGGGAAAAATTCCAGTCTCAAGCTGAGCACGGATGCTGCTGTTTCCGTTGGAGGCCAGGGCCTTGATGAAAATGCCAATCTGGTCTCAAGGGGTGGAGATATCTTTGCAACCGGCAAGGTGGATCTGCGCACTGGTATTGGGACCAACGGTCTGGGCATGACGGTTTCCACTTTAAGCTCCATTCAGGTGGATGCGACTGGTGGCGGGGCTCTGGCAGATGATATTGATGGCCAGATCAACCTGAGATCCGACGGCAGCATTCAGCTTTACGGTACTGTCCTTGCCAAGGACAGCGGATCGGATATCAAGATCCAGTCCGAAGGCCTGCTTCTGATCGACAATCTGGTATCCGCTCAGGATCACCTGGAAGTCATCGGCGGAACTTCCTCCTCTGGTGGTCTGATTGTGAACAGCTTTGCCTTTGATGGCAATGATCAGAGAATCGCGGGGGGAACCCTGAATACGGCTCTGAATGGCACGATGGTGATCGAGGCTGTTGGCACGATTTACCTCAAAGGGGTTATAGGTCAGCTGGATGGAAGCAACAACGCGATCACTTCCTCGATTTCGGTGGATTCCACTGCCGGCGATGTCACGGTAACCGGTCTGGTGGATGCCAGAGATTCCGTAACCATGCTTGGAACGGATCTGAACATCATGCAGGATGCCCACGTATTCGCTCAGAATACAGGGGCTCAGGTTCTGATGGATGCCCGCGATGAGCTCTATGTCCAGTCTTCTCAGGCCAGCGGGAATTCCGATGGTCTGGTTTACGCTGACAATCTGCTTCATTTAAGAGGCGGGAGCGTTCAGATTGACGGGATTGTGAAGTCGCTTGCGGCCAATTCCCAGATGTTCATTCATTCCGCAGATGATCTGATTGTACGTGGACTGGCTCAGTCCGCCGGTAGCGCCACTCTGGCAGCCGGCGTTTCCAGAGACGCTACTCTTGCGACCCTAAGAGCCGGTGTGACGACCTCAAACCTGCTTGGAGGAAATGTCCGCATTCTTGGTCAGGGCATGGTGGAAGCCGTTGGCAATGCCAGTGTCCAGGCAGGCCAGGATGTCATTATCAGTGCCGATTCAACGGTGGCAGGAACCCGGGTCGTTCAGATTCCGGTCATTACAACGGTCGAAGAAACCATCACGGTAACTGTGGGTTACCAGGAAGTTGCTATCGGGACTGTTTCTGTGCCCGTAATCAGCTGGGAAACCAGTTCGATCACCGAGCAGATTGGAACCGAGAAGGTCAAGGTGGGTGCCGAGAATCTGCGCATGGATGTCACCCTGCGCCAGACCGGTTACTACAACCCGAATGCTCCGGAAGGTCAGAAATTCCGTGAGATTCTGATTGAAGGCATTGATTACCATAATGATGAAGTGAACTGGAACAATGCCGGGAATGAGGCGACTCCAGGTCGTACTTCCGAAGCGGTAACAGCGAATTATAAAGATGCCAGCTATAAGGGATTTACCAGCCTGAACGATGCTCAGCGTCAGGCCGTTTTGAACCATACGGGCTACATGAAGCTCTATCAGTTCACCTATGCCAATGCCATCCTGGAAAAAACCCTGAATGGAAATTACACCGAAACTGCCGTGACTCCTCAGTGGGCAGGCAACGAGCAGGTAATCTACCGTATCGAGGTCGATGGCTGGAAAGACAAATATATCCAGATGCCCAAAGGTGCCCAGAACGACATTCTGAATGTGGTCACTCAGGGCGAGGCCAAATACCTGACTGGTGATACCACCCGTAACGGGAATAATGATGGAACCTGGGTCAGTGCTTCTTCCAATCCGGGAGGAGAGCTGGTAGGTCGTTACAAGGATCAGTCCGATGTGAATTACACTCAGGATCGTTCCGACTATTACTTCCCAAATGATGGCTACCCTTCCGGGTATCTGAGTCCACATGATGCGGAAGAAGATGGAGAAGCCCGCTGGGATGTGAACTATTCCTCGAATTCCGGATATCGTCATTTTGATGTGGAAAGCCGCAATGACAATAAATCCATGATGCGGGATCCAAACTGGTTCTGGCAGGGTACGGCCAAAGCTGACGGCGATGATGATTACACAACCGGTTTTGACAATGATCGCTATACCCAGTACATCTGGGCCCAGCAGGATTTCCTGAGCACGCTGTCAGCCGATACGGCGACCTTTGAAGAAAAATCGACCTCGGTCCGTCAGGATCAGGAAGCTTTCAAGTTCAAGTACTGGAGCAGCTGGTACGGTCTTGGCGGCTACTGGATGGACAATGACGATGGTTCTGAGATGCCCTATGGTGAAGAGGAAGATGTTCCGACCTGGGGCTGGAGGGATCTGACTGCTGGTGATGAGTCTGTTCTGAAAAGTGTCTGGACGGGTCATGATGTCTCCGGTGATAACAACTGGCATCACGATGGGATGAATTTTTCCCACAATTACCTGACAGCGGGCAATTTTTCGAACTGGAAGTCCAATTACCAGTGGCTGCAATCGACCAGTGTTTACACCACCCAGTTCGGTGGGGATGATGTCGGAGGGTTTGTTCGGGGTAAGTTCGAATACACCCCGGATGACTACGTCCATGTCGGTGGAGATGGCATCCATAAACGTCCGGTCGTTCTGCAGGATTACAACGACTATGTCTATGACTGGATTTCCGATTGGCATGATATCTATGATCAGAGGATTCAGCTTCAGTATGAGCTGGTGACTCAGTCTCAGGATATCTTTGACTACCGGCCGATTTATGAGACCAGCACCAAGCAGGTCAAAATCACCCAGTTTGAAAATCAGACGGTCTGGGAACGTCAGGCGATCACGGATACGGAAACGATTACCTGGACCCAGCGGGATTTCCAGAACGGGGATACCCGTTCCTACGGGGAATTTGATGGGGAGTCTCTGAAAGGCTCTGCCATCACGATTTCCACAAACCGTGATGTGACGGTCAGCGGTCTGGTCACGGCAACAGACAGCCTGCTTGTGAACAGCGGGCGCAATGCTACGGTTCAGGGGACGGTGGCAAGCGGTGCTGAACTGGCTTCCCAGTCCCGTTTAACGGCGGCAAACAGCATCACGGTCGAAGCTGAGAGCAAGCTGAATCTCATGGATTCAGCCAAACTTGAAGTGACGGCAGCTGACAGTGATATTGTTCTGAAAAGCTCTGGCACTATGAAGGCCGGCGGTGAAATCCTGGCCAAGGATACAGTGACTTTGAAAGCTGCTACCGATCTGGAGCTTTCAGCATCCATTCAGGCCGGAAATCTGGTAGAGATTAGGGCAGGGGATTCGACTGTCGGAGATATTCTTGATGGAGACATCACGGCCAATATCTCGGCTCAGATTATCGTGACAGAGGCAGGCTCTGACATTGTCATGAGTACCGGCGAACTGGGCGGGCATATCACTCTGAACCAGTCGGCTCTGACAGCTGTGGATCAGATCAGCCTGACTGCAGAGTCTGGCAAGATTCTTCAGACCGAGGGCATGATTACCTCCGAGACCCTTTCGGTAAGGGCTGCTTCTCAAGCTGTCCTGAATGCCAGCGTCAACTCTGTATCCGCAGAGATTGTGGAAACCGGAAACCTGAGCATCACCAATGCGAAGGATCTGAGCGCAACCGATCTGAAGGCTACCGATGGTTCCATCTCGGTGACAGTTTTCGGGGATCTGACAGTTGGCTCGATTCAGACTTTGGGAACTTCGGATCAGAATGACATCACTCTGATTACCTATAAATCTTCGGATACAGCCAATCTGACTTACGGAAAAATCAGCACAGCCGATCGCGGTGATGTGACGATGAGAATTCAGGGAACCATCAGTCGGGTCAGTGATCAGATCACGGCTGATGTCCTGGATATTCAGGCCTATGCTCCGATTGTCCTGAACACCAATGTCAGGGAACTGGTTCTGGATGTACGTTCGGCAGGCAATGTTCAGATTGATCAGGGAGCCCGCTCCCTCTATCTGAAAGATGTTGTCCTGATGGACGGTTCTCTGAGTGTCAATGCAGCAGGAAACCTCGATGCGGGCAGTGTCCGGTTGAGCAGTGATAGGGATGCAAACGATATTACCCTGACAGCTTCAGGGGACATTGCAATCAGAAGCCTGATCGCAGGAAGTTATGCCAAGGATGCATCCGAGCTTCCGACTGTTCTTGATGGTAGCGGTAATCCGGTTGCCGTAACCTCGATGACTTCCAAGGGAGACATCGTCCTTACTGCCGGCGGCAAGATTTACGAAACCGATGTGGATGATGAAGTCGATCTGGTGGCGGATACCCTTACTGTGACTGCGGGAAGCGGCTTCACCGGGCTGGAAGTGGCTTTGAATGAAGTCCTGAGTATCACTTCCACAGCAGGGGATATCGAACTCTTTGAAGTGGATGGTCATCTGGAGAAAACAGCTGGTCTGATCATTCGCACCGTTTCCACTGCCCAGAATGCAGCTACGGCTGTGACTCTTCAGTCCCAGAATGTTTTGCAGGTTCTGGCTGATTCCAGCATCACCGGGGACACTCTGCGTCTTGTCAGTACGGATAGCAATGTGCAGGTTGTGACGCCAACCGTGGGAGACAGTCTCCACTACACGACAGGGATCGGTTTTTCAGCAACTCAGGGGATTGTGGATCTGTACCGCTTCTTCAATGCGAGCGGTTTCATCGAGTACCGTGCCGGAGACTACTTCCAGTTCGGAGCATCCCAGTCCAAGCTGATTCCCGGGAATCTGAGCGCGGATACAATCATTCTGGAAACAGGATCGACTCTTTCCATCAGCGGCACCCTGACAGCCAGCAAGCATCTGGAACTGGTTTCCGGAGCGGATGTTGTCATCACGGGAAATATTGTGGCCTCAGATGGGGAAATTGATGAAGTCATCATCATTGCCAAAGGAACCAATCCGATTGTCACTGCCGTGGATACGGATAATGACGGAGTCTACACTCCAGTCAGCCGTGCTTCAGGGTTTGTGAATATTCAGACTCAGAGTCTGCAGGCTTCCAATTTTGAAATCCGGGCCAAGGAAGACATCTATCTGGAGCTGGAAAGCAACTTTGCTCTCTCTGGTTTCGTCGGAGGTCTGGAAGGCTTTGATCCAGCTAAAAACATCACGATTGATGTGAACGGAACCCTGACGGTTTCTGGCGGCATTGTAGCAGCCGAAGAAGCAGCGGGTCTTCTGAAGGTCACTGCGACTTCGATTGCCACCGATCAGTCCTCGATCTTTATCGCCAAGGATCTGGACGTTGTTGCCAGTGGGCAGATTCAGATGAACACCCTGGTTGCCGAAGCCACGCTTCATTCCACCGGAAGCGGAGCGATTGTACTCAGTGAGGCCGATGGTCTGATTGTGCACTCGGCAATCGCCAATAACGGCAAGATTGAAATCACCTCAGGTGGCAACATGTTTGCTCATGTTGTGCGTACGATTGAGGACAATAGCGGAAACGATATTGTGCTGAAATCCGGTGCTGCCATGCAGGTGGACAATATTGAATCGGGCTACTCCAAAGGAGCTTTGAAAGCCAATACCCATGTCACTCTGGATGCCTTCACAACCATTTCGGAAATGGCTTCCAAAATTGACAACAAGGATATGGATGTCTACGGAACAACCGTGACTCTGAAGGGGACGGTGGTCACTCCTGTAGTCATTACTTCTCCAACCGATATCGGTACCGGCACTGAGCTTGAAGTGGGTTATACCGCGCTTGCCGGTACGGGCCTGACAACCGGCACGACCACCATGACAGCCGGAGGGATTCCGGCGACATTCACCGGAGACTATGTCCTGATCGCCCCAAATAAACCAGCGGGCGATGTCAGTATGGCCGTAACCGGCACTCTGACCGTGGTCAAAATGCCCACCAATGCTGGTGAGGACATCAATTTCTCCGCCACCCAGGATCTGGTGGTTGTGTCCGAATTCAATGTTGGCCGAAGTGGTGGAAACATCACCCTGAGTGCCGGACAGGGAATGACCCTTGGTGGCAAGGTAACGGCCAATGTCCTGACTCTGACGGCAGGGGATGATCTGAGCATTACTTCTGACATCGGATCGCTTCGGGTCACCATGACTGGCAACGGAGATCTCACGGTTTATCAGACAGGTGCTCTGGTCATTGATTCCATTGCCATGAACGGTGGAAACCTGACCCTGATTGCAGATGGAGATATATCCATCACGGCGATTACCGGAACAGCCAAAGATGTTCATATTGAATCCCGTACCGGCTCCATTCAGATTACGAACATGGCTTCTGCTGAAGATGTGGTTCTGAAAGCCCAGTCCGGAACCATTACGGCTGTTCTTGAAGCAGATACCCTGGATCTGACGGCCTCTGGAGCCATTCAGATCACGGAAGCTGATGGGGTAACTGTAAACAGAATCGTTCAGGGAAATACAGCCTCTGCCTTCACCCTGCGTTCCCAGGGCGATATCACTATGAATGCCGGGGTAACGACCACAGGGGCCAACAATGTCGTGATTGAGGCCGGAACCGACAATACGGGTTCCCTGACTTTGACAAGAGCATTGACGACCCAAGCCGGTACGATAACCTTAAGTGGTGCAACCGGAATGACTTTGGGAGAGGCTGCGGATCTGAGTACCCAGGGAGCTAACATCACCCTGAGTGCTGCCAGTGGTGCCCTGAACATGTCCACCGATACCTATGTCAATTCCCGGGCAGGCCTGATTGGAATTACGGCTGGCGGGGATATTACTCTTGGCAAGCTTCGCACCACCAATACCAGCGATCTGGTGATCACTTCAACATCCGGTAAGATTCTGGATGCCGGAGACGGTGCAGTCGACATTATTGCCACGGGTGCCAAGCTGGTTCTGAGTGCCGCAAATGGTATTGGAAACGGAAGTTTCGATGCCCTGGAAATCCAGGTCGCCGGGCTGGATCTCACCAACTCCACAGCTGGAAATGTGGCGATTGAAGAGCAGGATAATCTTGTGATTCACCGTCTCAGCCAGAGCGGTGGAAGTCTGAGTGTGGAAACTCTGAACGGCTCCATGACAGTTCAGGACAATGGTGTGCAGGCAACTTCGGGTGATGTCACTCTTTACGCTGCGGGAGCAGGTTCTTCCTTTGCTCTGAATGCTCAGATTCAGACTACTGGAGGAGCGGTAGCCATTACCACGGAATCCGGTGATGTCACGCTGGCTTCTGGAATTCTGGTAACCGGATCCGGGGGTATTTCCATCAATGCAGTATCCGGAGCGATCACATCGGATCTGTCGGCCATCAAGTGGCTGACCACGGATGGGGATCGAGCCTATGCATCCGGGGAAACTTTCCACCGTGATGTTCCCTGGGCCATGACCAATGGCAAATTTGCCGTGGATGCAGCAACCGGAGCAATTACAGTGGCCAATGCCACGGCGTTTGAGGAATCGCTGCGCCAGGCTAATGGCACAGTTCTTCGCGATAGTGGCGGGGTTTACCTGAGAACCACTGCCGGAGATATGGTTTTAAAGGCCAAGAAACAGATTGGCGGACGTTCCAGTACCAGTGAGGCTGCGGCCAAAGTGGGTGAATCCGGAACCCAGACCGAAGATCGTCAGCTGCGGGAAAAATACGGGCTTTCGATCATGGTGGATGCGGAAACCATCAATGCCGTGAGCGAGGATCGCGAGCAGGTTCTTCTGATTGCGACAGAGAGCTTCACAATTACTGGAGATGCCCGTGGTGGCTCCAAAGCAGGAAATACAACCATCCTGAATCTTTCCGGAACCCAGAGCATCACCTCACCGGTTGATGGTGGCGGCTCCGATATTGAGATTGCTTCTGATGATGTGGAAATCGGTAGTGATATCCGCAGTGCCGGAGCAACCCTGGTTCTGAAGCCCATGGATACGGCCCGTGAAATCCAGATTGGAAATTCGGCTGGGGATAACTCAGGCAAATTCTATCTGGACAGCACGGAAGTGGGACGCCTGAAATCCGGTTTCAATGAGATTGTAATTGGAAGTGATACCGGTAAGCACATCATCAAGATTGGTGACTCTGCGAATCCGGGTGAAACCATTACTTTCAACGACACGCTGGTTCTGAAAACTCCTGTTCTTGGTGGAGAGATCTTCGTATACGGTGGCCTCAAAGCGAAGAACATCCAGATTTTCGGTTCCGGGCATACGACAACCCTTGCGGATCAGACTTTCCTGGAAGCAGCCAACCAGCTGATCATTTCCGATTCTCTGGAACTGAACGGCTCTGTTACTTTCAGTGCAACAGGCGGAGGCATTCAGGTGGGAACACAGGTCTCCCACGTGATCAACGGCAATGGTGGGGCGAACGACAATCTCACCATGCTCGCCGGCAATCAGGACATCATTGTTTCGGCCCGAATTGGCAACAGCGATCAGATTGATGGCCTCAAGGTTGGTCAGAACAACGGGACTCTTCTGGATCTCACCGACGATACTGTCGGTGCCAGAAATGTGACTTTCCAGAAGCAGGTGGATGTCAATGGGGATGTCTTCATCTATGCGACCGGAGATGTCATTTTTGAACAGGCTCTGACGGTTACCGGAAACCTGGTGATTGTGGGTGCCAAGAATGTGATCTTCCAGCAGGGCGCTGCAATTTCCGGCAATACCCTGATTCAGGCAGATGAAGTCGATTTCGCGGGCTCTCAGGGAAGTTTCCGTTCCACCAATAACGGCACCCTTACCATCAGAACTCAGACAGCCAGCCATGAGATGTGGCTGGATTCTCCTCAGGGACTGAACGGTTCCACCACAGCTCTGGAAATTACAACTTCCGAATTCGACAAACTGGGGAATTTCTCCAGCATCATCTTTGGGCACAAAGATACGGATACTCACGCAGTGGAAGGGAAAGGGGCTGTCAAAATCGGGGGCCGGGATAACTTCCTGTCCACTTTCACGGTCAATACGGAAATCTATGGCAAAAGCATTGAAATCATGGATTTCACCAATAGCAACTTCCGGTTCAAAACTACCGCCAACCTTACCCTGGATGCAGAAAACAATATCCAGATCAAGAATCAGGTGGATGCCGCGAACCTTACCCTCTATTCCGAAAAAGGTTCGGTCAAACAGCTCAATGACACAACTGACGGTTTGAGTTCAGAAGTTGTGAAGGCTTCCAGTGTTACGGTGAATGCCTCCACTGGTATTGATCTGGATTTCCTGGATGCGGCAACTCTCACAGCCGTCAACACTGGGGATGGCAATATTGATATCAAGGTGGTAGCAGCTTCCGGTGATATCACTATCAACCGTCTGGCTCAGACAAATGCCACCTTTGCCGGTGACATTGCTCTTGAAACCTTAAACGGCAACATAACTGTAGCTACGGGTCAGTCCGGAGTTGTTACTGCTGGAAGTGGCAATATTGCCCTTACAGCCAAGGACACCGGTACAGATAAGACAATTGCCTTGAATCAGGTTGTCACTTCCCAGGCAGGGAACATCACCATCACTGCGGATGGCAATGTCACGACCTCGGCGGTAGTGTCCTCGGTTGGAAGCGGAGCGATTACGCTTCAGTCCAATAACGCCCAGGTAAATCCTGGAGCGAACATCACCTCGGCGGGTGGTCTGATCCGTGTTCTTGCCGGAAGCAGCATCACCATGACGGACGGCACTTTGGTGCAGTCCCTGAATGCCGGGGATACGGGAGCCATTACGTTTACTGCCGCTGGCAATATCGTGGTTTCCCGTCTGGAAGCGGATGGCACGGTAACCCTTAGTGCCAGTGCGGGAGCCATCACGGATGGTCTTAGTGGGGATAATGCCAACATCTTTGGCACCACCACGGCTCTGGTTCTTTCCAGTCGTGATGGTGTGGGCACTTCTTCGGCTGCTCTTCGGACCCAGATTGCCAATGTTTCCGGTTCCAGTGCAGTCACCACAGCCGGAGGGATTTACCTGGTTGAGGCTGATGATCTGATTGTGCATGCGGATGGTTTGAGTGCTGCGGGTTCAGATAGCACGATTCATCTGATCACCTTGAATGGAAGCCTTACCGTAAGTGGCAATATCACTGCAAGCGGTACGGTGGGTAATATTCTGCTTGAGACCAGAGAGGCGGCAGAGGGGACCACTGCCAATCTGGCGATTAATGCCCAGGTGAATTCCACCAACGGCAATATTTCCGTTGTATCAGATGATGACATCAGCCAGTCTGCCGCCGGAGACCTTCAGGCTCAGGCTGCTGGCAAGACGATTGATGTTCAGGCCGCCGGAAATATCGCGATGGCTGATGGTGCGGCGGCCACAACGAATAACGGGAATATCCGTTATCTGGCATCTGCCGGAAACATTGCCCTTGGCGGCCTGAATGCCGGAACTGCAGCAGTTTCGGTAACTGCCGGTGGCAATATCACGGATGCCGGAGATCAGCATGTGGATATCATTGCCACCAATGTACGCCTTAGTGCCCAGACTGGTATTGGCAATGCTTCGGGAAATATGATTGATCTCAATGCCACCAATCTGAGTGCGGCAAGCACCAGCGGGGGCATCTTCCTTGGAGAAGCTGACTCGGTGAATGTAACCAGTGTTGCCGCGGTTAGCGTGAATCGTGTGGGCGCTACCACAGTCGCGGATGCCGGGGCCCAGGCTGGCTTATCGATCACCAATGGTAATGCCGGCTCGATTGTCCTTACCGCTCAAAGCTTAAGCGTACTGGCATCGGCGGCCATCACGGCCGGTTCTACCGGTACAAGCAATGTGCGCCTTGAAAGCACTGCGGGCAGTATGGTTCTGAATTCAGCCCTTACTGCTTCAAGCGGAAATATCAGCCTGTATTCCACTGCTGATCTGGGCTTTGATGCCAATGGCGATATCACCAATGTTGGAAGCATCGATCTTCTGAGTGCAACGATTACGATGGCGGATGGCACTCACTTCAACTCCGGAACTGGCAATGTGCGTCTGTCCTCCACGGGAGCGATTGCTCTTGGACAGATCACAACCACTGGAAGTGTAGGAATCAGTGGTACGACCATCACGGATGCCAACGGTGCCACCGGAAACATCAGTGCGACCAATCTGATTCTTCGGGCCAGTACGGGTGCCGGAGCCAGTGACAATGCTCTTGAAACGAGTGTTGCAACGATTGCAG
>CAZDAM010000004.1:0-33777 GCA_964503595.1 uncultured bacterium
CAATCAGTTCACCCGGTTTCGGATTCTTCTGCCCTGGAGCGAAAGACCCGCTCAGAAGAGCGGGTCCTGAAGGCTTTTATCAGTTTCCGGTAATCGGAATCTTGCGTGTACTGGCCGACCTGGTGATTTTGGGCAGGGTAATGGTCAGTACCCCATCCTTGCAGACGGCCTGTACTTCTTCTTCATTGACTTCACCGGGAAGAGCAATGGAGCGGTGGAAGGAACCATAAACCCTTTCCACCCGATGGAAACGATCCTCTTTATTTTCCTGAATCTGGCGCTTCTCGCCTTTCAGGCTGAGAATCCCTTTCTCCAGTTGGACTTCAATATCCTTTTCGCTCATGCCGGGAACTTCGGCATGCACGGTATAGCTGGTTTCGTTTTCCAGAATATCCATATGCAGCATTCCGGTACGATTTTCGGTCAGGCCGAAATTTTCAAAGAAGTTGTCAAACAGTGAGTTGACCTGTTTCTGGAAGCTTTCCAGTGGATGGGACAGCTCGTGGGCGTCTTCTCTTAAGCGCAGCATTTCTTTTCTGTCTTTCATGATAAACCTCCAATCAATCCTGGGACTGGACCTGAATTTTGCGGGAGATCGTGGTTGCCTTGGGCAGTGTGACGGTCAGAAGTCCCTGTTTGAGACTGGCCTGAATCGAATCGGCCTGTATGGGCTGGTAGATTTCAAAGGCCCGGCGATAGGTGCGGGCACCGAATTCCCGGTGTTTGAGAACGGCATCCTGAATCTCCGTTTCTGTGGTTTCCGCTGTGATGGTCAGGGTTTCTCCCTGAAAATCAAGGTGAATGGATTCGGCAGTGGCGCCGGGCATATCCAGAAACAGAAGCAGGTTCTCCTTTGTTTCAAACACATCGGTTACGGGCCGGGTGGCCGGGATGGGGGCTGTTTTTTCCATGATGACTCTCCTTATCCTGCTTTCACCTGAATTTTGCGTGGTCTGGAATCCCTGGAGCGGAGCAGGGTCAGTTTCAGGATTCCCTGTTTCAGAGTGGCCTCCACAGAATCTTCCTCGACTTCCCAGGGAAGCTCAAACTGCCGCTCATAATTGCCGGAAAAGCGCTCACGCATCAGGGGCCGTGCTTCTTCGGGAAGTTCAAAGGATGCCCTTTCGGCCCTGATCAGAAGCTCCTGGCCCTGAAGTTCAATTTCCACCAGATCTTCTCTGGTTCCGGGAACTTCAAGTTCCAGAACAATCCTGTCGTTGGCGACATGGCTGCGAACTCTTGGTGTGATGACCCGTTTTTTCTGAACAGAACCCTGGGGTACAAATCCCCAGTTTTGTGGTGTGAATGGATGAAACATCATTGTCTACCTCCTTGGCACTTTCATCATTGAAAGCTCTGTGCCAGAAGGTTTTAGGGCCCGGAAACCCTTTATTGATGAGGAAAAACAGAAGAAAGCCCCCAAAAACCGGGGGCTTTCTTCTGTTTCAAAGCGAAACTTTGAAACACGGGCTGTTTCAGAGTGTTATTGGGGATCCTGATGCAGGGAATCAAAGCGGCTGGAGCGCTGCCTGAGATCCTGGCACTGTTCCACCAGCCAGGGGTTGGGGTCTCCCTGAAGGGCCAGGATTTTGTCATGACGTTCGCATTCCCAGGCATCCGCTGGATCGGAGCGGCTCCAGCTTTCCAGCATTTTCATGGTGTCCTCGGAAAGAACAACGGATCCGGGATAGCGGTTTTTCATGTAAAACCAGGTGCGGGCCATTTCGCCCCTGACAGAAGGTGCAGGTTCGGCAGCATTGGGGCCGAGCTCAAAATCACATTTGCCGAACTCGCGTTTTTCTCCGGCAACCATACCGAAGGGAAGATCGCCCCGGTAGCCGTTGACATCACCTACGGCCGGATAAAGGTTGTGCATGTCTTCTTCCATGCGGGCAAATTCCTTGGAGACTTTACGGGCACAGCGACGTCCCTTGTAGGGTTTGGGTTCGTGAATCACAGTTTCACAGTGAATGGCGCCATCGCCATCTCTTTTACAGACCCTTTGCTCACGATAGGGAGTGACACATGCATCATCTCCTTCCCTCCAAGCCTTGAAGGTCTGCCCAAAAAGACTGGCTGGCATGGAGTGCTCCCACTCGATGCGCCCGGCACGGTATCCGGAGCCTTTGGGTTTGAAGCCACAGGACTTATGGTCAGGAACCAGAGTGAAGCGCTCCTGCATCTTCTTTTTCCAGTCCTGGTAGGAGGGGAAGGAAAATCCTTCCAGAGAATCCCAGTTATATAGAAGGTGTTTTTCCTTGGCCTCATGGAGATCTCTGGCATAGTCCTCTTCGGAAGAAGGAAGGGGAACCCGATCATAGGTGCATCCACAGTAAATCGAGATCTGGTGATTCGGATAAACTTTTTCGGTGAGCTTATCCTTTGAGGAGGAAAAGGAGCGTTCGGGGAGAGTTTCTGCCAGAGAGAGGGTCGTCAGAAGGAGAAAGAAAAATATGCGCATAGGACTTAAAATACGATAAAAACGGCACGAAGTTACAATTTCTCGGACATAGATTTGGTCTCTCTACCCTCTTCGATCCTTTCTGATCTAAAAAGTGATCGAATGCTTGACTTGAAGCTCGGGCGGTATTACTATTCACTACTTTTTTTGTCTACAATCGAAAGGAACGTGCTATGAAGCGCACATTTCAGCCGCATAATCGCAGAAGAGCCCGTCGTCATGGATTTCGCCGTCGTATGGCAACTCCAGGAGGCAGGGCAATACTGAAGGCTCGCCGCGCCAAGGGGCGGCATCGCCTGACTCAGGTCTGATGCGTCCTTCGCTCCGGAAGAGAGACGAGTTCCGTCATGTGTTTGATGATGGGCGATGGGTCACCCGCCGTGGTGCCCCCTTGAGCGTCCTCTTCCGGGAGGCGGAGTTTTTTCGCTGTGGCCTTGTTTTGAGAAAGAAGTTGGGTAATGCAGTTTTTAGAAACCGCCTTAGAAGGCGGTTTTGGGCCATTTTGTATGAAGGTCTTGGGCAGCAGTGCTGGCAAGGTCACTTTGTTGTTTTTGTGAATCCTGAATTTACAACATTTCAGTTCCAGGAAATGCGTGAGCATGTGCAAGCTATTATGGGTCGTGTCTTGGCCCGCTCGCGTTGAGATTCTCTTGATCCGTTCGGTATACCGGCCGTTTTTCTCTCCCTGGTTGGGACAGAGCTGCCGGTTTGAGCCTACCTGCTCCCACTATGGGATGGATGCTCTGGCCAAATACGGTTTCTGGAAGGGGAATCTTCTGATTGCCTGGAGAATTCTGCGATGCAATCCGTTCTGTAAGGGGGGCTACGATCCTGCTTAGAGCTTTATTTCTGTTACTTTGTGTGACGGGTTCAATTTTTACGCAATCCGCCGTGACAACCAGTACGCTGAAGGTGGAACTGGACCCCCAGGTCAGCCTGCCAAAAGTTGTTGAGAGTGAAAAGGACTTTTTGTGGTATCTGCCTGGAGCCACTCTGAAAATCACGAAAGATGGCCGGGTTACGGACTGGGTGATTGGTGGGAAGTTCTATACCCATGCTTTCATGAGTGGAGATTACCAGCCAAGAGAAGGCGGACAGAAGCTTCCAAGAGAGGCTGTAGGCATTCGCTTTGGCTTCACGGGTAAGGATACAGACCGGTTTTCTACAGTTTCCACAAGTATTGAGGATGAAAATCGCCGCCTGATTTTTGAGATGGAAGATCGTCAGAAAGACTCCATGACCAGAGGAATGAAAATCCGTCATACCCTGTTTTATACCGGCGAATACCGCATTCGCTGGGAAACGACTCTTGAAAACCCAACGGACAAGGCTATGCCTCTTCATCCGAGTGCGGATCCGGGCAAGATGCTGGGTCTGATCTTCGGCATTCATGATGCCACAAACTACTGGACAACTCTGGCAACCGGGATGGGATCCGATCTGGAAACTGTAAGCCCGGAAGAGCGCTATAACTGGCCCGTCGACGCCCCAGGAGGACCGGGCACTGCCTGGAACTTTGCCGCCTGGCGCAGCAATCATTTTGTAGCAGCGATCCGATCCGATGAGCCCCGTCCGCTTCTGGCCGGAAAATGGTCGATCACACGACCCGGACAGACTCCTGAAGCTCAGGAGCTGACATCCATGATTCTGGGCCTGAGTGAAGATCAGCTGGCACCCCAGGGAAGCCTGAAAACGGGTCTTGAAATCTACATTGGAGAAAAACGTGAGGCGACCATGGCCGAAACCCCGTTTGCTCCACTGTTTGATCGGTATGGAGCAATCCTGGGAATCTTTGAGCGCCCCCTGTTCAAGATTCTTGAGATTTTTCATGGTCTGACCCAGAACTGGGGGTATTCCATTCTGCTTCTGACTTTAACGGTCAAACTGATGCTTCTGCCCCTGAACATCAAGCAGAACCGCAGTATGGCAGCCATGCAGGCTATTCAGCCCGAACTGAAAAAACTTCAGGACAAGTACGCTGATGATCGTCAGCGTCTGTCCCAGGAAATGATGAAGCTTTACCAGAAGCATCAGGTCAATCCACTGGCCGGGTGTCTGCCGATGTTTTTGCAGATGCCGGTTTTTATTTCCCTTTATTACACCGTAAGCAGCAGCGTGGAAATGTATGGGGTTCCGTTTTTCTGGATTCCCAACCTTGCTTACGAAGATCCCTTTTTGATTTTACCCATTGTATTCACACTGAGTTTTTTGCTGACCCAGAGGAAAATGACGATCGATCCGTCCCAGAAAGCCATCATGATGTTCATGCCTTTCTTGATGTTTTTCATGATGATGCACCTCCCGGCGGGAGTGATGATCTATGTGGTTGGACAATCCCTGTTTTCAAATCTGGAGCAGACCTTCACCAGAAAACCGCAGGCAGTCCCTGAGGTTTCTCAGAAGAAACGCTGAAGGAATAGCGTGATCCCATGAAAGAAAAAATCCATTCCGCGGAAACCGTGGCTATTGCTAAAGAGCAGCTTTTGAGCATGCTCAAACCGAATTCAGACTATGAGACTTACGAGTTTGAAATTTTGCAGGAAGAAAGAAAGGGCCTTCTTGGTATTGGTGCCAGAGAGGCTGAAGTCCGGATCAAGGTTGAGGTTGATAAGACCAAAAAAGCCAAAACCGTTCTGGAAAGACTACTGAAAACCCTGGGGGTTCAGTCAGAGGTCAAGGAAAGAGGGAAGCGTCGTGATGGCGTTGAATTTGAACTGGCCGGGGAAGATGCAGATGAATTCTTTCAGGAACTGGGTAAAGCCAGGGAATCATTTGAATTCCTTTTGAACCTTCTGATCAACCGCGGTACCAGCTCCCGTTTTTTCAAGGCCCGCTTAAGCCATATCAAAAGAAATCCGGCCCGTGAGCAGTTTCTGAAAAACCAGTCTGTGACTCTGGCCAGACAGGTTCTCAAAGAGGGCCGTGAGGTTTCCCTTCCAGCCATGAACAGCTATGAGCGCTCTCTGGTTCATAATGCAGTCAGGGACATGGAAGGCGTCATGACGGAAAGTGAAGGTCGTGGACCTGATCGTCATGTGGTGATCAAACCAGCCTGACACAAGCATGATTCGGGAAGATTCCCTTATTTGGGCCCTCGCTTCGGGAACGGGCGGGGCCATTGCTGTTTTACGCGTAAGCGGAGAAAACACCAAGAGCTGTCTGCAGCAGATTTTCCGGACGACCAGGGGTCGGCCTCTGAAAAACTTCAGACCCCGGCACATGCATTATGGACAGGTTCAGGATTCTGCCGGGAAAATCCTTGATGAGGTCTGCCTGGCCTATTTTCCCAACGGACAGAGCTATACCGGTGAGTCCATGGCCGAGATCTATTGCCATGGCTCAGGAGCAGTGATTCGCTCCATTGGAAAACTTCTGGAATCTCTGGGAGTTCGTCCGGCTCTGCCCGGAGAATTTACCCGCCGGGCTTTTCTGAATGGCCGCATGGGTCTTTCCCAGGCTGAAGCGATTCGCGAGCTGATTGAAGCGGACACCGAACTGGAAGCCTCCCTGGCGATTCATCGTCTCAAGGGAGCGCTCAAGGGCAAGGTTCAGTCCCTGAGGGCGGAGCTGATTGATACTGCTGCCCATCTGGAGGCGACTCTGGATTATCCGGAAGAAGATATTGAATTCATGGATGATTCGGCTCTTCTGAAGCGCCTTGGTGGACTGAAGAACCAGATTCAGGAAATGATTGAGGCCTATGGCCGTCAATATCTGATCCGGCAGGGAATCAAAACCGTGATTGTAGGCAAACCCAATGCCGGTAAATCCTCCCTTCTGAATGCGCTTCTGAAGGAAGACCGGGCGATTGTGACGGAAATCGCGGGGACCACCCGGGACAGCATCGAGGAAGAGTTGATTTTAAAGGGTGTGCGCTTCCGGTTTATGGATACAGCCGGAATTCGCGAGGCTCAGGACAAGGCTGAAGCCCTGGGAATTGCCCGCTCCCTGAAGGCGGAGGAAGAAGCAGATCTACTGATTTATCTGGTCGATGCCACCACGGTTTTGGAAGAAAAGCCCGGACGCAAACCGGATCTTCTGGTACTGAACAAAATCGATCTTGGAGTGCACGAAAGCTGGCAGAACCTGATTGAGACCAAAGAGGCCAGGACGATTTCGGCCCTGACTCATGAAGGACTGTCGGATCTTCTGGATAGCCTGGTGGGTATGGCCCGTGATCGGATTGGGGATGTCAGCCCGGACACGGTTGGAATTTCCTCTGAGCGTCAGGCCCACTGCCTTGAAATGGCCATGGAATCCCTGCATGCCTTTGAAAATTCTCTGAATTCGGGCATTCCAATGGATATAGCTCTTGTAGATCTTTACGAAGCACGCGATCATTTGGGTCAGATCACAGGAGAAATTGCCAGTGAAGACATTATTGACCGGATTTTTGAGAAGTTCTGTATCGGGAAGTAAACTCCGAGGCTTGACAGCATGTCTGAGCCTGCTGCTCCTGTCAGGGTGCTCTCTGACCGATGAGAATGGGGAGGTCATGGTGGGCAATGGCATCAGGCTCTCTTCCGTGCGCACGGTGGGAAGCTCGATCAGCAAGGTCGCCGTGGATAACACCTACGATCTGATCATCAATACCGGCCGCAATACCCGGGTGACAGTAAAGGCCGATCAGAATCTTCTGGAACATATCGGGGTCACAACTCCTGGAGGTGGTCAGGTTGTCATTGCTAATTCCAAGGAGCTTCTGCCGACTTCCGATATTCTGGTTGACATTGACCTGCCGAATCTGGCTGCAACCCATCTTCGCTTTGAAAGTGAAGCCAGGGCGCTTGCTGTGAGTGAGTCGGCGATGTCGGTGATTCTTGAGCATGGTTCCCGTCTTGAGCTGAGCGGGTTTGTGGAAACCTTGACAGTCGATATGAGTGGTTCTGCCCGTCTTGAGGCACCGGGACTTAAAGTTGGCACTCTGGATCTGAAAGCCAGTGGTACGGCATCTGCGGGAGTGGGACAGATCACTTCTTTAAGCGTGATCCTTGAGGACACATCCCGGCTGGATGTCTCTTCCAATGCTACGTTCCTCACAAGTTCCGTAGCTGACAATGCCAGGCTGAATCTTGCGGAATGATCTGTGAAATCAAAACTCAGATGAGTCAGACTGGACTCTGATTCCGCTTAAAGAGGAACGACCACCGGAAAGAACACTGATTTCAGCGATCAGGCGGTCTCGTTCTCTTTCAAGCTCTAAGGCCTTGGGTTTCTGATCAAACCAGCGGTTCAGACCAAAATCAGCATGGACTACCACTTCGCGGACTTCAGGATCCGTGGTGGGGTAGGAGTGGTAGGTGGATGTAATCTTGCCCAGCAGAAAGAGCCCGCTTTCCGGTTTTTTCAGGAAGGCTTCAGTCGATTCCCAGAGGCTATTCTGCTGCTTTTCCATTCGTACATAGACAGGATTGCCTCGTTGGACCTGAAGCAGTTCTTCAGGAGTATGGCTGGGAAAATCCCCTTCATCCAGATTTTCAAAATCATAATTCAGGGCGACATAATTGCCCCGGAACAGATCACGGGGATCCATACCCCGCACCTGCACCTCAATTCTTGTGCCGAACCAGGTGGGAAGCCCGGCATAGGCAATCATAAGAAAAAGCAGGGATAGCTGCCAAAGAAGGGATTTCAGAGTAGCCGGCTGAAAGTTTTTCATTCGGGGTTAATCCTCATTTTCCTTGAGGCCCAGATCAGGATACAGGCAAGCATGAAGAAGAAGATCGAGCCGTCCAGGTATTCTCCGAAATATTCGATATAACGGGCAATGGCGAGGAGAACCAGAAGCGCAAGGCCTTCTTGCATGGTGCCGGAGGAACGTTTTTCGGCTCCATAGCGCAGAAGAAAGAGTCCGAGCAGAAAGAAAGCGATAGTCGAGACAAAGGCCATATAGGGCCCGACGTAGAATTTTCCGGCCCCCATCTGGACAATGGTTCCGCTTAGCCAGATCAGAAAGACAATTGAAGGAAAGACTACCCTGGGTTCAGGGGAGAAGCGATTGGTCTTAAGAGCTTTGGCGAAAAACACCAGGACCAGAATGGAGTAAAGCAGAACCAGGGCAGAAGACAGGGGATTTTCGAAGTGGTAGAAGAGAAAAAGGGAGGCCAGATCCTTGAAGGAGAACAGGAAAAGCGCGATGGAGAGCAGGCGATAAAGAAGGCTGGTCCGTTGAGGCCATTCTTCATCCTCGTTGAGCAGAAGCTGGCGGGCTAGGCAAAGAAGGACAAGCAGAAGGAAAAGACAGGCAGGCTCATGTTCGCCATATACCTTGCGGTGACCATAAAAAAACACCAGGTGGGATAGAAAAATATGAACACTTGCCACATAGGGGAGCAAGAGGCTTTCCCAGAGTCTCTGGCAGTGGATGAGGATGCCGAGGGAACCGAGAAGAAGGGGGGCACTGAGTCCGGAAGTGTAGAAGGAATAGTATTCCTGGATCTGCCAGTAAAATGTCAGACCGAGCCCCAGATAGATCAGGGTGTTTTCCCGGCGGAACCAGGCCAGACCAATGACCATGACAGCCCAAAGCCACAGACCATTCGGAAAATGTCCCCCGATATGGAAAATCTGCGCTGTCAGCCAGATGCCGACTCCTCCGGCCAGACCGCTTAGAAGATCAAGGGCTCTGGCGGCGAGGTGCTGGTCCTTGAAGTCCATGAAATCGCGGAAAACAAAGATGGCAATCAGAACAGAGATTACGGTACAGAACTGTACGGTCTGCCCCAGATAGGCCCAGTTGTGAGCGATGAATAAGAAGAGGGAACAACCCACAAAAAGAGCCGCACAGAAGAGGAGGACCGCTTCAAGGCTCAAGGTACGAACCGGGTAATGGCTCAGGATCCTATCCCGGGTTTCAGAGTCGATCAGATTGGCCTTGACCCAGCCTTCTGATTCTTTGTGCAGTTTCCTGGAAAAGGACATATTAAAACCCGAAGCTCAAACCGGCCCTAAATCCGCCTTCTTCGATTTCAGAGGATCCGGAGGGCAGGGGTCTTGCAAACTGGAAGTCTTTTTCCGTGCTGTAGGACAAAACCAGGCTTAAAGGTATCGCGATCCCGGCAACTTTGTCGGTAATCTTGCGTCCGATTCCCAGGCTTCCATAACCTTCGGATTTCTTGCCGGGCCCCCCGGTCAGTGCAAGGAGCCGGGCATTGGGTTCCATACGCCGGAATCCGGCGGTGATACTGATATACCAGCGGGAATTCAGGTACTGGCGTATCTCAGCTTCTGTACGGATCAGTTCCATCTTGGCCCCGGAATTGGGAGGCTTCAGTTTGGGGGTTACGGTGGAAAGGCGCAGATTGAACTGATGCCGAGGGGAGAGAGGCCGGGTATAAAGCATGCCGCCGCCAATGCCCAGATCAAAACCATTCCACCTTTTAATGACAGGAAAGGCCGAGAGCTGTTCGTGGCGGGTATAGGTCTTCTCCTCTTTGGCTGCCCAGTCGGAAACAGCAATCATGGAATCATCGGATTTCAGGATGGGCCTGGCAAACTGGGTGCCGGGGAATTCGGAAGCTGTGTAGTAGCGGCTCTGAGCTTTCAGGGAAGAACAGACCAGAAGTCCTAGAAATAAAAAACGCATACCTGTTTATCGGTCAGAAAGTGAAAAGAGATCAGAGCCGGAGGACCCAAGAGCGAGTTTTTCTGTAGCCTGGGCAATCCTGTGTGAATCAACGCCTCTTTCCTGATAGCCTGAGGCCTCCTGGCTGCGATGTCGGGCCAGGTGAAGGAGTCGGTGCATGGGATCTGGCCGACCTTTCTGGCGATGGACTCCGGCTCCGGCCAGACAGATTAAAGCCTGAAGCCAGAGTTTACGGGGCTTCTGGGCATGAAGCCAGACCTCTTCCCAGGCTTCATGTGCCTCATAAAAACGGTCTTCTGCCAGGAGCTTAAAACCAGCAAGAACAGAATCGGGCATAAGAGTCGATGTCTCCGTTCGGCGAAAATTGTCCGCCTTGGTTATAATGCGACATATGAAGGTTCAGCGCAACCGCAATCAGGATTTGATCCGTTCGGCCTTCGGGGCCGCCCTGATCGTGGTTTCAACCCAGTTTACCATCCCTTTTGGGCCGGTTCCGCTTACCCTGCAAACTGTAGTTCTGCAGATTCTGGCCTGGGTTTTCCCTGCGCATCAGGCAACCCGTGCCGTGGCTCTTTATCTTGTTCTTGGACTGGTGGGCTTTCCTGTTTTCAGTGGCGGCGGCGGAGGTATGGGGCATTTTGTCGGGCCAACTGGAGGTTATCTGATTGGATTTCTGGTTGCGACTTTTGCGATTCAGACTGCCCAGAGCTGGTTCCGGGCAAATCCAGTGCGTATTCTCGCAGGACTCGTTCTGCATACGGTTCTGATTCTGGGGCTGGGGGCTTTGTGGCTTCTGATTCTTGGAGATCAGACACTCCACAGTCTTGGAGCCCTTCAGGTCAGCCTTCTTCTTCCTTCACTGATCAAGGGAGTTCTTGCTTTTGTCATGATCCGGCAGCTTCTGAAGCATTCATCTTTTCTGATGAGGTCTCTATGAAAAAAATTATCCTGCTTCTTTCCTTGTGGGGACTGTTCATCTTTCTGTGGATTTCTCCCTATTATCGGGGCATGTGGATTGGCCAGGCCTATGAATGGATGGGCTCCTCTGAGAATGCGGCCACTTTTTATCTTGCAGCCCTCAATACTCCGGAAGGCATGATTCAGAGTGGGGGGAAAGCCCGTCCGGCGGAAAAGCTGGTGGAGCTGTCAGCACACCTGAAAGTTCCTGCCAATGAAGAGCTGACACGAGCCTATCTGGCTCTTCATCAGATGGGAGAGTTGCATCCGGAGCTCAGGCCCTATGCCCAGACAGCTCTGGAAAAGCTCTCTTCCGGTGTAGAGGAGGTTTCCAAGTCAGCGGGTCCGGCGGATGCACTGAAACTGGTCGAAGAAATGGGCAGGCTGAATGCGGGATCTTCTGTGCCTCTTTGGCTGGAAGCCCGCCTGCGACTTGGTCTTCAGCAGTCCAGAAGAGCTGTGGATCTATATCTTCTTTGTATCGAAAAAGAGCCTTTGATTGAATCTGCTGTGATGGATCTGGCCCGGCTACTGTTTCGGGAGCGCCGATATACTCAGGTCTACACCATTCTGGAGCGTTTCTCGACCCGCTTGCAGCCGAGCTGGGAACTGATGTCGATGCTGGGATTGTCGGCATATGAAACGGGCCGGATTGTTGAGGCCGTCAAGCCCTTGGAGCAGGCCCTTGCCTTTCGGGCTGAATCCTATGAGGAATCCCTTGCTCTGGGGCGGATCGGGGCTCGTGTGAACTTTCCGGAACTGGCGGAACATCTTCTGAAAGCCTGGAAACTGGCTCCGAACCAGGTGGCCCTGGCTTATGAATATCTGGATTTTCTGATTCTGACTTCCCGCCATGATCAGGCCTGTGGTTTTTATGTGAAAGAGGCGGACCTTCTGGGCAAGGAAGGTGCGGAAAGGGTTCTTGAATCGGCTTTTGCTGTCCAAGAGGCGGAGCTGATCGACCAGTTGGTTTTACGCTATCCCGATTTGGGAGCTTCCGCGAGAATCAGCTATTTTCAGGGCATGATGGCCTTTGAAGAGAGAAGTTATCCAGAGGCCGCTGCGATTCTGGCACGCTTTGTGGAACAGCCGGGGGCGAGTCCGGCCCGCCGCATCCGGGCATTGCAGACCCTGGCGGAAATCGCCAGAATTCTCAAACAGTCTTCCAATGAAAGGAACTGGCTGACCCAGCTTTTTCAGCTGGATCCATCTCGATCCGATCTGATGCTTCGGGTGGCCGAAACCTATACCTCGGAGAAAGAACAACTCATCCGGTTGAAATCGCTTCTGGATGCTGTGGAGTGGTATCCGGATCAACTGGATGTCCGTCTGGAAACCCTGAAGCTTCTCAAGGATATGGGGGCTTGGGTCAGGGTGCTGCAACTCTTGCAGGATCATCGATCCAGTATGCAGAGTCCCCAGGTGGGGCTTTATCTGGTGGAAGCTTATCTGCAGATGGGAGAACCCCAACGAGCCACGACGCTTCTGGAAAGAATCGAGAGCCAGCATGGAGAGCAGCAACTGGAGGGCACTCTGGCAGAAATCCGCGATGCGGCAGCCATGTCCCGCCGTCTTCTGGAAGATCCCTCCAAGCGGGTGCAGGCCCTAGAGGCTGTATATGAGAAGCTTGAAGAGCAGCTGAAAAGAGTGGAGACAGTGGTGAAGAAGAATCTGCTGCCTCCTTCCATCAGCCTGGCTCCAAAGCTTCAGGTCAGAGCCATGGTCAGCCAGCCCTATGTCTATAAGGGTGAGGTCAGGACGAGGATTCCGGAAGGAACCAGCATTCCCATCATGTACCACCCGAACGAAGCCCGCAGGGAAGAAGGCTGGCTTATGGCCCGTTACCAGAACCAGATGCACAGCATTCATGAAAAATATCTGAATATCCGTTTCTGGCCCTCAGATACAGGTGCGATGGGTCAGGCTACTGTTGCCAATCTGGACGATCAGTATTTTACGGAAGCTGAAATCAAGGAGTCTTTTCGCCGGGGAACTCAGCTTGAGGTATTGGCCGGACACAGGGTGGCTCCAGAAAAAATGATTCAGCTGGATGAGGAAAACTTCATCAGCCTGATCTCGGCACCTCAGCAGTCCTGGGATGTTCGCAAGGGAGCCAGCCTATATCATTATTTTGAACGGGATTCGATTACTTTGGATCGGGGGCTGGAGTTTTTAAACGCCTTTGAATTTGAGGATATCCGCAGCATTCCGTCTGAAAATCGTCTGGTTCTGTTTGGGCCGGAAGGTGGGGGGATCCATCTTCTGGATGTCAGCCGCCCCCAGCCGGATATTCTGTTTTCTGCCAGCTTTCAGGAAAGACAGCTCACCTTAAGAAATCAGGATCGTCTTCAAAAGCCAGCTTACAGTGGCTATACGGTGATTGATCTGAATCGGGACGATGTTCTGGATTATATCGCCCTTTGGCAGGATCGGAAGGACAGTATGAAAGGAATGCTGCATATTCTGGTTTCCCACAACGGGGTCATGCAGGACTTGATTCTTCCAGCTGAACTGACTCCCTCCAAGGATAATGAGGTCAGCGAAAAGGTTTCTCCGGTTCGCTTCTTAAGGGATCTGGACGAAGACGGGATGATTGAGCTTCTGCTGCCGAATTCCTATGAGGTTCGCAATGAACCGGTTTCCCGCGTGCCTTTTGCCCGTTTCTACCAGATTCAGGCAGGCAAGCCGGTGGATATCAGTGCCCGGTTTCCTTCCTATTATCGGGATTTGCAGGGAGTGATCCGGACGAAAATTGCTGAGGCACGAATCCGTTTTGGTGAGGATGGGTATCCTTACAGGGTGTTAACCGAGTCCGGTCTAGCTGCTCTTGAAGAGGCTGAAAAACTCTCAGGGGGCCAGGGATGAAAATTCTTTTTCTGGTCTTTCTCGCTCCGATGGGATGGGCGATCGAGGTGGAGTTTTCCCGAGGTCTGAGTCTTACGCCCCGTGGGGCTTGCACGGAAGTAAAAATTCAGGATCCTCGAAATCCGGAAGTTCTGCTGCAAAGATTTTTCCTGAGGCCACGGCAGCTTCCTGAAGGAATCTGCCCCGGGGATCTGGAAGAGCTGGGCATCCCGGTCAGAAATCTCGATTTGAATTCATCTACCCAGATCTATCCATTGGTGCGTCTGGGCGAAGTGCACAGGATTCATTCCTTTCCAAGTCGGGAATGGGTTCAGCACCCAATGGTTCAGGAGCGTATGCAGTCCGGAAAAATTGAATTGGGAGAGCCTGAGAAGAAGGCGGCAGCCGAGCTGGTTTTCCAGGTTCAGAAAACAGTCCTTCCCAGGATCTGTATTCCGGAATGGAGAGAACCCCATCCTCTTGGCTATGTCGAGTGGATTCGTCTTTACGGGCTTCTCGTTGGACGCCCGGCTCTGGCTGAATTTGTGTTTTCCGGAATTCGTCGCCGTTATATGGAACTTCGGGATTCTCGTACCGGTGCCTCGGAAGTGAGAGTTCTTCTGAATGGTCCATATCGTGGAAAATGGCCTTTGCCGGGACAGGAGACCTATTTTGGGACACTTCTACGGGATGCTGGAGCAGAATATGTCTTCGCCGATCAGAAAGAGGCATCCTTGGACCATGAAATTCATGAAGTGGTTCATCGCTCCAGGGATGCGGAGGTCTGGCTTCATCCATCCGGGTTTTCCTGTGAACAGATGATTCAGGAACATCCGGAAATTTCTGCAATCCAGGCGGTTGCCTCCGGGAATCTTTTCCGTCATGATCGGCAGGATGGTCCGACGGGGCGGGGGTGGTATGAGCAGGGCCTGGCTTCCCCGGATGAGGTACTGGCTGATGTCATCAAGATTCTGGATGGAAAGGATGCTTCGGGTTTGATCTGGTACCGGAGAGTCGATCGATGATAGAAAAGCTGGAACTGAAAAAGGCCGCTTCCTGGCTGAAGCAGGCCAGATCTGTCGCGGTTCTGACCGGGGCAGGAGTTTCTCAGGAATCCGGAATTCCAACTTTTCGCGGGGCTTCGGGAGAAGGCCTATGGGAAAAATACAATCCCATTGAACTGGCAACCCCGGGAGCTTTTGCAAAGGATCCCGGGCTGGTCTGGCGCTGGTACGAGTACCGGCGGGAACTGGTTCGCAATGCCAGACCCAATGCAGGACATTATTCTTTGGCCCGTCTGGAGAATCTTCTATCCTCAATGCACCTGATCACCCAGAATGTGGATGATCTGCATCAAAGAGCCGGATCGAAGAATATCACCCGACTGCATGGCAACCTGTTTGAGGCTCGCGGAATCAAATCTTTGCAGGTTATTCCCCTGCCTGATCCCCTTCAGGAAATCCCCCCCCAGCGCGAGGGAGAAATGCTTCGACCCAATATTGTCTGGTTTGGGGAGTCTCTGGACTCAGCGGTTCTCGACCGCGCTTTTGATGTGGCACGTCAGTCCGATGTTCTTCTGGTGATCGGAACATCTCTTCAAGTGTATCCGGCTGCTCTCATCCTGCCTCTGGCCCTGGAATCGGGTGCCCGGGTGATTGAGATCAACCCCGTCCCCTCTCGTGTACCGGGAACAATGATTCTTGAAGGAACAGCCGCCGGGATTCTACCTGCTCTGGAGGCGGAACTGATCTGATTGAGGATTCATGGAAACATCTGTAGTAGCTTCTTTAACCCTGATTCTGACTCTCGGTATTATGGCCCAGTGGATGGCCTGGCGCTTTCATATTCCGGCGATTGTACTGCTCGCTCTGGGTGGGTGTCTGGCGGGGCCGGTTTTCGGGCTTCTGAATCCCGAGGAGGTCTTTGGCAATAACCTTGGGCCCTTTATCGGCATGGCAGTCTCCATCATTCTGTTTGAAGGTGGGCTTACCCTGAATTTTCAGGAGCTGAAGGAAACGGGACAGGCGGTTAAAAGACTGGTTTATGTGGGAGCTCCGATTGCCTGGGTGCTGACAAGTCTTCTGGCCTATCATTTTGCGGGCCTTGAGTGGGGAGTGTCCTGGGTTTTTGGCGGGATTCTGGTGGTGACCGGTCCAACCGTGATCATGCCCCTTCTACGACAGGCTCGCCTGAAGCCAAGAGTCAGCTCTGTCCTCAAGTGGGAAGGAATCGTGAACGATCCTGTGGGTGCTCTTCTGGCTGTTCTGGTTTATGAATTTCTGACTTTAAGCGGTTCGGCTCACGGGTCGATGGTGGAAATTCTGGGTGGATTTCTCTTGAAGACTTTCCTGGCGGGTCTTCTAGGCTGGTTCATTGGCCGAACGTTGGCCAGCGCTTTTGTTGGCGGTCACGTTCCTGAGTTTCTCAAGGGTCCAGTTATTCTGGTCAGCGTGCTTCTGAGTTTTTCCGTGGCCAATGCCTTGCAGAAGGAGAGTGGCCTGGTGACGGTCACGGTTCTTGGAATTGTTCTGGCCAATTGCGCGATTGCTTCGATTGAGGAAATGCGCAAGCTCAAGGAATATCTGACAGTAGTGCTGGTCTCCAGCGTGTTTATTGTCCTGACGGCCACCCTGAAACTATCTCATCTTCAGGCTCTGGACTGGAAGGTTCTGATCTTCCTCGTCGGGGTACTCTTTGTCGTACGGCCCGTATCCGTTCTGTTTTCCATGATTGGTACCAAGCTGGAGTGGCCGGAAAGGTTTCTGGTCGCCTGGATTGCTCCACGCGGGGTTGTGGCAGTTGCGGTCTCCGGCTTTTTTGCCATTCGACTGGTGGAAAGCGGGTTTCCGTCCGCAGAAAGAATGATTCCTCTTTCCTTTGCGATTGTTTTTACCACCGTGATTGCCCATGGTTTCAGTCTGGGCTGGCTGGGGCGCAAGCTTGGTCTTTCTGCTGAAAAACGGAATGGAGTCGTACTGGTGGGCTCGAATGACTGGTCGGTCTTTCTGGGCCAGTTTCTGAAATCCCGCGGCTTTCCCGTCCTCATGATTGATAATGTCTGGGCTCATCTCAACCGGGCGCGGATGGCTGAGCTTCGGGTTCACTATGGCGAGGTCTTATCCGAGCTTTCCGATTACCAGCTGGATCTGACCCAGTTCGGCTCCTGTGTGGCCTGTACCGATAATGATTCCTTCAATTCTCTGGTCAGCCTCCGTTTTGCCCATGAAATGGAAAGAATCGGGGTCTTTCAGCTGCCCCATCATCCGGGGGATGTCCGCGACCCTCATGGAATCCGTCACTCCATGCGCGGTAAATTCCTTTTAAGGCCGGGACTTCATGTGGAAGAACTGCAAACCCTGATTACCCATGGGTGGAGATTTGCAGCTCCCCGACTTTCTGAGGAATTCACCTTTGAGAAATTTCAGAAGCAAAGACCAGAGGCCGTGCTGGTAGCTTTGATTCGCGATTCCCGGATTCTGTTTGTGACTCAGGACAGCCCGCCTAAGCCACAGGCCGGAGATACCGTGGTGGTTTTTGGTCCTCCCCGTCCGAATGAAGTGCCGGTACCGGTTGCTCCAGAGCCCTCGATACCAGCGTTACCGGCCTAGGACCGGGAGTCTGTGAGCAGAGTTTTCAGACTGCGGTAATCTGTTTTTCCCGTTCCGAGCAGAGGCAGAGCCTCAAGATTGCGGACTTCGCTCAGGCGTCCGACAACAGCAAATCCGGCCTGCCTAAGAAGGGCGTTGGCTTCTTCAACCTCAATGTTGAGACTGCGGGTGAAGAGGCACAGAACAGGACGCTGTCCATCGATTTCAAGGGCTTCTACCGCAATTCTGGGACCCTCGTCATCATGAGGCCATTGCTGAATCAGGATCTCTTCCATTGCTGGAAGTGAGATCATCTCTCCGGCGACTTTGACAAAGCGCTTCAGACGACCGGAAAGAGTGAGGGCACCGGATTCCGACAGGAAACCCAGATCACCGGTTTTGTACCAGGACTTTCCTTCAGCCTCAACAAAAGGATCCTGAACATTGCCGAGATACCCCTGAAAAACACTCTCGCCCCGTACCAGAATCATGCCTCTTTCTCCCTGGGCCAGGGGTTTTGAAGTCTCCGGATCGACAATCAGAATTTCAGTGCCATCGATTGGACGGCCGACTCCAATGCGGGGTTCTTCGACCCGGTTCAGACTGATGACGGGGGAACATTCAGTGATGCCGTAGCCTTCCAGCAGGCGGGCTCCGATGGTTTCGGTCAGGGAAAACAGTTCATCATCCGCCTTTTCTGCTCCGGCCAGAAGATAGCGCAGGCTCTGGGTCTGGGCAGGGGTGGCAGCTGCCAGAATCCGCCTCAGAAACGATGGGGTACCACAGGCCAGGCTGATTTTCCACATTCCGATACCACGGGCCAGACGGCGGGCATCCGTGGGGTTGGGATAGAAGGCGACCCTCATCCCGGACATGAGGGGCAGAAGGGTTGTGATGGTGAAACCAAAGGAGTGAAACGGAGGCAGGAAACCGTAGAGCACGTCTTCACCCTTGAGCTCGAAAGCCTGCATGGCCCGGCGGATATTGTTCAGCAGGTTGTGGTGGCTTAAGGGGACTCCCTTGGGTGCCGCCTCGGATCCACTGGTAAACAGGATGACGGCAGGATCTTCCGGTTTGACCGTATCCAGATGAAGCTGACGCATCAGCTTCTCGGGGCTTTTTGAGGCATCCCAGGCCGCTTTGAGTTTGATTGGAAGGGTGATCGAATTTTCGCGCATATCTTCAACAAAGATCAGGATGTCCTCGACTTCCCCAAGCTCGATATCCCCGGCTCGATCCAGAAAACGTCGGGAAGTCAGAACCCTTTTAAGCCCTGCGATTTCCCTGACGTGATTCATGTTGCGTGCGCCAACGGTCCAGTTGAGCATGACGGGAATTTTGCCAGCTAAAAGGGTAGCCAGAACCATGACGGCAGCTCCGTTTGAGGCCGGCATGAGGACACCAAAGTGCTGGCCGGGTTCTTCCCGGATGATCTGGGCCAGAGCCAGAGCTCCGATGAGCATGCGTTTGCGGCTTAATATTCCGGTTACTTCATCGCCACAGGCAATGGCCTGGGGGTTTTCGTGAACCCGGTTCAAAAAGCAGGAAATCAGATTGGCTTCCAGATCCTTTTTCAGGGCGGGATGACTGTGGGTATCCCAGTTTGCCGGGGTTTTGACCTCTTCGCCTGAAGTTTCCTTTCCGGTCCCGGCATGGGCCAGCTTCATGACGGAATAAACCGAGGTAAGTTCGGTGACTTCAACATCATTCTGATGGAATTTTTCATCCAGCCAGGGCAGGAGTTCGGCCCGATCCAAAGAATCAAGCCCCAGATCATCGGCAAGGCTCATGGAGGCCAGAATCTCGCCGGCAGGACGGGCTGTTCTTTGGGCGAGTTCTGCTTTTACGGCTTCTTCGACGTCTTTTGGAATTTCGACATCCATGGACTCCTTTTGCCCGGTTTCCTGGATGGAGGCACCTGCGGATGAGAAGAAAAAGCGGGGTGTGCGGACGAGTTCTTCTTCACCGGGTTCATTGTAGAAACTGTTGAGCCAGGCATTGAGTTCGAGCTTGTCCTTGAATTCGGGAAGCCCGGAGGAGTAGGCCACAAACTCCATGGTGATCCGGCGCCTTGGCGTGAAGAAGATCAGGTTTTTGAAGAGATCTGTGATGCACTCCTTGAGGACGGTTCCAAGATCCGGGGTAATGCCGGAGGTAAGGGCTGTGGAGAATCGGCTTCCCCAGAGTCCCCGGGTCCGAACCAGTACCACTGGAACCTTAGGATCACGCTTTAAGAGTCCAAACAGACCGGAAGCCCCTCTTAAATCCTCCAGTCCGCTTCTTTGCAGGCGCCCGGCAGGATAGAACAGAAAGGAGTCGCCACCTTTCAGATTCTCCACGCAATGATCGAGGCATTTCTCAATTCGTTTGAGCTTGAAGGAACCTGCTCCGTCATCGGTATCAGGAACGGCAACGGCCTTGACCATTTTCATCAAGGACTTCAGGCCGCCCATCTCAACGAATTTTTCGGTGACAAAGGGGCGGGGGGCCCAGTTCTTGAAGGTAGTGAGGGTGACCAGAAGGGGATCCACTTCGGCTGGGTGATTGGGTAGGAAGAGGTAGCCCTTGTCCTTGGGAAGGCCAGCCAGTCCCCGGATTTCGATTTTGTAACGCAAACGGGCACAAAAGCTTAAAAGGGGTCTTATGAATGTGTTTGCCACCGGCCGGGCATCTCCATAGCGAAACAGAATCGCAAACAGGCAGATGAGAATGATCACACAGGTGCCCAGAATGAAGACAAACTGGGTTTCACTGTTGATCCACTGTTTTTCGAGAGCAAGGCCGGAGCCTGCTCCGATGGCAAAGGAGAAGAAGGCGACAAAGGCGGATTGCAGGGCAGCACCGGTGCCTTCCAGGCCCATATCAGATGCCAGCTTGAGAAAATCGGCATCGACAATATTGGTCATGACTCCAAAGGAAAAACCAATCACAAGCATCATGGCCACAGCCAGAAAATACCAGTGAGAGTTGAGAGCAACGACAGCCTCAATCGCTTCAGGAGTCATGGTTTCAGGCCGGGCCAGAGGCAGGGCCTTGAAGATGATGGGAAAGAGGGCAATCGTGATGGTGAGGATCAGAAAATAGCGCACGGATGCGGAGTGGCGAACATCCTTCAGACGGGGAGCCCAGGCGTTTCCGGCGATGATTCCCAGAGTGGAATAAAGAGAAATCATGCTAGCCTTGGTGGCTCCGGCGATGAAGTGGACTTCCAGATAGGCGGTGACGGCCAGGGAGAGGGCCGCAGCCATTCCCCAGGTCATGGGCGAGGCAATCAGGTAATCCAGATACCGGGCCATGAGGCGCCAGGTATCCCGACCGAGTTCGGAATAGGCGGTCTGAAAGGGAATCAGGGGTTCATCCCTGAATTTGATCATGGCGCTGGCCAGAGCAGAGAGGGCAAATACGGCCAAAGAGATCTGAAGACCAAGTTCGGGGTTTGAAGTACCGACATGGCTGCCGCTTGGGATCCCCACCATCATGCCAAAGATGAAGACAATCGACATGCCTCCGTTGATGGCATAGGGGCTCATGCCGGACTGTCGGGCTTCGAGGACGACACAGGACATTTTTCCGGCACTGAAAATCCCCATGACCAGACCGGTCAGAAAGACATACAGGAAGCCGATTTTTCCGCCTCCCGTGATCAGGCTGATTCCATACATGGCAGCACAGAATCCGGCGGAAAAGAGCATGACCTGGGATTTACGGAAGGCTGCAGCCAGGGGGCCGGAGATGATGTAGACCAGAACGGGGCCGAGGGTAATGAAGGCTCCGACGATCTGGATCAGCATGGGCTTGGCGGCAAGATCGCCACCGTAGACATCCCGAAGCAGACTTTCCAGCCAGTAGAATTTGGCAAAACCCAGAGCGAACCCGGTGAGGGTGGTGGCCCCCAGAATTCCAAGAAAGGATGGACTCATAAGATTTCTCCTAGAAAATTAATAGGCTTCCGCCCAGGCCCAAGAGGATCAGATCGCAGATACAGTGAGAGACAAAGAGGGTAAAGATGGAAACTCCCCGCAGTCGCATGAGGGTCCAGACCCAGCCGGCGACTCCCGTGCCGAAGGCAAAGAACAGGGCCCAGGGCAGGGGGAAATAATCGTTCAGAATGATGAAATGATGCAGGCTGAACAGGCTTCCGTTCAAAAGTGCGGCTTTGCCTGCCGGAATTTTGGGGCAGATTTTGATAAGCCATCCGCGAAAGTACCACTCCTCTAAAAACGCATTCACGGTGGAAAGCAACCCTACCATCGGCAAAAACCAGGGAAGGATTCCCAACCGGGAGAGCTTTTCCCGAATTGGAGTGGGGTCCAGAACCTCAAGTCCCCCAAGAGCTATGAAAATCAGGGGGATGAGACAGAGGATTCCCGCGGAAATCAGGCCGACTCTGAAATCCTTAGTGGTGGGTCTGAATTCTTCTTTGAAGGAAAGGACAAAGAAGGGACTTACCAGCATGAAGCCTTTCAGAAGGGCGTAAATGATCCAGGTATTGTATTCCGCCTTGAAACCGATTCCCACGGCCAGGGCGGGAAGCAGGGCGGTGGTGCCAAACAGGAGATAAGAAGAAATTTTCATGAAGACCTCGCAATCAGCTGTAGAGCCAAATCCAGCTGGGATTTGATGGTTTTGGGACAGGAGGCGGTCTGAAGGCCGGTGAGCTGGAGAACACCGATACCTGCTCCCCAGAAGAGAAGGGCCCAGGCTTTCTCCTCCGGATTCTCGGTTTTACATTCTTTCAGAAGCCGGGCCAGGAAAGTCCGGTATTCTTCATAGGTTTCCCGAAGTGAAGCCTGAACCATGGGGGGAAGGGTCTCGCTACTTAAGCGCATGAAGATTCTCAGGGCAGGCGAGGCTTCACTGGGGCGGGCCAGATAATTGGAAACCAGGATTTCCACGGCGGTGGCAGGGTCATGGTTCTTGGCGATTTCAAGCCATTCGTCAAGCTGTTCCTGCCGGACTTCCTTGAGAATGGTTGCCACCAGGGCCTCCTTGCCGGAAAAGCAGCGATAAAGAATAGGCTCCTTGACCCCGGCCCGACGGGCCAGTTCCCGAGTGGTCATGCCCTGATAGCCGGATTCAGCCAGAAGGGCACGGGCCACACTCAGAATTTCCTTCTGACGGATGATAAGTTTTGTGCTCATGTTAAAATGTTAGTAATCGCTAACATTTTTGGCAAGAGGTTTTCAAAAAAAATTTGCAAGGAATTGGCAAAGAGGAGACGATGGGAGTCGAAATTTGGAGCGTTAGATTTTCGTTATGGATATTCCTGTACAGCACCGCAAACGGGTAATGCGGATTTTTCTTCTGGAGCTGGGGAGGGTGAAGCTTCCCCAGAGTCAGGAAAAACAGTGGTTCCTGCGCCTCAGTTCCTATCTGCGCATTGACTTGGCAACTTTTGGCCAGATCAAGGAAGAAGTTCGCATGATGCTTCCCCCCAAGGATCGGGAGCGCCTTTCTCTATACGATTTTTTCGGCAATTGCGCCCGCGAGTTGCAGGATGGTCTGGCTCCCGTGAAAATCCGGATTCTTCTGACTGGCTGTATGCGGGCTATGCGAACAGGGGCAGACTTCACTCCCGTGGATCTTCTGAAATTGCCGGGGCTTCAGATCAAATCATTGCCACAGTCAAAGCCACAGGAGCCTGCGAAGGCAGAAGCCCTGTTTGAGGAAGCCTCTGAAACCATGGACGATCTTTTTCGTCTGGAAGTTGATGAGGTGGATGAATCCAATCTTCCCACCATTGATGCAGATGAGGATGACGCGGTTTCCTTTGTGATGGAGAGCGCCGAAGCGGCCGAAATTCCTGTTGAAGTGACTGCTTCCCCTGAGGCCTTTGCCGACGAAGAACCCTCCTTGCTGGCAGAACCCCTGCCTGAAGAAACCCCGAAGAAAGAGGAAGAAATTTTTCAGGAAGCCGGGACAGAGATTCAGGAAGAAACTGAGGACTCCAGACCAAAAGAGGCTTTGAGTGAAGAAGGGCCGGAGCTGGAGACGGTGCCTGCTCCCGTATCCGATCTGATTGTTGGAGAAATGCCGAATCCCAAGTCGGGAGCTTTGTCGGGGCTTGAATATCTGGGTGTGAAATTTTCTATTCTGTTGCACCCGCTTGTGGGAAAAATGCGTAGTCTGGCTCAGGAAAGGGCTCCTTCCTTCAGCATTGTGGAAGAAGTCGAGGATCAGTCCCCTGCCATACAGGTAAGAGTTCTGGCAGCCTGGCTGGATGGGCTTTTTCTGGTGGCCCTTCAGTTTCTGGCTTGGCCTCTGTCCATTCTGGCTTCCCTGGTATTGCCAGCGGAGCTGGTTGGTTGGGCTTCTCTTCTGGTTTATTTTCTGATCACGGGTCTGATGATTGCATCCCTGGCCCAGATGGAGGGTTCGCGCTGGCAGGCAACACCGGGCAAACTGGTTTTTGGACTGAAAACGGTGACGAAGAGCGGAGAAGCCCTGCAATTCAAGGATGCCCTGAGAAGAAGTCTGATCCGGTTTCTTCCCGCCTTGATTGGAGTCGGGATGATTCCGATCTTGATGGTGCTGCCTTCTCTGTCCATGCTGAGTTTTATACCGGGGCTTCTGGGCCTGGGCTGGATGATTACCTGGGGACTGGCAGTGAAAAAGGGTTCTGAGAGCCTTTGGGACAAATTCAGTTCCACCAAAGTCATTGATCGGCTTCTTCGTCAGTCAAAAGATCGAAATCAGGAAGCATGAGCCTTATAATGGCCCTATGATAAAACGATCTTCTACCTATCTGAACCCTGAAATCTACCGTACCCGCCGTGAAAAACTGATGCAGAACCTGGGCCCTGGCCTTCTGGTTCTGGGGGGGGCCAACCTCACCATCCGGAATTCCGATGTGCATCATCCGTTTCGGCAGGAGTCTGATTTTTACTATCTGAGCCGCTTTGAGGAACCTGATTCCTGTCTTCTGATCAGCATGGAGAAATCCGGCAAGGTCACAACGACCATGGTGGTTCCTCCACGAGATATCGAGCGGGAAATCTGGGATGGCAAACGGGCCGGGATAGAAGGAGCCCTGAAGGATTACGGCGTGGATCATGCCGTATCCAATGCCGAGCTGGCGGACACTCTGTTTCGCCTGATGGAAGGACATGATGTTCTTTTCCATGATTTTCAGCGAGAAACCCGTCTGGATGCTCTGGTTCTGGCGACTCTCAAGCGCTGGCAGAGCGTGCGACGCAAGAACCCTGTGTATCCCCGTACGATTCGCTCTTTTCGCGAGACACTGGGAGATCAGCGTCATATCAAATCGGGTCTGGAAATCGAACTTTTCAAAGAGTGTGCCGAGGTGTCTGAAAGGGCTCATCATGGCGTTATGCAAAAGCTTCAACCAGGCATGAACGAGTGTGAAATCGAAGCTCTTCTGCAGTACGAGTACAAGCGCAATGGTGGAACCTGGGGTTATGGGCATATTGTTGCCAGTGGAGTCAATGCCACCTGCCTTCATTACAATGAAAACAACTGTGAAATGAAGGACGGGGAGCTTCTTCTGATTGATTCCGGGTGTGAAATGCCCCATAAGTTCACTTCGGACATTACCCGCTGCTATCCGGTTGGAGGCAAATTTGCGCCCTTGGCCAAAGATGTTTATACCGTGGTGCTCAAAGCTCAGAAAGAAGCCATTGCCGCCTGCGTGGTGGGCTCTTCCATCCGGGAGGTCCATGTCAAAACCCAACTGACTCTGGCAAAGGGGCTTGTGGAGCTTGGGATCTTTTCCGGAAATCCTCAGGATCTGGTGGAAAATGGTTCTGTGGCCAAGTTCTATATGCACGGAACCTCCCATTGGTTGGGGATGGATGTGCATGATGTCGGACGTTACGATCAGGCCAATGGTGAGGCCTGGACCTTTCGGCCAGGAATGATGCTGACGGTGGAGCCGGGGCTTTATTTCAATCCTGATTTTTCCAAGATGACGACAAAATATGATGGCATTGGAGTGAGAATCGAGGACAATATCCTGATTTCTGAAAACGGGCCGATCAATTTGACCGCTGGAATTCCCAAGGAAATCGAAGAAATTGAGGCTATTATGGAGGGTGGGCCAATACATGAAGAATCTTGATACCACGCTTGAAAAACTCAAACGTGTTCAGGATCTGCTGAAGAACAGGGGCCTGGTTTCCCGGGAGGAAGTCATTCGCCTGAAGATGATTCATCCGGAAGAGCAGGATTCCTTTACTTCCAGGGTTGTTCGTACCCAGATTGAGGCAACAGAACAGCAGGACGAGAAGGTCCAGGAGGGTTCTGCCGATCCCGTTTTGGAAAAAAGAGTTCCGGAAAAACCGAAAACCGCGGAAGAACTCCTTTTGGAGCGGGCGCTGAAGGATATTTCCAGGGATCACTATGTTGAGCTTGATATCAAGATTGCGGACGATGGTTTGCATGCCTGGTTATCTGCCAATGTGATTCGCCCCAGAACAAACAGGGAACCGACTCTGGGTCTGACCAAACTGAAGGAAATCCTCAGAATGCACGGCATCAAGGCTGGGCTGGACGAGAAAAAGCTGGTTATTCTTCTGGACGAGATCGAGCATGCCCGGTCCTTTCAGATGGAGCTGATCGCCGAGGGAAGACCGGCGGTTCCAGGAAAGTCCGCGATTGTGAATCTTTATTTTGAACAGAATGAAAGTGTTCTGGTTCAGAACGCGGAAGAAGATGAAGATGAGGAGCTCATCGAAGCTGATTCCGCAGCTTCATTTCAGGACAAGGCTGATTTTCGTGAGCTCATGAAAATCAGCATGGCCAAGGCCGGACAGCTTCTGGCAGAATCCTATCCCCCTGAAGATGGTAGCGACGGATTTACGATCAAGGGAACTCCCCTTTTGCAGCCCCAGATTGAACGTCGCCGGGTCTTTGCCGGTAAAAACTGCCATGTGAATGAAAGTCACGGTATTGTGGCCGATGTTGACGGACGGATTCGCTACGATGGCAAGATTATCAGCGTTAATCCGGTCTATCGTCTGGTGGGTAATGTCGGGTTTCGCCATGGGAATATCCATTTCAATGGGGATGTTAAAATTGTCGGTGAGGTCCAGAGCGGCTTCAAGGTCGAAGGGGGTGGGGATGTCACGATCACCCGTTCCGTGGAAAATGCCCAGGTTATCAGTGGCGGTGAACTGGAAATCGGTGGAGCTTTTATCGGTGGGGAGTCCGGCATGCTGGTGGCCGGAAAGCACTGTAAGATTTCCCACACCAACGGTGGCATGATTGAGGTTCATGGTAACCTCAAGCTTCGCCGTGAGCTTTTGAACAGCCGGGTAAGTGTCTGGAATCAGCTTGAGGCTGCCAAGAACAGCTCGATCATCGGGGGCCAGGTTTTCATAAAGGGCCACGCCGACGTCTGGAATGTAGGTTCTCAGGCAGGAGCTCTGACGGTTGTCCATATGGGGGCTCAGTCCTTTATTTTTCCCAGGATCAAACAGCTTCAGAAGCTGATTCGCGGGATTGATGAAAGTCTGATGGCAGTCCGAAGTTCCATCTTCGGCCTGCACGATGCTTTGTTGAGCACAACCGAGAAGGACATGCTTTCCGAAGATCTGGAAAGAGGCCTGAAGGATCTGGAGCAGGAAAAGCAGGGCCTGGAACTTGAAATGCAGGAACTGAAGCGTCAGGTGTATCAGTGTCCCGCTTCGTTTCTGAGGGTGCGGGGAGTCATCTGGCCCGGAGTGAAGCTGGTCTTTGGTTCCAGCTCCATGGATGTGAAGGAAGCGTTTCGGATGGTGGAATACTATCTGGATCCAAAAGATGGAAAAACGATTCGCTGGAGACCCCTGCGAAGATAAAAAGGATAAAGAGAATGCAGGATTCAAATTCAGGCACTGGCAACTGGGTACTCGCGGCGATTCTTCTGGGCATCATTGTTTATGGTGTCGGCCAGCAGAGGGTTCAGGAGGCCGAACTGAAAGCCAAGATGGCTGGCAATGAGACTTTGCAGAAGGAAATCAAGGGTGATCCCACCCTGGTGAAATCGCCTGAAAAAGAAGTTTCGGAAGTCGCCCAGGTCAGTCAGGAGAAGGTGGAAACTCCCCAGCAGGATACAGCCGCTGAAACTCAGGAACAGGCACCAAAAGGTGGCTTTTTGGCTCAGGTGGATGAAATTCGCAATCTGGGAGATAACCTGAAGCAGGAATATTCCGAGCTTCAGTCGATGAACAATCAGCTCAGGGCCTTTCAGTCCATGGCTCAGGGCGAGGAAGCCCAGAAGCAGTTTCAGACTTTCCTTCAGGAGTTCATGCAAAGGCAGCGGGCATTTCAGTCCGGTCGTCAGATTTACGGGGCCAAAATTGATGCTGCCCTGGCAGAAGCCAAAACGCAGGCTGAAGCAAAAGGAGCAAGTTCTGAGGTTCGTCTGGCTTATGCCTTTTTAGCTGGAGAAACCGGGGATCAGGAAACCAAGGTCAGAATTCTTCAGGAAGAAGCCAGCCGGGGAGTTCTGGATTTCCGCTCCAGTCTGGATCTGGCCATGACCTATGATCAGACCAATGAAATGCAGAAGGGCAGTGAAATCTTAAGAAAGCTCTATTCCAATCCTGAGATCAGTGAAGAGCAGAAGAAAAATGTCGGTGTCATGCTGGCAGAGCAGCTCTTCTGGATTGAGGATTATGATGGTGCGATTGCCCTTTATGATGAACTGGCCCAGTATCCGGATCTGGTTGCCCTGATTGAAAAGCCCCGTCAGTCTGCTGTGGATTACAAAGCGGCCAAGGCAGAAGAGCTGGTCTTTCGGTCCAAGGCCCAGAATCTGCCGATGGGAGAGATTCATACCAATAAGGGTGTTGTGGAGATTGAGCTTTTTGAAGATGACGCCCCCAACGGCGTCGCCAATTTCATTACGCTTGCCGAGAGTGGATTTTACGATGGCATCAAATTTCATCGGGTGATTCCCAAATTCATGGCTCAGGTCGGGGATCCCAACAGCAAGGATGAGGATCCCAGCAATGATGGATCCGGCGGTCCGGGATACCGTATCAAGACGGAACTCAATAACCGCAAGCACTTCCGGGGTTCACTCTCCTATGCCAATGCCGGAATTGATACGGATGGTTCCCAGATTTTCCTGTGTGTTGTACCGACTTACTGGCTCAATGGTCGCCATGCCGTATTTGGCCGTATCACCAAGGGCCAGGAAATTGTGGATGGCATTACCAAGGGGGATGTGATTGAGAAGGTTGTGATTACCCGCAAACGGGATCATGACTATACCGTCACCAAACTCTGAGTTTCATGAAGTTTGAAGTCAGCCGGTTTCTGAAGGGTCGGGTTCTGTGCATTGCAGGACTGATTGGCCTTTTGGGAGCCGGCTGTCGTTCTTCCGAAGAGAAAGAGGTTTTTGAACTCAAGGATTCGGGAGGAGCCATTCTGGCTACGGGGCACTTTGTAATGCCCTGCAAGAATCCTTTGGCGAAGCGCTGCCTGGATGGGGAGATTCGCTGGTTTCATCGCGATCGCCAGAAGATGGTGATGGAGTATCAGAAGGGGATTCTTCACGGAGACTACCGGACTTACTTTCCCGATGGCAAAATCGAGCGCAGTGGCAGCTGGGTGGCTAACAGGGCCCATGGAGTCTGGGAAGTCCTGAGCCCTGAAGGTCGGGTCTTGGAGTCCATGGAATATGATCATGGCAAGCTTCAGGGGAGTTTCCGCAGCTATTATGTGGATGGCTCACGCAAGGTGGAAGGCTCGTACCGTCTTGGCGAAAGACACGGAGAATGGCGGGAGTATCACCGGGATGGAAGTCTGGCTCTGGATGCCCGCTATGAGAATGGCCTGGAAATCAGTTACCGGGAACTGCATGAAAGCGGTGTTCTGAAGGTCTGGCGGGAAATTCGCAATGGGAATGCCCGTGACTATGCCATGGAGTTTCACCAGGAAGATCACAAGAACGGAAAGCCAGCTCACCTTTACGCCATAGTTGGTGCCGGAGAATGGGCAGGAGTCTTTCATGGCCGGGAAGTCTTTCTGAGGGAAAACGGGCAGATTCGCGAGGAGAGACGCCATTTTCAGGGTGAAATGATTGAAAAGCGGGTCTATTCTCCGGCCAATCAGGTGCTTTTTCATGGCTCACTTCAGGAAGGTATCTGGAAGGTTAAAACCTACGGGGAAAACGGCAAGCCCTTGACCGTTGAGGAATTCATTGATTCCAGACGCCACGGAATGTTTGAGCAGTACGATGAAACGGGTCTGCTCCGCCTTCAGGAATCCTATGTAAAGGGCGAGAAAAACGGGACTTCCCGGGAGTGGGATGAACAGGGGATTCTGAGGCTGGAAGCCACCTATGATGGAGGGGCCAAAACCGGAAGCACCACGGTTTATGATGAAAAGGGCCAAAGAGTTGAAGAAAGAAACTATCTGGGGGATAGGTTTCACGGCCCACAGTCCATCTGGTACCCAAATGGCCAGATCCAGCAGATTTCCTCCTTCAAGCTGGGAGTCAAGGAAGGTATCTGGATTGCCTATTACCCTGAGGGTGTCAAAAAGGTCGAAGTGATTTACAAGGATGGAGTCCAGACCGGAACCATGAAGGAATGGTGGCCCAATTCCCGCCTGAAGCGTGAGGCCAGTTATGCCGGGGATCAGCTGCATGGAATCGAGCGACTGTTTTCCACTGAGGGCATTCTGATCCGCGAAGCGGAATATCATCTGGGAAAGCCCCATGGTCTTCAGAAAGTGGTTCACACCAATGGCGATCTTCTGGAAACCTGGACCTACCGGGACGGGGAAAAGCACGGACCTGCCCGAACCTATTTTCTCAATGGCAAGCTCAAAGAAGAATTTGCCTTTCGAAACGGTAAAAAATTTGGTCACTCCAAGGGCTTTTGGGACAATGGACGCAAGAAAACCGAATGTGAATGGGACGGAGGCATCCGCCCCAAAAACTGCCGCTACTACGAACAGAATGGGCAGGAAATTTTTGATCCGGCCCGGATCCAAGAGTTGAAAGAATGAAGATACTGATTACCGGAGGACTGGGGTTTGCCGGCTCTCATCTGGCTTTGAACCTGAAGCAGGATGGACATGAAATCCGGGTGCTGGACAATCTGCGCCGCCGGGGATCCGAGCTCAACCTCAATCGTCTGCAGAAAAACGGGATTACCTTTTTTCATGGTGATGTCCGCATGCCATCCGATCTGTCGTGTGCCAGCGGCATGGATCTGATCCTTGAAGCCTCGGCAGAGCCCTCGGTTCTGGCCGGGTTTGAGGATCCGGATTACCTGCTTTCGACTAATCTGGTCGGGGCCATGCACTGCCTGGAAGCAGCCCGCCGCCATCAGGCCGCTTTTCTCTTCCTTTCCACCAGCCGGGTTTATCCTGTGGATGCCCTTCTGTCAATTCCCTGTGAGGAAAGAGCCACGCGTCTTGAATGGAAAAGTCTAAAACCCTCAAGAGAAACCCTGGGCCGAGATGATCAGGGCCTTCTGCTTCAGATGCCTCCTGAGGGGGAAAAAACTCTTTACGGAGCCGCCAAGCTTTCCGCCGAGCTTTTATGTACGGAATATGCCCGGGCCTTTGGGGTGCCGACTCTGATCAATCGTTGTGGTGTTCTGGCCGGACCGTGGCAGTTTGGCAAGGTGGATCAGGGATTTGTTGCTTTATGGGCCGCCGCCGGAGTCTATGACTTCGGGCTGAGGCATATCGGTTATGAGGGCAGCGGCAAACAGGTTCGCGATATCCTGCATATTGAAGATCTCTGCCGGCTTATCCGGATTCAGCTCAGGACTATGTCAGCCTGGCAGGGTGAAATCTTTCATGCTTCGGGAGGAAAGGACATTTCGGTTTCTCTTCTGGAGCTTGGTCACATGGTGGAAAGTCTTAGCGGAAAACGGCTTCAGATTGAAAAGGATCCTGAGATGCGGGCCGGGGATGTTCCCATTCTCCTGTTGTCCTCGCGAAAAACCAGGGAAACTTTCGGGTGGGCACCAGAAAAGGGAGCCCAGGATATTGTCAGTGACGTGTACGGCTGGATTTTTGATCATCAGGAAGAACTTCGCATGGTGATGGGGAGATAGAATGAAGAAGGCACTGGTTACAGGTTCGGGGGGTCTGGTTGGTTCGGAGGGAGTGCGCTTTCTTGGGGCCAAAGGTTACGAGGTTCACGGTATTGATAACGATATGCGGGCTCACTTCTTCGGCCCGGAAGCATCGACGGCCTGGATGATTGAACGCCTAAGCCAGGAAAAGGGCCTGAGATACGTCCATCATGCTCTGGATATCTGTGATCGGATCCAGGTAGAAAAGCTTATGCAGGAAATCCAGCCGGATGTGATTCTGCATGCGGCAGCCCAGCCTTCGCATGACTGGGCGGTGCGCGATCCCCATCTGGACTTCAATATCAATGCTCAGGGCACACTGAATCTTCTGGAGGCTGCCCGTAGGCATGCCCCGGAATGCCCTTTTATCTACTGTTCCACCAATAAGGTCTATGGAGATACCTGCAATCTGCTACCCCTGGTAGAGGGTGAAACCCGCTGGGAAGTCCATTCCTCCCACTCGGCCTCCCGCTATGGCATTGATGAAACCATGAGTGTGGATCAGACCCGGCACAGTCTGTTTGGGGCCTCCAAACTCGCAGCGGATATCCTGGTTCAGGAATACGGCCGCTATTTCGGCATGCCAACCGTGAGCTTCAGGGGCGGGTGTCTGACCGGTCCGGCTCATAGCGGGGCCGAGCTTCACGGCTTTTTAGCCTATATGGTGCGCTGCTCTCTTAAGGGCCGCACATACCGGGTGTTTGGGTACAAGGGCAAGCAGGTCCGGGACAATATCCACTCTGAAGATCTGATGCAGGCTTTCTGGCACTATATCCAGAATCCCCGAGCCGGAGAGGTCTACAACATCGGCGGCGGCATGCGCTCCAACTGCTCCCTGATGGAAGCAGCCCAGATCATCGAAAATCTGGGTGGCCCAGCCCTGAAACTTGAATATATCGAGGAAAACCGCATTGGCGATCATATCTGGTGGATCAGCGATGTCGGAAAATTCTCCTCCCACTACCCCGACTTCCAGCCCCGCTACGGAATTGAGGACATCCTGGGCCAGATTCTTGAGGAGCTCAGGCGCCGGGGTGAATCGATAGCTTCGCTTTAGAAGAGCTGTTTCAAACGCATCAAGAGAGCTGACTCGATTTTGGGATGAAGTATGAGTGGGGTGTTTAGTCCATGACGAAGGAATCTCAAAACATCGAATGGAAGCAGTCCTGGCATGATGATTATCTGAAATGGATCTGCGGTTTTGCCAATGCCCAGGGCGGTCGCATACTCATAGGCAAGGATGATGCGGGGAGCATCATCGGATTGCCGAATGCCAAAAAACTGTTGGAAGACTTGCCGAACAAAATCCGTGATCAGCTTGGCCTGATGCCGCAGATCAATCTGTTGCATGAAGGAGGGAAAGCTTATCTGGAAATCATTGTTGAGCCGTCGACGGTTGCGATTTCGTTGCGAGGTTCGTACTACTGGCGCTCTGGTTCAGTGAAGCAGGAACTGAAAGGTCATGCTTTGACCGAGTTTCTGCTGAAAAAAATGGGTCTGACCTGGGATCGGGTCGTTGAGGAAAAGGCGGGGCTGCATGACATCGATGAGGCAACCATCGAGCTTTTCAAGAAGGAAGCGCTCACGGCTGGCCGGTTGCCATGGATTTCCGATCTTTCTAAAGAAGATTTGCTTAGAAAGCTGCATCTCCTTACAGAGACAGGTCTAACCAATGCGGCAATCGTTCTTTTTGGTAAAAATCCAAGCAGATTTTATTCCAACTTGTTTGTCAAAATAGGTCGTTTTGGGCTCAATATGGTGGACATGCGTTTTCAGGAAGTGTGCGAAGGAAACCTGTTCCAGCTTATTCGTGGTGTGATGGAGCAACTGGAGCACAAGTTTTTAGTCAAGCCAATACGGTTTGAAGGTCTGCGCCGTATTGAAGAGCTTGAATACCCTGTCCAGGCATTACGGGAAATGCTACTCAATGCGCTGGTACATCGGAATTATATGGGCAGCATGACTCAACTTCGTGTCATGGATGACCGTCTTTCTTTGTGGAATGCGGGCACCTTACCGCCTGAGTTAAGTGTTGCAGAACTTTTTCAGACGCATAGATCAGTTCCCCGTAATCCACTCATCGCAGAGGTGTGCTACCGGATTGGCTATATTGATTCCTGGGGTAGAGGTATTGAGAAAATCATTGATGCATGCAGACATTCAGGATTGCCAGAACCGGTCATTGAGGAAAATTCAGGAGGGGTATCGGTTGAGTTGCTGAAAGCACCGGTTCCTATAAAAGTTGATTTGAAAAGCGTTGAGAAAACGCCTGTAGAAGCGCGGGTAAAAACGCCTGTAGAA
>CAZDAM010000004.1:33877-73078 GCA_964503595.1 uncultured bacterium
CGCGGGTAAAAACGCCGGAGGCCATTCTTCAGGTGCTCAAAGAGGATGGTACTTTAACGCTCGTAGAAGTAGCCAATCGTATTGGAAAGTCGGTGAGTGCTGTAGAGCGTGCCGCCAAAAAACTGAAAGATCAAGGAAAACTGATTTATGTGGGGCCACGAAAAGGTGGCCAATGGCAGGTGAAAGAATAGTTCCAGGAAATTGGAGGAATTTCTGTCCGCCAGAGTTGGATCTAAAGGTCCTTGACCAGCCTGAAGCCCAGGTTGCCCTGAGTCTGGTAGGGCCAGACAGCGGAGCAGTGGGTGGATTTGCAGTGGCCCAGAGATTTTTCCAGGTAGGAGCAGCCACAGGCCATGCGGCGGAAGTTGTCGTCGGCCAGATCCGAGGTCCATTCCCGGACATTGCCAATCGTGTCATAGATGCCAAAGGCATTGGGTAGGAAGGATTTTACGTCACGGGTGCCCTGATTGATGGGCTGATTGAGATAGACGGCTCCGTGAAAGCAGGACTGGGAGGCAACTTCTCCAAAGGGGTAGGCCTTGGTGCTGAAAGCGCGGGCGGCATAAATCCATTCCTTCTGGGTTGGCAGCCGATAGAGGGTGGTGCCCTCGGCTTCGTTCAGCCGTTTGATGAATTCCTGAATCTGGTACCAGGTAATGGTTTCCATGGGATGCTCGGTGCCCAGAAAGGTCGACGTATTCCCGTCTTCTGCCATAAAGCGCATCCACTGGGCCTGGGTGACTTCGGTTTTCTGAATGTAATAGGCATTGCCTTCTCCCAATGGTACCGGGACAAAGGCAAATTCCATGTCAGTCTGAATGGTGAATTCGCGGGGAACTCCCCAGGGCCGATCATCAAACTGAAACACATATTCAATGGGGGAGGAAAAGTGTTTGCGTCCATCATTGGTGGTGACGACGGCCATGGCCTTTATGAGGGTGGTTCGGGTGAGAAGGGTCGATGGCAGGCAGCTTGTGCTGCTCAGGGATGGATCCGTGCCATCCAGGGTGCAGTAAAGGGTTGTTGTGGTAATCGGGACTGCGGATTCAAACTGCGGGTAGCTCAAGGTAAAGCTGATGGGCTGAGAGGCCGCGGCTCCCTGAGGTTCGGAAAACGGGGGAGGAGGGCTGAACCAGATGGGGATTTCAGGATCCTGAGTGATCGGAGGCCACTTGAAACAGGTATCGGGAAAGATGGGCAGCACGGCGTGGGAAAGGCCTGCCCTGAAGAGAAAAATGAGGAGTAGAAGTAAAGTTTTCATCCGGTTCTTAAAAGCGATCTTATCAGGCGGATTTCCGCTATGGCAAAGATCAGCAAAATCACCAGAATCAGGGTGGAAATGTCTGCTTCTGAGCCCTCAGATGAGGCTCGGGCCAGTTTTTCCAGAAGGGTTTCATCCCGTTCAAAATTTCCCAGGTCGATCTTTTCTTCCAGAACATCAACCGAGAAGCGATTGAGAAACAGACGCATCAGAAAGACGGGAAAGAAGGGATGGGCTATGCCATCAAAATCTGTGTCAACGAAGTCGAGCCCACTGAAATAGTGAGCGTCTTTTCTGATGATCAGGGGCTGTTGTCCGGCATTGAGAATGGAAGGGAGTCCGGGGGATTTGAACAGCAGGCGGCGCCTTATCTGAATCGGGCGGTTCATCAGGCCGCGATCAGCGGCATTCATCTGGGGAATCATCAGAAGGCGTGGCTCAGCGGAGAAACCGAAGCTTGTGATCGAAAAATGCCGGTTGTAAAAGTCCTGGATGGAAGCCTGAGACTGGGTAAAGACCAGAGTTGGGGTGGCCGGAGGAGGCAGAACCGGTTGGGTGAGTTCCCCCAGAATCAGCCAGTCCGGCTTGAGGTCCTGTTTCAGCCAGTCCTCTGAGCTTAAGGTGGTGATCCGGATTTCGGCCCGGCTCTGATAAAGCTTTTGCAGAGCCAGAAGGAAGCGGTTGAGGTAGTAAAGCCGGGAGGTTTTGGATGCGATATCCCGGCCATCGTGAACCAGCACAAAATGGAGTTTTTCTCTGGGGTTCAGGGTGATGGTCTTCTGAAGGAGGGTTTTCCCGGATGGGTCAGTAACCTGAAGGGTCCAGATGGAATCCGGTGCGGGAAGCAGGAAGCGGGTTTTCAGATCAAGAGGGGTGTGAGCCTCAAATTCCACCGGCATCTGAAAGGCTGTATTGGGACCGGATTTGAGGCTGAGCTCCCCTTGTCCCGAAAAGTTGGCCAGAAAGCTCGCTTTCAGTTCGATCTGTTCATTGCCAAGGGGACTCTTGGGAGAAAACTCCAGGCGGGCGGGAACGAAAACCGGGGTTTTGGCATCGGCGTGAGGAATGATGGAGATCCGGTTTTCGGCCAGTTTCCCGACATCTTCCTGACTAAGTCCATAGGCTCTTGAAACCAGCCAGGTTGGCTTATGGGGTGAAGTTCTCTTCAGGAGTGCATCGACCAGGCTGGTATTTCTGAAGTCCTCTTTGGTGAGAATTCTGAAACTGGCCTGAAGATGAGAGGTTTTAGGATTCTGGTTGAAGGTATTCTGAAGGATGGAGGGTTCGTCCAGGCGTGTATCCAGATAGACGATGGCCTCTTCGCGGGATGGAAAAGCTGAAGCTAGCCAGTGGGGAGCATTCTGAAGAATTGGTTTGAGAAACCAGGACGCCAGAAGAAAGGCCAGAGCCATGCGGGTTAAAAGAAGCAGGATCCTCCGTAGCTTGAGGCTTTGATGGGGCTTTTGCCCTCTTTGCATCAGAAGGGTCAAAGAGCTGAACTCAACCCTTCGGGCCTGACGCTTTCTTAAGAGATGGAGGATCAGGGGAATCAGGGCCAGAAGGAGGGCAGGGAGATGTTCGGCAATGCGAAAACTCATGCGACTCCGGCCCGGCGATGCAAGAATCGGGTCAGGGCCATTTCCAATGGAATCCTGGTGTTCATCAGCAGGTAATCGGCCTGATATTTGAGAATGGAAGCCCGGACTTCCCTAAGGAATCTTTCCAGATTCTTCTGATAGGTGGCTTTGGCGGCCTTGCCACTGAGTTCCACCCAGTCCTGTGTTTCCATATCCTCAAAGCGGCTGAAGTCCTGATAGGGAAACTGGAGTTCTTCAGGACTCATGACATGAAAAGCCAGGATTTCATGGCGGGCGTGGGCCAGACGGGCGGCGGCATTGAGGATTTCCTCTTCCGAGGCCAGAAAGTCTGAAATCACGATGAACATACAGCGTTTGCGGATGCGTGGCAGGAGCTCTTCCAGCATGGAATTCAGGGAGGTTTTCCCTTTTCTGGGAGGTTGATCCAGAACCTGGCAGATATCGGCAAACCGAGTGGCCCGGCTGGAGGGAGGAATGAAATCCTGCACATTGTCGGCAAAGGTGGCAAGACCGACTCCATCACGCTGTCTTAAGAGAAGATAGGCCAAAGAGGCTGCCAGATAACGGGAATAAACAGCCTTGCTCAGGCCTTCTTTTCCCTGAAAATGCATGGAAGCTGAATCGTCCATGAGGATGACGGCATTCAGGCTGGCATTCTCCTCGTACTGGCGGATATAGAGCTTGCCGGTACGTCCCCAGCGTTTCCAGTCGATATGACGGGGGTCATCACCGGGGAGATATTCGCGATGGTGGGAAAACTCGGCATTGTAGCCGGAGTGAAGAGAGGCATGGGCTCCACCAATGACACCTTCACAGACATAGCGGGCAGCCAGGGCGCAGCTCTGAAGGCCTGCCAGAACGGAAGGGTCCACGTAACGGGTGGGGTTCAATCAGGCTCCTTTTCTGACCGAGCGGACAATATCTTCGACAATGGTCTGGATGCTCAGGCCATCTGCCTGCCCCTGAAAATTCATGACCATGCGATGGCCCAGAACCATGGGGGCGACAAAGGCAACGTCTTCGGCAGAGGCGGCAGTGCGTCCTTCGAAGAAGGCGCGGGCACGGGCAGCCCGAACCAGAAACTGGGAAGCTCTGGGACCACAGCCCCAGCTGATGTACTGCTTGACCAGATCGGTGGCAAAGGGGCTGCTTCTTCTGGTGGCAGCGTTGATGCGTACGGCAAAGCGCACGACTTCTTCACCAATGGCCACGGTAGCGGCACAGTTCTGGGCCTCGGTGAGCTCGGCAAGACTTAAGGCCGGAGTCAGGGGTTTTTCCAGAACATTTTCCAGAGTGGCGATTTTGACCTCGTCCTCAAAATCGGGATAATCCAGATTCAGGGAGAAGGTGAAGCGATCCAGCTGGGCTTCAGGAAGAGGGTAGGTTCCTTCCTGTTCAATGGGGTTCTGGGTGGCCAGAACGAAAAAGGGCTTCTCAATTTCCCAGGTGCGGTTGCCTACCGAGACGCATTGCTCCTGCATGGCCTGGAGCAGGGCAGACTGGGTTTTGGGGGGAGTACGGTTGATTTCATCGGCCAGCAGAATATTGCAGAAGAGAGGGCCTTTGGAAAAATGGAATTCACGTTCCCCGCTCTGGCGGTTTTCCTGAAGAAGATCCACCCCGGTAATATCTGAAGGCATGAGATCGGGAGTGAACTGGATGCGGGAGAAATTGCCCCCGACAACCTGGGCCAGACTCTGGACAATCATGGTTTTGGCCAGACCGGGAGCTCCGATCATCAGGACATGTCCGCGGGCCAGAAGGGCCAGCATCAGGGCATCCAGAATCTGGTTCTGCCCGACAATCGCCTGGCTCAAACGGCTGCGCGCCTCTTGAATCTTTTCCTGCAAAATCTCGTGTTGGCTCATGCGGCCGCCTTTCAGTCGGGTGACCATTATAGGAGGGGAGGGAAGCCCTTTCAAGGATGCCTCAAACGGAGCACAGCTTTGTCACCTGTGGGAAACAGACTACAATGTAGCGCTTATTCTGACTCTGGAGACTTCATGTTGCGTCTGGTTTTCCTGCTGACCCCTTTTCTTTCAACTCTGATGGCCACTCCCGTGGAACTTGCCATGGCTCAAAGTACCCCGATGGTGGAACTGATTCGGGCGATTGGAACCAGTTCCCCCCTGCATGCGATAGAAATCACTCCAACCATTACGGAGAGACTGGGGGAAATCCGGTTTACGGAAGGCAGTTTTGTGGAGAAGGGAACGGTTCTGGCTGTTCTGGAATCCACAGAGGAAGAGGCTGAGCTTGAGGAAGCCAAAGCCAGCCTTCGGGAGCAGGAGCGTGAACTGAAACGGGTGGAAAGTCTGGTCCGTCAGAAAACCCTTCCCGAAGCCAATCTGGATGAGCAGGCTACCCGTCTGGAGGAAGCCCGTGCCCGGGTCAATGCCATTCTCGCCCGTATCGAGGATCGGGTTCTCAAGGCTCCGTTTGCGGGTCTTGTCGGCTTGAGGGAGGTCTCCCGAGGAGCTTTGCTGACTCCGGGAAGGCGGGTGACAACCCTGGATGATCTGAGTGTGATGCAGGTGGATTTTTCGGTTCCCGAGCGTTCCTTGAGCCAGCTGAAGCCGGGGCAGAGGGTTGAAGTGACTTCGATCGCCTATCCGGATCGGACTTTTGAAGGCAGGGTGGTCGTTGTGGATCCACGTCTGGATGCGGCGACTCGAATGGTCAGGGTCCGGGCGCATGTGAAAAATCCTGAAAATCTGCTGCGCTCGGGCATGCTCTTGAGTGTGGCCCTGTTTCTCTTTGAGGAGGATGCCCTGACAGTTCCGGAAGCCGCGGTCTTTCAGATCCAGAAACAGCATTTTGTCTGGAAGATCAGTCCGGAAAACAAGGTTGCCAGAGTGGGTGTGTCGGTGGGCCGTCGTCGTGATGGACGGGTGGAAGTTCTCAAGGGTCTTCAGGACGGAGACAGGCTGGTGGCTTCCGGAGTTCATCGCCTGAGCGAGGGAGCCTCTGTTGAGATTGAAGTTCAGCCATGATGATTTCGGATCTTTCCGTCAGGCGTCCGGTTCTGGCGGTCGTCGCCAATATCCTCGTCGTCGTCTTTGGCTTTGTGGCTTTTCAGCTTCTGCCATTAAGGCAGTATCCCGATGTCGATGTTCCGGTGATTTCCGTGGAAACGAACTATCCCGGAGCCTCGGCAGAAATTGTTGAAAACCGTATTACCCGGATCATTGAGGATCGGATTACCGGGATCGAGGGAATCCGCTCGATTTCTTCCGAATCCAGGGACGGGCGCTCTGCAATCACGATTGAGTTTCTGGTGGATCGGGACATTGACAAGGCCGCCTCGGATGTTCGGGATCGGGTGGCCAGAGTGCTTAAGGATCTGCCGGTAGAGGCCGATCCTCCTGAAATTTCCAAAGCGGATTCGGATCAGCGTCCGGTACTTTGGCTGAATGTTGCATCAAGTGCTCTGGATGGCCTGGCCCTTACGGACTGGGTGGAGCGCAATCTCGTCGATCGCTTTTCCGTGATAGACGGGGTAGCCAGGGTCCGGGTTTCCGGAGCCAAGGTCTATGCCATGCGGATCTGGCTTGACACCGACGCACTGGCAGCCCGTCAGATGACGGTTGCGGATGTGGAAAGAGCCCTGAGAGCCCAGAATGTGGAGCTTCCCGGCGGGAGGATTGAAAGCCGGGACATGCAGTTTGTCGTCCGTCTTCTCAAGAATTTTGAAACCGAGCAAGAATTCGGGGCCATGATCATCGGCCGCCAGCCGGATGGAAGTCTGGTCAGGATCCGCGATATCGCCCGTGTGGAACTCGGAGCCAAGGAAGAACGCACGGAATATCGGGGCAATACGGTATCCATGGTGGGCATGGGAATTGTCCGTCAGTCCAAGTCCAATACTCTGGATGTGGCAAGGGCCGTAAAAGAGGAAGCCGAAAAGGTTCGCAAGGCCCTGCCGGATTACATCACCCTGCATGATTCCTATGACTCCTCACTTTTCATTGAGGATTCCATCCGCGAAGTCTATGAAACCCTGGGGACGGCGATTCTTCTGGTTGTTGCGGTTCTATGGCTGTTTCTGGGCTCTCCCCGGGCAGCGACGGTCCCGGCAGCGACAGTTCCGGTCTCTTTGATCGGAGCCTACCTGATTCTTTATGCCCTCGGTTTTTCGATCAACCTTCTGACCCTTTTGGCTCTGGTTCTGGCCATTGGTCTGGTGGTGGATGATTCGATCGTCGTACTTGAGAACATTCACCGCAGAATCGAAGAGGGAGAACCTCCATTGCTGGCGGCCTTTCGGGGTGCCCGTCAGGTGGGTTTTGCCGTGATTGCCACGACAGCCGTGCTGGTGGCTGTGTTTTTGCCCATTACCTTTCTCTCCGGCAATGCTGGCCGGCTTTTTACGGAGTTTGCCTGGGCCATGGCGGCTGCCGTCATGTTCTCCTCATTCACGGCTTTGACCCTGTCCCCGGTTTTGTGTGCCTGGCTGATCCGTCCCCATCACCCGGAAAAGAAACCATCCCTGCTTCAACGCATGATTGAAGCTCCTCAGGAATGGCTGAACCGGGTCTATGCCAGAACCCTGCATCCGTTTCTAAGGGCCTCCTGGCTGATGGTCCCTTTCATGGTTCTGGTTCTGTTCGGAATCCAGTCGTTTCTCAACCGTTTACCGGAAGAGTTTGCCCCAGCCCAGGACAGCGGCGTGATTTTCATGCGGATTCTGGCTCCTGAGGGGTCTTCCTTTGCCTATGTTCAGAAACATCTGCGCCAGATTGAGGAAATTCTGATGCCCTATGTTGAGAACAAGGAGGTCAAACGCCTTCTGGTGAGGGCCCCAGGTGGTTTTGATGTGACTCTGGCGGCCAATGATGGCCGGGGCATTCTGGTGATGGAGCCCTGGTTTCATCGCAGTCGTTCCAGTTTTGAAATTCTTGCCGAGATCCGGCAGAAAATGAAGGCCATTCCGGGAGTGCAGGTTTTTGCCAACATCCCGCAGCGCTTAAGTGGGGGCAGTGGAGATCCGGTTGAATTTGTACTGGGCGGACCCAGCTACCGTCTTCTGGGTGAGTGGCAGCAGATCCTTCTGAAGAAGGCGGAAGAATTCGGCGGCTTTGTGGATCTGGATACGGATTTCAAGGAGACCCGTCCTCAGATGCTGGTCAGGATTCTGACAGAAAGAGCAGGAATTCTGGGAGTTTCCGTGGAAACGATTGGCCGGACTCTGGAAACCGTTCTGGGTTCCCGCCGGGTGACAACCTTCACCGATGGAGGCGAGGAATATGACGTTGTCCTGGAGGGCCGTAAGGGTGGTTTTCACAATCTTGAGGATGTGATGAATCTGCGGGTTCGATCGGATTCCACCGGAGAACTGGTTCCGCTTGCGGACCTGATTGAAGTTGCTGAACAGTCCGGAGCCCCTGTCCTTCGCAGATTCAACCGGGTCCGGGCGGTGACCCTGACGGCGGGACTGAAGCCCGGTTATTCCTTGAGCGAGGCTCTCACATTTCTGGAAAAAGTGACCAGGGAAGAACTGCCCGATGCGGCGGTTGTGGATTACAAGGGTGAGTCCCGCGAGTTCATGGATTCCAAAAGTGCCGGAAACTGGGTTTTCGTACTGGCCCTTCTGATTGTCTATCTGGTTCTGGCCGCCCAGTTTGAGTCGTTTCTGACTCCGCTTGTGATTCTTCTGGCTGTTCCTCTGGCGGTGTTTGGAGCCTTTGGCGGGCTTCTGATTCATGCTCAGACCCTGAACATGTTTTCCTGGATTGGCATGATCATGCTCATCGGACTTGCGGCCAAAAACGGGATTCTGATTGTTGAGTTTTCCAATCAGCTCAGAGATGAGGGAATTCCCTTTGAAGAAGCGATTGAGAGGGCAGCTCAATCCAGGTTCAGGCCCATTCTGATGACAGCCATTACCACGATGGCCGGAGCAATTCCCCTGATTCTTGCTACCAACGCAGGTTCCGAGCTTCGGGTTGTGATTGGGGTCGTGGTGCTTTACGGGGTTGGTGCGGCCACTTTCTTTACCCTGTACGTCATTCCCATGGCCTATCGCCTGCTGGCCAGAAGAGCCTCGACTCCACGGCAGAATGAAAACCGCCTGGAAGAGCTCATCAAATCGCTTGGTGAGTGAGTTCGGCCCGGACTTCAGCTTCTGTTTTCCCGTGAAGCTGAAGTTCCCGGGCTCTTAACACCAGAAGTTCAAATCCGGGTCCGGGCTTGAGTCCCCACTGCATCAAAGCTTTTCCGTTGATGCGGGGAGGGCGATTCTCAGGTAAATCCGGCAGGGTTTTCTGATGGGCCTTCTTGAAATGCTCAAACAGAAAGAGGGCGTCCCTACCGGTGTGCGATTCCAGGGTTTTCTCGGTGAAGGCCAGGGGGCTTTCATGCTCAAGAGCCAAGACAAGATCCACAAAACTCTGTAGAACGCCGCGGACATAGCGGGGATTGGGAAAGTGCAGGGCAATCAGATCCTGCTCAATTTCCCGAAGGCCCTTGTCTTCGGGGCAATGGAAGTCATGGAGGGCCAGCCAGGGCAGAATCAGGGCCGCATTGGCAATTTCCCGGCTTGGCAGGGGGTCTGGCAGCATCCAGCCGGGTGGATTGACTTTCAGATAGGAGAGCCGGTTGAGACAGGCTGGAAAGATGTCATAGGCAATCAGATCCTCAAGCATCCCGGAGGGGTTGGCTTCCATGGCCTTCAGGACCTCGTCCTGAATCCGATCCGGAGAAATTGTGGGGAGCAGTTTCAGACTCTGTTCCTGCATGGTACGGGATAGGGCGGCATCCGGTATGAAACCCTTCTGGTGCTTGAAGCGAAGAGCCCGAAGAATTCTTAGGGGATCTTCTTCAAAGCGTTCTTCGGGGATTCCCACAGCCCGGAGTCTGCGCTCCTTCAGATCGGTAAGCCCGTCAAAGAAATCATGCAGGGTAAACTCGATTTCCCCGTTTGAAGCCCTGAGATGAAGCATGAGGGCATTGACGGTGAAATCCCGCCGGGCAGCATCTTCTCTGGCCGAAACCTGATCGGCAAAGATGGTGAAATCCCGGTGGCCGGGACCCGTAGAAGATTCAGTGCGGGCAAGGGCCACATCCAAAGCTTCGTCGGAATCGAACAGGTGGATTTTGAAAACAGGGAAACTGACTCCCACTTTCTGGAAGGTGCGGATCATTTTCTGGCCCTTAAGCTGGGCCAGGGTTTTTGCAACGGCCTTTTCTTCTGAATCTGCGACCATCAGATCCAGATCCTTGATCTTCTGATGCCCGGAAAGAACATCCCGGATGGTTCCGCCCACGGCCCACACGGATGCACTTTCGGGAACATGGGAGCAGAGGTTTAAAATGAATGCGTGGGTCCCTGGGAGTTCACCCAGATAATTCTTCAAAGCGCCAAGGTCTGTCATGTCGGCAGAATAAAAAACTTCCGGGAGCCTGTCCAGCTTGTGAGGGTGGGGGGGCTTTGTTAGACTGGGTCCGTTCAAGGTTCAGATAGTCAGGATAGAAAGTTATGTTGTTTCATGAATCCGCATTTCGGGAAAGCATGGGGCAGGACCCCTATCTGATGGCGGATATTGTCCGATTGAGCCTTGAAGATCTGCCTGCTCAGGAAACCCGCTTGAAAGAGCACAGGGAATCGAAGAACTGGGAGCAGGTCAGCCGTAGTGCGCACGCCATCAAGGGTGTGGCCCTGTCCCTGTCGGCACAGGAGCTCTCCGCCGTGGCACAGCGCCTGGAAGCGGCTTCCAGAACACCGGATTTTGAAGAGTTCAGCCTGATTGATGATGTCAGTGCCCTGCTTGAAACAACCAGCCAGGCTCTGAGTGAATTTCTCAGAAAAATCGAAGCAGAAATCAGCGAATCAGAAGCCTAGAACATCAGGTTTGAGCCCATATAGAACCATTGGGCACCGTCAGCTTCGGGAACCAGGGTCCTGGTTGCATCTCCCCCGTTCAGATAGGCATAGCCACTGAAGATGGCCAGGTCTTCGCGCCATTGCTTTTCGTAGCGCAGGCTCATTTCCTGACCAATATCCCGTGAACGGTTGGTGATGGCTGCGGCATAGCGGCCCAGAATTCCTCCGCTGCTGGAATAGATCGAATCCCCGGTATCATCCATCTTCAGATCGGCAAGTTTCAGACGCATGCGGGAATCGGACTGAGGGCGCCAGGTGGCCTGAATCTGGGTTTCGTTGACATTCTGAAAGGCAAAGATGTCCTGGATACCGGCAGTCTCGTGCAGGGCCCCATAAAGCGGGCGGAAGGTGTTGGTAAATCCGGAGGAACCACTGGCCCGGTTGTAGGCAACCCTGAAATCATGCTGGTGGCGACTTCGGGTATGGTAATCAAGCCCGACTCTTAGCATATCGCCGCCCTGATCCACGGTTCCGAGTTCCCCATCATGCCAGGCAGCCGTGGCATCTGCTTCAATGCGGTTGTCCCGAAAATTCAGGCCGACTCCGTAAGTGGAGAGGGACAGATCGGTCTGGGCGTTGCGGTTATGCAGCCAGAACAGGTCCAGATCCATGTTCTCATCGGCGCGAAAATGTCCCCAGAGTCCGGCCAGATCCACATCGTCCTGATGAATCATGGCAGCGTTGCCAGCTGTGGGTTTGGTGTAGAAGGCATCCAGGGATTCACCATCCTTAAAGCGGCGGCTGATCCGGATTCCATCAAAGAACTGACCGCGGTTGTCCCATTCTTCCCAGCCCAGAAGGCTGCCATCCCCAAAATGAAGTTTCTGGCGGCCAACGATGACTTCAGACCCGTGAATCCAGTCATCAAAGCTGAGATTCAGGAGCTCGAAATAGGTATTGTTCTGGCGGGATGCCGAATTCTGGTCACCCCATTCGCGGGTATCGATAAGCCGGGCTTCGAGGCGGGCTCCGGGACGAATCTGGGTCTCAAGGCCCAGGCGGGCTCTCTGGCCGATGAAACTTGTGTTGGAAAAACGCTTTCCGGGGAAATCGTTGAGGCGCATGGATTCCCAGCGATGACGGATGGATGCGTCAATCTGGGCGTCTTCAAGCCAGGAGGGAAGTCTGTCTTCTGAAGGAGGGGCGGCGATGACCCGGACTTCCTTTTCGATTTCCAGATCTGTTGAGGTGGTGTGAATGGCCTTGAGATCGGATTCCAGCTGGAAGAGCTTCTTGATCAGAAGGGCATTGCTTTCCTTGAGCAGACGAACATCCTCGGATGTGTCTGCGATCGCGTTTGAAAGCAAACCCCAAAACAAGGCAAAACAAAATACCCTACGCACAGCCAACTCCTTTTCTGCTGCGAACAATCTTCCGTGACGATTGCGCTGGCTATGCGTAGGGTATCGACAAAATGGACTAGTTCAGGAAGCCCTTTTGTCCAATTTGTTCCACAAATTCAGGATGATCAATGAAGGGATTGCGGTTGCGCTGGTGCTCAAAAATTACTTCGTTGCGCTGCCGCTCTTTCTCATCCACGGGATCGTTTTTGTGCCATTCCATGAACATGGGAATGCGGGAGATCAGGAAGTCGTGAGCGTTGGTTCCTTTTTGGAAAATGGAGCGGTTGTGGTAGCGCATCCAGAAGTAAAGCATGGCACGGGCAACGTTGCCCTTGACTCCATCCCATGGCTCGAAGATTTCGGAATGATCCAGCTTGCTGCCGGCGGAAGTCTGATACTTCACGTTGTTGGCAGTTCCGAATGCATAGTGGGAACGGCGACCGTTGGGAACGGACAGTGTTGGAAACAGGTGGTGCATGTCGGAGCGCATTGGATAGCCTTTGCCGAATTTGGACTGGGGCCAGACGTGCTCACAGTTGACGAAGTCACCGGACTTTCCATCCTGATTCTGATCTCCGCGCTCATTGAAATCAAAGCCCTTGCCCTGAATTCTCAAATCGCTGTAGTAGGCGTAAACGGCACTTCCATCATTATCAGCTTCGTTGTAGAGGACGCCACGGGCTCCACCGTATCCCAGATCGCGGTAGTTTTCTCCGGTCTTGCGGTGCAGGGCATCAAAAAGCTGGCTGCCAGTCAGGCCTTCCATACCTTCATAGTAGTCACTGCGGACTTCTTCAGCCTCATAGATTGCGGCAAAGTTATCAGTACGTACAGAGGGTTCAATCGCAAATACAGCGGCACTAAGCAGGGTCGCGGTGAACAGTTTTTTCAGCATGCAAACTCCTTTCAGGTTTGGGACTTACAGTCTAAGGATCATAAAAAGATCGTCAACTGTGCGGGTGGTTTTTTTAGCGGCGGATTTCAATCTCGCTGGCTTCGGATGGATGAAAAGGTAGAGTCATCATCTGTGGGGTTTCTTCCTGGGGCTGAGAACCCTTGGGGAAAAGCTCGGCAATCAGGGGCCGGTGATCGGAAGGATCCCGGTTGATAAGGTCCACGCGGGTATCGACCTTGAGATTGGCAAAGCGGTAGGCAATCCAGGGTGAAGTGATGATGTAGTCCAGGCGGGTTTTGTAGGAGCCCAGGAAACGGAATTTGCCTCCGGCCTTCAGCCATTTGCTGACGAGATGGGTGTAGTTGTCCGGAATGCTGGCATCAGCAAACAGGTCCCGGTAAAGGATGATGTTTTCGGGTTCATACCCATAGGCGTAGCGCGATTCTCCGGAGATTTCCTCCAGAATCATGGAGTTGGGGACATCATTCAGATCCCCCATCAGAACCAGGCTGACACCGGGCTTGTCCAGTTCTTCCATACGCTTTCTGATGGTGCGGGCCTGAGTCAGGCGCTTGAAGTCCGAATCGGTGCCGCCAATCTGGCTTTTTAAGTGAGCCACCAGAAAGGTCAGGGCTTCTCCGGTCTGTTTCCAGATCAGGGGGACGGTCAGAAGTCCCTTGGAAAGCCCTCTTTTGGGCAGGTTGACGATGATTTCTCCGTGACTGGAAACCTCATAGCCGGTAGCCAGATCAAGACCGGATTCACTAAGGCCAGCGGCCTCCAGAACTTCCGGATCATAAAGCAGGGCTACATCCTGACCGGTAAAGGTATCAAGGCTTTCAAAATGTTCAATGACATAGGGTTTCTGAAGCTTTGCCACCAGATCTTCCAGAACAGCGCGGTTTTCCACTTCCTGAAGAGCCAGGACATGGGGCTGGTTTCTCAGAATGACGGCGGCCGTTTTCTGAAGCTTTTCCTCGTAGTTTTCCGGAATCTGCTCCTGATCAATCTCAACATCCGGATCATCGAGGGTATCGAACAGAAACCGGGCATTCCAGGTCATGATCCGAAGACTTGAGAGTTCCTGGGCAAACACATTGGCGGCAAGAAGCAACCCGAGAAGGGGCAACAGAATTCTTCGCATGGTGCACGAAGTATAATCCCGGGATGAAACACGTCAAGGGGGGGTCTTGCTGATTTGAAGAATTCGATCTACGATAGATCCATGGATAAGCGGATTCTCAAAAGAGCCGAGGCCCTCGCCCGTAAGCGAAGCGGTCTGCTTTCTCTTGTCAGAAGAGCCTCCCGCTATCTTCTGAAAAACCCTTTTGCCTTTGGCAAACTGACGTATCGTATCGAAGGTTTTTTTCGTCTTCTCAAGGCCTGGGCACTCAGGGAATACCGTGATGTCTCCTGGAAAACCATCGTGGTTGTCACGGGAGCCATTCTCTATTTTGTCTCTCCCCTGGACGCCATTCCCGACATTACCCCGGCTCTGGGTTTCATGGATGATCTGGGGGTTCTGGCCTGGGCTTTTGAAGCCGTCGGGGATGATGTCGAACGCTTCCTGAAATGGGAGCGCCGCCGAGGCTGGCGCTACTAGAGTCCTAGAACTCGTAGTACTTGTTGACATCCAGAACCTTGACCCTGGAGCTGACCCCGTAGGTCTTCAGGTGGCGGGAAAACTCCTCAGGGGTTCCCTTGAGAGCTTCAAACGTACCATAGCGCATGGGAATCAGGGTCTGGGGTTTGACAATAGAAGCGGCAACGGCGGCTGTGCGCGGCCCCATGGTGAACTGTCCGCCAATTGGAATCAGCATCAGATCAATATCTCCAAACAGGGAAACCAGCTTCATGTCCATATAAAGCCCGGTATCTCCCGTATGGTAAATCCGTTTCTGATCGTCCTGAAAATGCAGGACAAAGCCAACGGCTGGGCCAGCGTTCCAGAGGGTGCCCTTGGGATCAATGATTTCCGAGGAATGCAGGGCCTGAACAGCCCAGACATTCAAATCGGGAGCAAGATTGAGTTCTCCCCCCACATCCATCTGAAGAGAGGGAGGCAGGCGCTCCTGGGGAAAGCCCAGGGACTGGGTAAGGCGATTGGCCAGAGAATAGGTGGTGACCACCTTGGCCCTGGTCTTCCTGATGATTTTGAGGGCATCACCAATGGCATCCCCGTGGCCGTGGGAAATGAAGATGTAATCCGCCTGGTGGATTTCATCAAGCATCCGCTCTCCGGAAGGATTGACCGGATTGGTAATCCAGGGATCCATGAATATTGTGGTTCCCCGGTTACTCTTGAAGCGAAAGGCGGCATGCCCGTACCAGGTAACTTCCAGTGCGGGAAGTGGAGTTGCCAGAATGGCCAGCAGGAGGCCGAAAAAAGCAGGCCTCATGAGATTTGGGCTGGCGGCTCTCCCGTTTGCAGGGTACTCAGGCGTTGATACTCTTCCGGGGTGATCAGAAACAGGCGCTAGTATTCCATCACAATTTCATTCAGACCGGCCAGATGAAGCCTGCGCACGGGCTCCTTGGAATCCAGTGGCAGGCCCAGAAAGGAAAAGAAGCCGACAAGTTCGATTCCATTGCCCTGAAAGACAGCCTGGGCGGCCTGAATTTCTTCATCGGCAGGGGTCATCACGGTCATGACGATGGCTCTTTTGGTTCCCTCAGGCAGGCTTCCGATCAGCTCCTGATTGCGCCATAAGGCCATGGGAAGCTCCAGTCTGACGGCAGCATGAGGACCAAAAGCCAGGCTGTCCGGTCTGACTACCAGAGCATCAATGGCGTAATCATCCAGAATCTGGGCGGCAACATCTGCAAGCTGAAGAATGGTGGCAGGCTTCTGGAAGGTACGGAAGAAATCGATATCAAGACTTCCTTTGCGAATCGCGATGACATCAGACTGGTAAAAAAGTTCGGCAATGGCCTGAATAGCACTCATTTCATCCTCAGCTTTCAAAACGGATCAGGAAATACTGGCGCTTGCCAGCCCGTAAAATCATGGTGGTTTCCGAGGCCAGATGTTCGGCTTTTAAAACCAGGTTTTCATCTGAAACTCTTTCGTTATTGAGGTAGATTCCCCCCTGGGAGATCCGCTGGCGAGCCTGTTTCCTGGAGGAAATCAGGCCGGTTTCAACCAGTACGTCAAGAAGGTTCAGGCCATCATTCAACTGGGAGCGGGAGTACGTTTTGGAGGGAACATCCTGAAAAATCCCCAGAAGATCCCGATCGCTTAAGCCTTCAATGCTCTGACCAAACAGGACCTCAGAGGCTTTGACGGCCTTCTGGGCTTCCTCTTGACCATGCACCCGGCTGGTGATGTCAAAAGCGAGGGCTTTCTGGGCCTCTCTTTTTTCGGGGGCCTCGACGATGCAGGTTTCAAGACGGCTGATTTCCTCATCTGAAATGAGGGTGAAATATCTCAGATAGGTCGGAGCCTGGGCATCTTCTGTTTTCAGGAAGAACTGATAGAACTCGTAGGGACTGGTTCTTTCCGAAGACAGCCAGACGGCGCCCTGTTCGGTTTTGCCGAACTTGCCGCCACCGGGACCCTGTACGAGAGGAAAGGTAATGCCATGGGCGCTTCGCCCCAGGCGCTTGCGGATCAGATCCTTGCCGGCTGTGATATTACCCCACTGATCAGAACCGCCAATCTGAAGGATGCAGTTATGGTGCTCGCAAAGATGCAGAAAATCATAGCTTTGCAGGATCTGGTAGGTGAATTCGGTAAAGCTGATGCCTTCATCCGAGTTCAGGCGCTTCTGTACGGACTCCTTGGCCAGCATTTCCGAAAGGCGGAAGTTCTTGCCGATATCCCGCAGGAAATCAATCACATTCCAGGGTTTGGTCCAGTCCAGATTGTTGAGCATGACGGTTTTGCCGGCAGGCAGAAATTTCTCAATCTGTTCACGGATGGCTTCCACATTCCGGGCAATGGAGGTGGCGTCCATAAGAACCCTTTCCTGGCTTTTGCCGGACGGGTCTCCGATCATGCCAGTGGCTCCACCGACAACGGCAATCGGGGTATGTCCGGCTTCGGCGAGCCGAAGCATCATCATCAGGACAAAAAGATGTCCGACGTGCAGGGAATCTGCTGTGGGATCAAAGCCGGCATAAAAAGTAAAGGATTCCTTATCCAGGTCGGGATGGGGTTCGGTGACGGAGTGAATCAGCCCACGGTCCTGGAGCTTTTGCAGGAGTGTCATGGTTTTTCCTTACGGAAGAGATTTTTGAGTCTGCTGGTGAAGCGACCAATGCCACCTTCATCCGAGCCTGCTTTCGGATCGGCCTTGGTCTGTTTTTTATCTTCTTTTCGCTGGGAATCAAGTTCGTTGAGTTCACTCAGGGACGAATCCATATCTGACATCTCTTCATCGGATTCCAGGGCCTCCTCTTCCTGCTGGGCTTCCCGTTCCAGAGCAAGCTTGAGTTCTTCCAGAACTCCCCACTGACTGGCCAGTTTTTCGGCTGCTGCATGACCCTCGTGGACATACATGCCCAGAACCTCCATGGCCCTCCTGGAGACTTTGGGGTTAGGGTCATCCAAGGCAATTTCCAGGAGATGGATGAATGCCGGATCGAAGATTTCGGTAACAATGTAAAGGGCTGCGAGCTGGCGGTTTTCCTTGCGGCTGCGAAGCATGGCCGTAACTTCACGCTCGGTGTCGACAAGCCTGAAGGCGTGCAGGGCCGTGATAGCATTGGCCTTGACTCGATCCGTTCTGGAATCGAGAAAGGGCAGGATTTTTTCTTTGTGGGGCTGCATTCCAATCAGGCGCAGTGATTCAATGGCATTGGCTTGAACACGGCTATCGGGGTGTTCAAGGCACTGGATCAGAAAATCGGCGTGACGGGAGTCACGGGTATTGCCAAGCGCCATGACAAAAGTCGCCAGAATCTTTTTATTGCTCCTTTCCCAGATCTCATCGTAAATCTCGCCAAGAACATTCCCAAAGCCGTTTTCCATGAGTCCGAAGATGGCGTTAACGGCTTCTTTTTCCTCGGCCTGAAGGATCTTGCCGATCAGATCCTGACGAAGGTCAGCGCTTCGGGCATCCTCTTCATCGATTTCGGCGGAAGCCTGAGCTTCTTCTTTCAGGTCATCTTCCTCGATCGCGGGGCTCGGCTCTTCTGGCTTTGAAGGAGCGGGCCGAGGTTCCTCCTGGGATAACCTGTTCAGGAAGGCCATGGCCTGACGGGCATGTTTGACAGTCAGAGAATCCTTATCCTGGATCAGACGCTCTAGGCAGTCCTTGGCGGTGTGAAGCCCCAGTTTGGCGATCACATAAATGGAGGCTTCCTTATCAAGGGCCATACTTCCGGGTTGGCTCATCTTGTTCAGAGCCTGCAACAGAGGTTCTTCGGCATGACTTTTGAGAGCGTCCAGAGCTTCCTTCTGAACCACAGCTGAGCCATCACGGGAAAAGCGGATCAGAAGGTAGTGAATTTCCGGGCGCCCGAAATGGACAAAGGAGCGGATTACGGTCTGCCGGATCTGTTCAGAGCCGGAACGCAGGAAAGGTGCAATCTGAGAGAAGACCTGATCTCCTCCAAGGCTGGAACAGACTTCAATCAGTCGGATGATGACGGCCGGATCGGTCTCTTTCTGGAGTCGTAAAAGCAGCTTTTGCAGGTTTTCCGGGTCATGCTCCCGATTGAGGGTTTTCATTGCCTCATTCTGTTCGCCAGGATTTTCTGAAGAAAGCTGGTCCAGGGCTTTTTCTTCCTCTGCGGTCAGGGGTTCCTGAAGGTTGATGCTTCCAAACAGGCGGGCCTGAAGCTCCAAAGCCATCTGTTTGGCGAGGTGGCGGGTGTCGGGGTGAAAATGGTTGTGGGCGATAAACATCAGAAGCCCGTAGGCTTCGTGGCCGGCATGGGAATGCAGGGTTTTCAGAGCCTGCCGGTGCAATTCCACATCCGGCTGCATGAGTTGTCTCTGCAGCTCGTCAAGATTCATGAAGCTCATTGTATCACACGCACAAAAAATACATTTTTTCTAAAGTTTTTGTCATACATGACGATAGGCTTGGCATATGCACAGGAGTTCATCATGAAACGCAAGATTGCTGCCGTAGCCCTCGTTTGTGGAATTCTGGGATCCAGCCATGCTCAAAGTGATCAAGGTTGGGACCAAGGATTCGAATCCGCAGTATACGAGGGACAGAACGCGAGGCCAACGGGTTTTGATCAATTTCGCAGCACAGCCCCTCAGAATTCTTATTCAGGGAACCAGCAGTATTCCCAGTCAGCCGGTTATCAGAATCAGGGAAATTCGTCGTGGCAGCAGCCTCAGCCCGGGCAGCAGACCTGGCAGGATGAGTCCTGGAATCAGCGCCGTCAGGCAGGAAACCGTTTTTCCCAGACTGCGCCCCAGAACTTCAGCCAGCCTCAGCAGACCTGGAACCAGAATCCTGCCCAGAACTACCAGCAGGCTGAGGGACAGCAGCAGTACTGGAACCAGCAGGGCAGCATGCCTTCCCAGCCCGTTCAGGCTTCTTCGGCCCAAAATGGATGGTCCCAGCAGCAACCGGCATACCAGCAGCCTCAGCAGCAGAACTGGGCCGCCCAGCAGGGATATGCCCAGGAAAACTATCGGCAGCCCCAGTCCTACAATCAGCCCCAGGCAGCAGGAATGAATCAGGGCAATGAAAACAACTATGTGATCAATAATGTGACCGGCAAGAAAATGTACCTGAGTGATCTTGGTGGTAATCAGGAAGCCCCGATTTCCCAATCCCAGGATTTTGGAGCCCAGCGCAATCAGGCCCGTTCTTACGCTCCTTCTGGTCAGCAGTGGATGAGTGAGGATCTGCCACAGCAGACGGCCTATACTCAGAACGGGTACAATAATGGCCAGCAGAACTATGCCCAGGCTCCTCAGGCTGAAGAAACTCCGTGGGCGTCCAGAGCGATGGAAGCCAGCCGGGGTGTGAGTACCCAGACCGAAGGGCGCCAGGAAATGCCTTCACGCAAGGTGACTTCCCAGATGCGTTCCAAAACTCCGTCCCAGTCTTCTGCGGTAAGTCGCAGTTCCGGTTCTTCAAGAGGTGGATTCCGCCTGCCGAATCCATTTGGATTCCTGAAGCGTCTGAGCCCTTTCTGAAAAACGAAAGGTCGGGCTCCCTTTAGTGAATGTGACCACATGGGCGCTTTTTATTTATTGCTTCAAGGCCTGCCAGGAGTGCATATTTCACCAGGTCAGATCCAGAGAAAACCGATTCCGGCAGAGATAAAACATGCTGTAAACTCAGGCGATCTGGGCAATTTAACGTTGACCCGCTCCGGCATGCCTTGGGATGAAATTCCTAGTAGGCAGTCGGACGGAAGTTCCGCTGGGCGGAATCCAGATCCTGCTTCAGTTCAAAGCCCAGATCCGTGTACTTGTTGAGTTTAAGATGAAAGATCTTGTCGTGAAATGAGAAACGGAAGGTCGAACTGTCTTCGAAGAATTCCACAGCGGAGCGCATACGATCGGCTTCGGCTTTGTTTACGGACTGAAGGGCCAGAAGTGCCTTTCGGGCCAGAGTCTGCAAGCGTTCGTTGTCAATGGTTGGCCAGTGCTGCAGAAACAATCGGGCGTGAAAGAAAATCAGAATGGCCTGATGATTCATGGAGACGGGCAGGGTCACGATTCGGGTTGGATTGAGTTTGCGGTATATTGTCTGAAGCGCAGCTTTGTTGCCTTCATCCATGGCAAACAGAAAGGCGCGGTAAATTTCTGTATTGGCAAGAATTTCCTCGTCGCTCATCCTTCGCATTCCCAGAAACTCTGTAGTACGTTTCTTCAAAAAGGACTGTGCTCGTTTGAAGAAATCATGCAGGAACCCCACTTGCTGGTGTACGCTCATAGCTTCAAATTCATTTTGCACGGGTTTCCTCCTGTGCTTGCGGATATCCACCACTTATACTGTACAGAATCCATTCGACGGTAAAAGGCATTGCTTATGAAGATTTCTGCACCCGTTCTGATTTTTGTCATCGCCTCTCCACTGATATTTTCAAGCCCTTTTGAGGGGAAATTGAGCTGTTCCAGCCTTCCGGCCATGATGCAGATTTATCTTCAAAACCATTATGCCGTGCATGAGCTGACAGAGGAAGTCCGAAAGCGTACGATGGATCAGTTTGTTCGCAGCCTCGATCCTTCCCACACAACGCTCTTCAAGGAAGATGAGCAGAAAATCCGCTCTTTTCTTCCCGAGCTTCTGACGCTTCACAAGCCCCCTGTCTGCAAGAATCTGTCCATGGTCAAGGACATCATGGTGGAGCGTTCCCGTGAGGCTATGGAATATGCCAGTCGCACCTTAAGACAGGATTTTAAGGTGGATGACACGATTGTCATCAATACGGATCCGGATCAGAGAGAGTATGCGGAGAACCGCCCTCAACGTGAAGAAATTCTCAGGAAGACGATCCATTTTCAGTACGCCAATTACATTGCCACGGATATGGAGCCGGAAAAGGCCAGAAATCAGCTTTATCACCGCTTTGAACTGGCTTTGAAAAGGGCTCGGGAAACCACGGATCTGGATCTTCTGAATCAGTTCATGGGCAGTTTTGCGATTGCTCTTGATCCCCACTCCAGCTTCATGTCCGCAGAAAGGCTTGAGGATTTCCGTATTTCCATGGAACTGAAACTGGAAGGAATCGGGGCCCAGCTGACCTGGAAAGACGGGTACACCATCATTGATGAAATCGTGCCCGGTGGAGCAGCGGATCGCCAGGGACAGCTCAGGCCCAAGGACAAGATTCTGGCAGTAGCTCAGGACAAAGAGGATTTTTCCCAGGTGATCGATATGGATCTGACGGATGTGGTCCGCCTGATCCGTGGTGCCAAGGGTACAACTGTACGGCTCTCCATTCTGCGTCAGGGAACTGGAGTCGAGCGCTTTGAGGTTGCCATCGAACGGGATGTCATTGATATCAAGGATTCGGCCGCAAGCCTGTCCTGGCAGACTTCCGCAGATGGGCTCAAGGTGGCCGTCATTGATCTTCCCGGTTTTTACGGAGATGCTTCCGGGAACCGCAGTGCCAGCCGTGATGTGGGCGCAAAAATCGTGGAGGCGCGTAAAGGTGGAGCTCAGGGTCTGATTCTGAACCTTTCCCGCAACGGCGGAGGACTTCTGGAAGAAGCCGTCAAGGTTGCTGGCCTGTTTCTTGGTGAAGGGGCAGTGGTTGCAACCCAGAACACCATTGGTCAGACCAGGATTTTGAAGGATGAAGATGAAAGAATGCAATGGGATGGTCCTCTGGTTGTTCTGATTTCCCGCCGCAGTGCTTCAGCTTCTGAAATTGTGGCTGGAGCCATTCGGGATTACCGACGGGGAATTGTAGTGGGGGATACCCACACTTTTGGAAAAGGTACGGTTCAGATGTTTACTCCGATCTCCGAAGAATTCGGTGGAGTGACAATCACAACCGGAATGTTTTTCCGGCCCTCTGGCCTTTCCACCCAGAAGAATGGTGTCGAAGCGGATATCGTCCTTCCCTCCATCTGGGATCGGGAGGATTTCGGGGAAAAGGCTCTGGATTATGTTCTTCCTGGTCAGAGGATTCCCCAGTTCAGGGACTTTTCGGCCAATCCCCCGAATCATCGGGTTGCCCATTGGGTCAGCTCTCAGGCTATGCGCTATTTAAGAGAGCGCTCTCAGGAGAGGGTGAAGAATCACGAGGAATTCCAGAAAATTGCCGCCGATGTTAAAGAAGGTGAAGAGAACCGCTATCTTCTGAAGGTAAAGGATCTTCTGGAAGTTACGGAAGATGAGAAGAAGGAGCAGAAGGAAGCGGAGGAAAAAAGTCGCTCCCAACTGATTGCGGAAAGCGACGCCCCTTATCTTCAGGAGTGCGTGGCGATTCTCAAGGACTTCTTCAAGTTGATTGAAAGCTGATTTTCATGAGATTCATTCCTCCTGAATTTTTTGAATGGTCCTTGTGGTGGAGCGTCCCTCAAGGAAGGGCAGAATCCTGACTTCTCCACCATTGGCGAGAACAGTCTGGTGCCCGACCACAGTTTCAACTGTGTAGTCTCCTCCCTTGCACAGAACATCGGGAAGGAGGGTTTCAATCAGGTTTTTGGGGGTTTCCTCACCAAAAAGAATCACATGATCCACGGCTTTGAGGGCATGCAGAATCTCGGCTCTGTCCTCTTCGGGGTTGATGGGACGGGTGGGACCTTTCAGGGCTTGCATGGAACTATCCGTATTCAGGCCGACCACCAGAACTTCTCCCAGTTCCTTGGCTTGAGCGAGATAACGCACATGTCCGGCATGCAGGATATCAAAGCAGCCGTTCGTGAAAACGACTTTGCTGTCTTTCAGAAGATTTTGCAAGGGAGTCAGAGAGTCTTTGGGGAAGGAAAGAATCATGCAAGTTTCCTTAAGAGCCAGTAGGCAGTATGAAAATACATTGAAAGCCCCAGAAGATCGGTCAGGGTGGTGACCAGAGGTCCGGATGCCACGGCCGGATCGATATTGAGACGATGAAAAATATTGGGTGTGATGATACTCAGGGTCACAGCGAGACAGATTACGGAAAGTACAGAGCAGCCGACAATCAGCCCATGCAGATTGGACTGATCCTTGATGGAAACGATCACTCCCACAGTCAGAGCGCACAAACAGGCCAGAATCAGCCCGGCCCAGATTTCTCTTAAGATTTGCCGAAAGGGAATTCCCGGACTGAACTGGTTCTGCGAGAGGGAGCGAATGACAACCGTGGAAGTCTGGACCGCGACATTTCCAGCCAGACCGCAAATGAGGGTGGCAAACGATAGAAGCCAGATCTGATCGGCATGGGTATTGGAGTTGATGATCCCGGAGGCCAGAATCCCGGCTCCCATGGTCAGAAAAAGCCAGGGAAAACGGTAGAAGGCCGAGCGGACAGGGTTTCCGGTGGCGGTTTCGCCTTCTTCGGAAAGACCGGCCATGCGATAGACGTCTTCTTCATGCTCTTCCTGAATAATCTCGGCAATATCCTGGGGTGTCACCAGACCGACGAGACGGTTCATGGAGTCCACCACGGGAATAGCCTGAACACTGTATTTGGTGGAAAGCCAGGCAATTTTTTCCTGATCTTCATGGAGACTGACGGAGATGACATCGGTGGTCATGATGTCTCCAAGAGCCGTGGAAGGGCACGATAGAATCAGCTCTTTTAAGGAAACAACTCCTAAAAGCTCTCTTTCTCTTGAGGTGACATAAAGATAGGTGATGAAATCGTGAGGCTCGAATTCCTTTCTTAGAATATCAATCGCCTCCCCGACGGTTTCGTCCGGGAAGAAATCCACGAGCTCCTTGACCATGACCCCGCCCGCAGAATCCTCGGCATAGGACAAAAGCTCAATGGCTTCGAAGCGATCGTCTTCCTCCATGAGCTCGAGGAGTTCCTCGATCTTTTCCGGGGGAAATTTGTTCAGAAGATCCGCCGTCCGATCCGAGGGCATGTTTTCCAGAAGATGGGTCAGACGTTTTAAGCCAAAGGCGCGGGCAATAGAGAGCTGCTGCTCTTCTTCAATGCTTCCTAGAACCTGGGCTGCGTGAAAGTCATCCAGTTTGTGAAAGATTTCGACCTGGCGGGAAACAGGGAGATCTTCGAGGAGTGCGGCCAAATCGTTGGGATGCGTGGCAGCGAGTTCTTCGGGGCTCATGAATAAAAGAGCAGAAGAATCGAGGGGATCCAGAACCCTACGGTAACGGATCTTTCGCTTGGCGATCAGTTCCTTGATCTGGCGCATTAAAGAATCCCGGCGAGCAGGAAAATATCATACAGGGCATGTGTCCAGGCCGCGACTCCAAAGCCGCGAACCAGATACAGGATCGAGAGATATATACCACTCACCGTGCGGAAAATAAAGGAATCCAGATTCAGAAGGTCCCCGTATGGGCCAATGTAATGAAAGGCGGCAAACAGAATACTTGAGCCTAAAAGAGCGAAGACCTGGGCCTGAGAAGACCAGCCTTTGGCAGGCTTTTTCTGAAAGATCAGAGTAGCGCGTAAAAAGAGTTCAATGGCGATCAGGCGAAAGAAGAATTCTTCGTGAATCCCGGCTCCCAATGACAGCATCAGGCTGACCCAGAAATCCTGATCCCAGGGGCTCAGGGTCAGGTGCATGGCAGAAGGGACTTTGAGCAGAAAGTTGGTGGCGTTCAGAGCCACTGAGCCAAGAACCATGGCATAGAAGATGCTTTCAATGAATAGCAGGGCAAACCAGCCGGGCTCCACTTCAATTTTTCGGCGTCTGCGATCGTAGCCAGCCATAACGGCCAGAGCGACCAGGATAAAGATGATCAGAATCGGAAAGCGATCAAGCCCTAAAGTGGAAGCCATGTTGCGAAGCATGACATCAGCACCGTTTCTTAAGCTTGTGATCTGGAAGGCCTGAAGACTGAGAGCCAGAATTTCATAAAGGACAAACAGCGGGATCACAAAAAGGCAGGAGTACACCGGAGATCGGGTATCCCGAAGATAGCGTTCCACACGGGTCAGTTCTGGCTGCATATGGAAAGTCTATCGATTCTGGCCTTCCTTTTTTTCAGTCAGCTTGAGGGATGCGTTCAGATCTTTTAGGGCATAAAGGGCATTCAGGGCTTCAACCGGGCTCATTTTGTCAGGATTGAGTTTTTCCAACTGGGCTTCAAGCGGGTGTTTTTCAGGTTCTTTGAGGGGTCGAAGACCCTGCTGGCGACCTTTCAGAATCAGTCGGTGGGCATCGGAATCCAGTTGAATCACCGTCGTACGGCTCCCCTCCAGTTCCTTGAGAATGGTTTCTGCCTGTTTGATGACAGGGTTTGGCAGGCCAGCCAGCCGGGCCACATGGATTCCGTAGGAACGATCGGCGGTACCGCGCCGGATATGGTGCAGAAACTCGATTTCCCGACCTCTTTCCAGAACTTCAACACAACAGTTTCTGACCTGGGGGTAGAGCTGACTCATCTGGGTCATTTCATGGTAGTGGGTGGCAAACATGCACAGGGATTTTTTTTCGGTGACGATGTATTCCAGAATAGCCCAGGCCAGAGAGAGCCCGTCAAAGGTGGCGGTGCCACGCCCGATTTCATCCAGAAGAATCAGAGATTTTTCGGTGGCATGGGCCAGAAGGTAGGCCGTTTCGGACATTTCCACCATGAAGGTGGATTTACCGGTACTCAGGTTGTCCGATGCTCCGATCCGGGTGAAGATCCGATCCAGGATTGGGAGCTGGCAGGAGGAGGCCGGTACAAAGGATCCGGCCTGGGCCAGAGTCGAAAGAATGGCTGCCTGCCTGAGATAAGTGGATTTACCCCCCATATTCGGGCCGGTAATCAGAAGAACCTGATCCTGCTCCTTGTCTAAAAACAAATCGTTGGGCGTGAATTTTTTCTGGGCATGTTCAACAACGGGATGGCGGCCCTCCAGAACGCGGATGGGGCCGTTTTCTTCAAAATGGGGCTGAATCCAGTTGAGATTCGCGGCAACCTCAGCATGAGAGGCCATGACATCAAGCTCGGCAAGTTTGGCCGCCCAGGCCTGCAAAAGGGGCAGAGACTCCACGATTTCAGTTCTGATCTTCTGGAAGATTTCATACTGAAGGGAATGGCTTTTCTGGGATGCGCTTAAAATCAGGGTTTCCTTGGATTTGAGTTCTTCGGTGGTAAAGCGCTCGGCTGTGGTCAGGGTCTGTTTGCGGATGAAGTGTTCGGGGGCATCCTTGGCCTGGGCCTTGGGAAGCTCCAGATAGTAACCAAAAACCTTGTTGTATTTCAGTTTCAGGCCTTTTAAGCCACTTTGGGCTTTTTCTCTTTCCTCAAGTTCCCTTAAAACCTGATCCGCGTCTTCTTCCAAAGCCAGAATTTCATCCAGTCTGGAATCAAAGCCTTTCTGAATCAGTTTTCCCTCGGTAATACGGGGAGGGGGATCCTCGGAAATTGCCGATTCAATCAGGTGGATGATGTCCTGGGGTTCGGGAAGATCTTCAAGATTTTTGAGTTCAAGCCTGGACAGGATCGATTTCAGAGGAGAAATGACGGCAAGAGAGGATCCAATCGCATTCAGATCCCGCCCGTTTCCCTGCTGGTTCAGAAGGCGGTTTAAGAGGCGGTAAAGATCGTAGACTTCCTGAAGAAGGCCCCGGACTTCCTGACGGCCCTGGGGGTTTTCCCTGAGGGTTCGAACCATCTGCTGCCGCTCTGAGATCTGGGCGATATCCGTCAGGGGATGCATCAGATGGGCTTTCAGCAGGCGGCTCCCGGCGGCGGAACAGGTTTTGTCGAGTACATCGGTAAGGGCCAGACTGTCGGGATGAAGGCCCTCGATCAGTTCGAGGTTTCTTAAGGACTGGGCATCAATTTTCAGGCTCTGGGATGGTTCGTAAAGTTTGAGACTGGAGATGGCTGTCGAAAGGCTGCAATCACTGAGGTATCCCAGAAGTCCTTCCAGAACGAAGCGAGCCGGGCTTTTGGGAGAAATTCCCGAAGCAGAAAGAACAGGTCTGGGCAGACAGGAAGGGTTGTCAAACAGAGGGGTTTTACGGGCAATCGGTTTTTCCAGTCTTTGCAGAAAAAGGCCGGTTTCAATCAGGATCCGCAGAATCGAGGTCTGAAATTCCTCCAGATCCATGAGTTTTCCCGGTATCAGAAGTTCACTGGGCCGGATTCTCAAGATTTCATCCAGGAGCTCGGCTCTGCCTGAGAGGTTTTCCTTGAAAAAGCCCACCCGGGTTTCCCCTGTGGTGACATCACAGGTTGCCAGCCAGTATTCCCGTCCTTCCAGGACCAGGCAGCCGAGGTAGTTGTTGGAGCGGGGTTTGAGGGCTCCTTCGAGAGTGACGGTTCCTGGAGTAATCACCTGAGTGACGGCTCTTTTGACAATGCCCTTGGCCTGCTTTGGATCTTCCACCTGTTCGCAGATTGCGATCTTGTAGCCCTTCTGAATCAGGCGGGCGGCATAGTCCTCATAGGCATGATAGGGCACCCCGGCCATAGGAATCGGTTCTTCGGACAGCTTGTTTCGGGCAGTTAAAACCACCTGAAGTTCACGGGCAGCAATACGGGCATCTTCGTGAAACATCTCGTAAAAATCACCGCAGCGCAAAAACAGGATTGCATCGGGGTGCTGGGCCTTGAATTCAAAAAACTGCTGCATCAGGGGAGTGTCGGCACCGGCCATGAACAGTCTCCTTTTAGCTGTGCTTTACAGCCTAACGATTGCGTATCTTGTCGATCTGGCGGCGGGCCTGGGTGGCCAGATCCGAGTTGGGCCAGCGATCGATCAGATCCAGATAGGTATTGATAGCTTCCTGTTCCCGGTTGAGCTCAACCTCATAGAGGCGGGCAATCTGAAACTGGGACTGGGCAGCAATCTGGGAGTCAAAGTAGCGATCGATGATCTCCTGGTAGGTGGCAATGGCGGAATTGTAATCCGAAAGACGTTCGGATTCGAGCTGGGCACGGGCAAAGAGAGCCTTTTGCTCGTAGTCTGTCTGTGGGTAGGCGTTGGCAATATCGGTGTAGACATCCAGGGCCGAGCTATATTCCATTCTGGGACCAGCCAGAAGCCGGGCCAGCTCAAACTGGACGGCTACCAGACGGCGACTTGCAGGATAATCCTGAATGAAGGTCTGATAGGATTTGAAGGCTTCGTCCGGTTTCCTGAGTTCATTCATGTAGATTTCAGCAATTCTTAAAAGAATCTCTGCGCCAACTTCCGGATCGGAAGTGTAGGATCGAAAGGACTGATAATGCCTGAGGGCCTCTTCGTATTGCTTGAGTTTGAGATCGAGGATCCGGCTGAGTTCGTAATGAACTCCGACTTCCAGCTGAAAATTGCGGGTCTGTTTCAGAAGTTTTTTGTAGGCACGAGCAGCCCCTTCCCAGTCTCCCCGGCTGTAGAAATCATCCTTGATGGTTTTGATTTCCTCAAAATGGCTGAAACCCAGATTTCTTAAGGTGACCTTTTTCTGGGAGGCCTGCGCCTTACGGTAGGCCGAAAGTCTTTCGCGGACAGGTTTGAGATCTTCCTGGGGCAGAAGAAGCTCTGAAGCCTGGCGGGCAAGGGCAATTGCCGAAGACCAGTTCTGCATTTCTTCCCCCAAAATATTCAAGGCCATCAGAGCTGCATTCAGTCTTGTCTTACTGTCGTTTTCCTCATCAAAAATATGGCGCCATTCGGCCAGAGCTTCCTTGAGTCGAGCGTTTTTCTGGTGAAAGCGGGCCAGTTCCTCACGGACCTGAAGGAGAGTTTTGGGGTCGTTTTCCAGACGCAGAAACAGGCGGTATTTGCTGTGAGCCTCATCAGCATAGTCGGGATTTACGGCCAGAGCTCGGGCAGACTCCAGGACCAGATGTCGATCTTCGGGGCCCAGTTTTTTGAGATGCTCTTGCATCTTCTGCATCAAAAGACTTTTTCTCAAAGCTGTTTCTCTGGGCTCAAGCTCCGTGGTTCGTGCTGAGAGGGAACTGACATCCTGAAGCCTCTTCAGCCAGCTGAGGGCTTCCCCCCCATTCCCGCTCTGTTCGGCCAGATCCGCTAAATGCAGGGCCGAGAGGCGTCCCCATGGAGAGTCCGGCATGGCTTCGTAGGAATTCTGAAAATGTCTTTTGGCAAGATATGGATTCAGATCGTAGGTGTAGGCATGAAATCCGGCCATACTCTCAAGCCGGGCCAGAATAGTGGCGTTGGGCTGATTGGCAATGCCCGATTTTAGGTAATCCATAGCAAGGGAGGGTTGATTACGTCCCATGGCGGTATTGTAGAAATCAGCCTTCAGAAGAGCCAGGGCATTGCGCTCATCCTGATTCAGGCGGTTATTCTCCAGGGGTTGAATCACCCGTTCGGCTTCTTTTAAGTCCATGAAGCTGTAGAGATGAATGCGAGCAATTGCAATCCGATCCCCGGCATTTGCCTGGGCAAGTGAAGGCAGTTTTGCCAGCTCGCGGGAGGCTTCGATCTGTCTTAGGGTTGATGCTGTGAAACCGCTGTATTCGGCAGAGAGGTTGTTCAGTTCGGCTTCGGCAGCATCCGGATCCCGGCGATGAATGTGAATACGGGCCCTTTCCATGAAGATCATGTCCCGATCTGCCTGATTCAAAGCCAGTTCCTCAGCATCTGCCAGCATGTCCAGAGCTTCGGTGGGACGCTTGAGATCTTCCAGCAGAATGTCGGCCGCCCGGACCCGGCTGGCCAGAATGTTTTCTTTCTGGAGCAGGTAGACTTTGTCCAGAAGAACGAGATCCTGTTGCCTGGCCTCAAGCTCCTTGCGGGTTTTTGGATCCCGGAAGGTTTCGCGGATCTGATTCAGAAGATCCATGGCTTTGGGAACATCCTTCAGATCCATCAGATAGGTTTCTGCGATTTGAAAGAGAATCCTGATATTGCGGGGATTCTGAGGATCATCCCAGTTCAGGTCCTTGCGAAGCGAGGCCACCACGGCTTCGGCGTTGATGGAACGGATCCATTGCTGATGCTGCTTCTGATGGCGGGGAGGCAGATTGCGGGAATCAATTTTGAAAAGCCAGTTGCGAAAATCCTGAATCTTTCTTTGCCGGTGGTTTTCAAGATGGCTGTGAGCAAGTTCCAGAGCCTTGTATTTCAAAACATCGGGAACCCGGCTGAGGTTGAGGATCTTATGAATCCTCTGGGATGCCATATTCCAGTTGTCCTGTTTGAGCCAGACATCAATCTGTTTCAAATCTCTTAAGCTATCAGCATCGGCTCCACCCAAGGCCTTCAAAGCCATGATCTGCTGTTCTTCCGGCAGGGCTTTCCAGAGAAAATCCAGAATTTCCAGTCCCCTCTCTCCTTCCAGGTTGAGTTTTTTGGATTCGAGGGCATCGGCAAGAAGTTCCCGCAGGAAACGGGTCTGGGACATGTTTTCCGGATCGGAACCAAGTCCCTTAGCAATATTACAAAGAGCAGAGAGGCCCAGCTCAAGCGAGCCTCCCAGACGCATCAGGCGCAGAATGGTTGTTTCGTGGGCAGCGGTGGCCCGTTTTTCCAGGATTCTAAGAGCCAGATCGGCGATCGCAATCGAATAGGAGGATTCCGGATTGGCCTGGACAAACTGAGCCAGGCGCTCAGCAAGGGTTGCGGTACCATGCTCGCTTAAGAGTTTGCTGGATTCCAGCATCTCGGCAAAATCAGTATCTTCAAATCCTTCCGGAGAAGGAATCAGCAGGGCCCGGGCAATCAGGGGCCCACAGGCATCAATTCTAAGTTTGCAGTAGCTTTCGGCTGCCTGAAGAACAGCGGACATTTTGGGTCGCTCTTCAGAATCCTTGGGCATGAGCTTCAGTTTCAGGTTCTGGACCAGATAGGCCCCGGCTTCATCCGGGCGGACCAGCTGGGCGAGGGCTTCTCCCAGCTGGATGGCTTCAGCCGTTTTTTCCAGGCTCAAAGCAAACTGAAGTTTGAGTTTGAGCGTTTCCACGGAAGAAGGGCTGTCCGGAAGGGCGTTTAAGAGCTCATGAGCCAGATTTTTGTCCTCCATGGCGTGAACTGCCAAAGCTGCCTGGCGGGCGGATTCTTCATTTCCGGAAGTGCTGATTTTCAGTTTTTTCAGTAATCTTCGGGCGAGTTTGATGACATCATCACTCAGCCAAGCATCCAGTTCCTTGCGACGGCTTTCGACAAGATCGGGATAGCCGCTTAAGAGAGTGGAGGCACTTTGAAACCAAAGTTTGGCGGCCTCTGATTGTACGGCAGGATCCGGGTTTTCCTGCATGAGTTCCCGAAGCTGGTTCATCTGCCCTCTGGAATAGGGCTGGGGTCCCAGTTCCATTTTCAGAAGAGCCATGCGGGCTTTTTCGGCATAGACGCTCTTTCTGGATTCAATGCTCTCAAAAATGGCCCTTGCTTCAGTGCTTCGTCCCAGAAGATGCAGGACACGGCCCTGCTCATAGCGCCAGCGCTCGGGTTCCGGGCTGAGATTCTGCTGGAGGCGGGCTTCAAACAGATCCTGGCGGAAGAGATTCTGATCGAGCATTTTCTGGGCTCTTGCCAGATCATGACGAGCCAGTTCTTCCAGAAAAAAGCGGGCTTTGGGGTACTGATGAGCTTCTTCGGCCAGAATGGCCAGAGTAATCAGGATTTCCTTGCGGGAGGCCGCATCGGGGTTCATGCGCTGCAGGGCTTTCCAGTATTTATCGATCAGGGCTTGGGACAGGGAACCCCGCTTGAGTTCGGCCTGGATTGCCGCTTCGGCAAAACCTTCGTCCAGTCCGGCCAGGCGGGTGATGGCCTTCTGCCTCATTTCTGGCTGCATGAGCCGAATGAGTCGCCATTCGATTTCATCCTTGTATTCCTGAGGGAGGAGGCCCCGGCGGGCTTCTTTCAACCATTGGCGAGCCTGATCCTCATCTTTGAGATCATCCATGAAAAGGCGACCCAGTTCATATTCGGCACGGGCCTTCAGAATGCCGGGCCTTAAATCCTGAATCAGGAGTTCAAAATGCTCACGCGCAAACCAGATTGCGCCATAACTTTTCAGGCTCAGAGCCAGCTGAAATCGCTGTTCATGCGACTTGGTAGGTTGAATGAGCTGGTCGAGAAGCTTTTTATGCCGGGGCAGAACCTGGCGGATTTTCGTGGAGGAATTCTTATCCAGCTCACTCAGGGTTAAAAGAGCAGACTGAAAGTCTCCGACAACCCAGGCCTGAAGATGAAACAAAAGAAGTTTGCAAAGCTGTCCGGTTTCTGTTTCCTGCCAGTCCTCAGGAATATTCCGGGCAATCAGGTCCGGTTGATCCGGATGGTTTTTGGCGGCCATGAGTATCAGGGCAAAAGAGGCCAGATGCCGATGGAAAAGATGATTGGTCTTAAGGATTTCCCTGAGGCTTTCCTGTCCGCTCATGTCGCCAAGACTCAGGGTCCGGGTGAGCCCGTCCAGAAGCAGGGCCCTGGTGGAAAGATCCACGTCATGGTGCTCAAACCACTTTTTCAGTTCGGCATGAATAGGATTATAGAGCTCGAAGGTATAGCCACCGGTATAGCCGATGAAATAACGGAAAAAGTCCAGGTCCACACTGAAGGGCTCGAAATCCAGAATTTGCCTCAAGGAATGGGCAAAAGAAGCGATACCGGTCATGCCCTGCAATTTCAGTTCCACAGCTAAAAAGCGGGCTTCTTTCGTGCGGGAGTGATCGGGCCAGTTTTCCTGAAGATGCTTCAGTGCTTCTTCGGCAAGAGTGGCTTGACCGGATAAAAGAAGTGCCTTGCCCAGAAGAAATGTAGATTCGATTTCCAGCTCTTCGGAAGGAGAGCTTAAGAGCACACTACGAATTTCTGCTATAGCAGCATCAAATTTTTCCTGCCGGATTCTAAGCTCGGCCAGAGAGAGCCTGGCATCCACGACAGGGTTGGTGGAGCCTGAATTTTGGGGCATTACGGGCAGGGCCAGAGACGGTGTTTTAAGGGACACCGTGAGACTTATCAGTAGAGTTGCTGTTCGCAATTTCATCTTATCGCCGCTTGGTTGCTCTTTGCATGGTGCTACAGTATCATCCGCACGCTTTGGGGTAGGGGCGCTATTATAACGAAAGGCGCTTCAGTATGACACAGGTTCGGTTCAGCAATGGGAAAACGCAGTAAAGGCCGTGAATATGCCATGCTTTCTCTTTTTGCCGGTTTTTCGGCAGAGACAGAAGCAGAAGAGACTCTCGAATTCTTGCGTAAGCAGCGCAGACCTTCCGCGGAAGTCCAGGAGTTTGCTCTTCAGCTGGTAAGGGGAGTTGAAGAAAACCTTGCCCAGATTGATGAGGTCATTGAAAGCAATCTTTCCCGCTGGAGTTTAAATCGGGTTGGCCTTCCGGAAAAAACTGTTTTGAGGATTGCTGTCTATGAGCTTCTTTACTCCGAGGTTTTGCCTGTACCAGTGATTGTAGCAGAAGCTCTCCGGCTTGTTGGTGATTATGCCGGAGAAGAAAGTTTGAGTTTTGTGAATGGAGTGCTGGCTTCATCGGCCTCCCAGATCCGGGGTGAAGACGGCCAGGATCTGGAGCCTCAGATTGAATTTCATTTTGAAGATGATGAGGACGAAGAGGAAGAACTGGATTTCGAGACGGAAGAGTCCGAAGACGAGTAGGACAGAAAAGGAAAAACCCCCGGAATGGATTCAAGCCATTCCGGGGGTTTTTTGCATTTACTGTTCCAGAGACTGAAAGGCCCTGGCTTTCTGAATTGCCTGACGGATATGGGTCTGCACGCCCAGATCCATATCAAGTCTTTGCATGGCGGTTTGCAGCTGACTTTCTTCGGCCTGGATCAGGCGGGTAGAAACCTCAACGGTATCAGAGCTTTGCTGTCCCAGGGTCATACCCCGGACCATGTCTTCCAGATCGGAGGCAAGCACACGACTGAGGGCGGTATCATTTGCCAGGCGCTCGCGCTGGCTGGAAAAGAGGTATTTCAGCATCTCAGGGCCGGTTTTGACGATTTCCTGATATTCCTTCTCACCAGGAACAAAGCGGGTTCCCAGCTCTACGGTATAGGAAAGGACTCCATATTCTCCGTAGAGAAAATCATCGGTATCACCAGCGGAAGGATAGAGACCGGAGGACTGCATGCCGCGGTAGCCCATGATGTCAGCCATTTCCTGGCCATGACGGCTGAAAATTTCTTCATCCTTGGTGGCAATGCGATCCGTATAGGACCAGGGCCAGAGCACAAGTTCGCTGTAAGAGTGAAAGGAGGTCGCGGCGACAAAATTATATTTTTCGACCAGGGAGCGCACGGCCTGATTCTCGACCTCGGACATGGCGCATGGTCCCATGTAGGTATCTGATCCGGACCAGGTGGAAGCTCCGGAAACTCCCCATTTGTAGGAGTAGTTGCGGTTGTTGTCGACCCCAACGCCACCACTTTCATTGGGTTTTCGGTTCTTGCGCCACATGGGTTTCTTGTTCCGGCTGTAGATTGAGCCATCCACGTTGAGCATGGGGACAACAACAAAGACGCTTGTATCCATCAGCTGGGTGACTTTTTCGTCCTTGCCGTACTGATTCAGCATTTCCTTGAGGAAGGCCAGGGGAACTTCGACAGAGATCCATTCGCGGGCATGGTGAGAGCCGACAACAAAATAGGCGGGTTTGCCTTCACCGGATCCTGTTTTCAGTTCCATGGCATAAATTGGATTTCCCTCATGGGTGGTTCCGGCGGCAAACAGGTTGGCTTTGTCAGGATGGGCCAAGGCCAGTTCCTTGAGCTCCGCTTCCATCTCTTCGAAGGTGTGATACACCCCAAGAGGGTTGTCAGATCTTGTTTCCAGGGCAGCTTCAAACTGCTTTTCGGCATCCTTCATGACCAGGGTGGACGTGCGTGTGATGTCTCCGTGAAGCCCTGAGCGGGTCATGAGCTTTAAGCGGGTTGGGCCATCAAGAAGAATATCAATGCCTTCCGGAGTGCGGGCCATATAGTCAATCCTGAGCTCGGACAGCATTTTCCAGTTTTCAGGGGTATTGGGGATGCGAACAATGTCGGCAGCCTGGGCCAGTCCACTTAATAGCAGCCCGGCAAAAATCAGTTTTTTCATGCCATCCTCCAGACGAAGCAAGTGGAGAGAAGCTTAAGGGATTTTTTCTGCCTGTCAAGAGGCGGGAGGAGTCATGTTATCTTGCTCCCATGTTTCGCTTTCTGTTGCTTGCAAATCTCCTGTTTTCGCTTTCCTTTGCCCGCGAATGTGGGCATGTTGCGACTCACCTGATTGATGTGGACTCCTTTGGGGGTCGGGTTGATCTTTCCGGTCTGACTCTGCGCGGAGGAAGGCTGTTCAGCATTTCCGATCTGTCTTATCAGAACGATATCCTGGAAATTGTCATTCGCAAAGAAGGGGGAGCCTGGCTTCGGGTGGCTCAGGCAGTTGATGGGGAATGGTTGCTGGATTTCGCGAAAAGAACAGAGAAGATGGGTCGGGTTGATTTTGAGGGTATCTGCCATTTCGGAAATGAATTCTGGATTGCTTCGGAAAGTACCCGCTCGGTGCTGAAGGTCAATGTCAAAGGAGAGGTTGAAGAGCTGATCCCTGATTTTGCCGGATTTCACAGAAACTCCATGATGCCGTTTTCCGGGATTGTGAACGCCGGACTGGAGGCGATTGCCTGTGATGAAGAGAGTGGAAGGCTCTGGGTTTTCAATGAGAGACAGTTTCGGATGGCCTATGAGGTCCATCCTGGGACGGGAAGAATTTTTCATCAGTTCGATGTGCCCGCGGCGGCCGATCTTCCCCGCTACTCCCAGGGAAGCTGGATGTATCCCGATTTTGCCGGCGCTGACTTTGATTCCGGTTATCTTTACCTGTTGGAGCGCAATGGTCGCCGGATTCTGAAGGTGGATCCGGAAAGTTTTGCGACGGTGGACAGCTGTTCTTATGCCCATGTGGAAGATGGGATGTATCAGGAAAAAGGCCCTTTCGGAGTGGCGGAAGGTCTGGCTGTTCAGGATAGACAGGTTTATGTGGTGCTGGATACGAATGGAAGCAGGCAAAAAAGTGCTGAAGATACGCGACCTGCACTCTTTCAGTTGGTGTTTTAACGATCATCTAGGATAGAATAAGCGGCTCGGCTAAATCTAACCGGAGTTTCACCTCAGGGGGCTTTCTTCTGAGTTGATTTTGTGTTTATGCGCAAATTGCTTTTATTCTTGCCATTCATTCTTCTGTCGATGATTTCGGCTTCCCGTATTGCCATAAAGCCGGTGCCGCATCAGGAAATCAGTGCAGACTGGGCACTGGTGGATGGACTCTGGAGAGCTCGTTCCGAGATGCCGCTTCAGCCGATTGCCAGGGTAGGGGGGCTGTCTTCAGGTACTGTATCGGGTGCCCAGGGGTTTTACCGCCTGAGTAAAAAGGGTCTTCAGGCTCTTGCTCCGGTGCAGGATGGTCCCTATCGAATCACTTTACAAAAACCGGGCTTTGCCCTGATTCAGCCAGGGCTTGCAAATGCGGTTGCCGTGACCAGTCTTAACCTGTCCGGAATCAGGGCCATCTGGTTTCTGGAGCCTTCTTCCCGAAAATGGCAGGTGTATCGTCCAGAGGGGTTCTACCTTCCGGAAGAAGCCCGTCTTGAGATTCTGCCAGCAGGATGGCCTGTGTACGTGGAAGCCGTTCAGCCTCAGGCTGCTTTTGAGGTTTTGGGCTATCAGAAGAGCTTTGTGCTTGAAGGTGGGGCACGTGGCCGGAGTGTGGCTCCGGAACTTTCCTTCAGCCCGGTGCAGGTCCAAAGGGTTGGCCAGTTGTGGCCCCAGCTGCAAGGAGATGTCCTCAGCCCCGGGCCTTTGGATCAGTTGACTTTTGGGGTTCATGTTTCACCGGGAATGCTGAAAAATCTGCGGCTTGAAGTTGCGGCTCAAGCTGGATCCCAAGAGACTGTCATTGCGGGAAGTTTGCTTTCTTCTTCTTTGCACCGGGAAATTCCCCTGTATCTTGATGGTCTGAATACGACCGCGATTGTGGCCCGCCTGATTCGAAATGATGTGGTTCTTCTGAAAAAGGTTTATCAGATTCAGAAGAGGGATACAGCCGGATTTTCTCCTTCAGAAGCCCTTTACTCCATGCTGAAGAGGGGCGAAGCCCAGGCTCGTGTCCGGCCCTCGATCGCAACGGTGGAAACTGCTTTTGCCGGAGCTGAATCAGAGTTTTCGCTTGGAGATATCCAGAAAATCAGAATCGGATTGAGCGGCAGTGATTTCTCCCCCATCAGCCAGACTGTATCGGCATCGGTCACCCGGGTTGTTCTTGATGTTCCCTATGGAGAAAACCGGCAGATTCAGGTGGATTATCTGGACAGCTTTGATGCTGTAATCTATCGCGGAACCCAGACGGTGAATGCGACCACAACCGTTGCGGCCCTCAGTTTGAACTCGGCTCCCACAGAGCTTCCCGAACTGTTTGCTTCCTATCCTTCGGGATATTTTGCCCTGCCTTTCGAGGCTGCCTTCAATGTGTCGGAAGGAGAGATTGTCTATACCCTGGATGGAAGCAATCCGAAATCTTCGGACACTGCTCAGGTGGCTTCTTCTTCTGTTGCTTTTCTGATTGAGGAAACCACCACGGTCAAGGCATTTGTCCGTACGGTCTCGAATCAGGAGGGCGGGGTTCGCTTCTTTTCCTATGTCAGGGAGCTTGTTCCTGAAGCTTCGCTTGCAGCAGATCCGCCGGAAAATCTCGATCTGCCCTATTTTGTGGATGATTTCATTCTGAGCATTTCCGGTAGCGGGGCTTCTGGTGAAAGAATCGTTCTTGCGAATCAGGAAAGCTTCCCTCTTCCATACAGTCTTCCCGTTGCCCAGAGTACGACTTTGAGCTTCAGACTTGAAAGTCCGCATGGTCTTCGTTCCCAGGACTACACTTATTCGTTTGAGCGGATTACGCTCCCTGAGCTTGAGCTTGCCTTTGAAACTCCTTCTGTAGATCAGTACTTTGCTGGAACCGGGGTTCTGAATCTGGATTCCACCATTGCCCAGAGCCGACTCTATTACACCCTGGATGACTCCACTCCGGATCTGAATAGTGCCTTTCTGGATTTGCCGGCCCAGCTTGAGCTTACCGAGAGCGTGACCCTCAGGGGATTTCTACAGCATCCGTCCGGCTTTTCCGGAGCCGAGTTTGCCTATGGCTTTGTGAAAGCTCCATTCCCGGATCTGGAAGAGATTCCGGATTTTCTCAGCACTGCCTATGAGGAGCCTGTCAGCTTTCCCCTGGTGCTTGACTCTTCTGTTGCCCTGAATCTTGTGACCGCTCCTTCATCCGGAGAACTTCTCTATGAAAACGGGCATCTGGTTTATGTCCCGGATCCTGGTTTCTTTGGTGCGGACGGATTTTTGCTTGAGCTTTTGCATCAGCCGACAGGGCTTTACCTCTTAAGTGGTACAGATATCGAAGTCGGAGCACGACCGAATACAGCTCCCGTTCTGGAGCCGATGGGTCCCCTGACAACCAATGAGGATACCTTTGTTCTGCTGCCAATCACTCTGAGCAATGAAGAGGATGATGTTCTGCAAACCAGCTATTCGGTAGATCCTTCCACTGCTGGGATTGTGACATCCGTTAACGGGGAGCCGGCATTTCTTCCGGCCCAGGATTTCAATGGTCTGGTCGAACTTGGAATTCAGGTTTGTGAAACTGAAACCGAGGAGCTTTATTGTGCTTCCACACTGGCTTCGATTGAAATTCTTCCGGTTGATGATGCTCCCTTGCTGGAACTGAGCACGGCTTCGGTGATCCTGGATCGCAATACCACAACCTCCATTTCCTTCAC